>JBAXYB010000001.1:0-88065 GCA_037127585.1 Verrucomicrobiota bacterium
AGCAACTTTGTTGCGCGTCCGCCAGTAATCATGCCATCGATCAGTTTAGTTCAGTAACGTGTACAAAGTCCGGCAAACCTCCATGAACCAAGTTCCAATGAAACGCGGTTGTGCCTACGAGGACATTTGCAAGGCACTCAGATTTCTTGCGAGCGATGCATCCAGCTATATCACCGGCAGCGCACTCAGTGTAACCGTCGGGCAGGAGATGAATTAACATGGCGAAGAAACCAAGCATCCAAACAACCACCGTCGGTTCATACCCGGTCCTCGATTGGCTCGCGGCATTGCCGAGCGAACAAGCCGTCATCGATGCCACGAGCGTCGTCTTCAGTTTGCAACGTCGTGCCGGCATTGATCTGCCGACCGATGGCGAGCTGTACCGGTTTGACGTGAATCATCCCGACACCAACGGCATGATCGAATACTTCATCGGCCCGATGGACGGCATCCAACGCCGGCTCGGTCGCTCGACGGCTGAGGAATTTTGCCGGCATGCCCCAATGAGCTTCCGTCGGAAGCCGGCCGGTGTTGTGACCGGTCCGGTGGGCGAGGGCGGGCTCGATTTGCTCAGCGACTGTCAACGCGCTGCGAGCGTTGCCGGCGGACCATTCAAGTTCACCGTCACGAGTCCGTACATGCTCGCGCGGACGTTGATGGACAAACATTACGGCAGCTTTGAGAAAATGCTGATGGGATTGGCCGAAGTGATCGCCGCGCAAATGCCGGGTTTGCCCTGCGCCTGCATTCAGGTAGACGAAGCCAATATCCCCGGCAATCCCGCCGATGCGCCGATGGCCGCGCGTTCGATGAACGTCGTGCTCGATGCCATCAAGTGCGAACGCGCCGTGCATTTCTGTTTCGGCAACTACGGTGGTCAGACGATTCAGAAAGGCGCATGGAAACCGCTCCTCGATTTCCTCAACAGCCTCCACTGTGACCATCTCGTCCTCGAACTCGCTCACCGGCCCGCGTCGGACTTGCAGGCTTTGAAGGAGATCGACCCGAAGATCGCGCTCGGCGTCGGCGTCATTGACATCAAAGTCAATCATGTCGAAACGCCCGATGAAGTTGCCAAGCGCATTGAGAACGTCGAGAAGGTCGTTGGCTCCGGTCGCGTGAAATGGGTGCACCCCGACTGCGGATTCTGGATGCTCAAGCGTTCCGTGGCTGACCGGAAGATTGAGGCGCTGGTAAGGGGCCGGGACAAATACCTCGGAATTTAACCACGGATTACGCGGATGGCGCGGCGGAGATTCACATCGTCCCGCGCCAGCGCCGGCCTCTGGCGAGGAGTTTACGGCGGTGGATGAATCGGCGGGCGGCGATTGAGCCGGTGATTGGACACTTGCAGTCGGAGCATCGGATGGAGCGCAATCAGCTGAAGGGTCGTGTGGGCGATCAACTCAACGCAGTGTTGAGCGCCTGCGGGTACAACTTGAGGAAGCTCCTGCGAGCTTTCGTTGGTCTCGATTGGTTGGAGTCTCTGCTGGCGACTCGGCGCTGCTTGCTCCAACTCTTACCCGCTCACGAACATCCCTTAAACCACTTTTTCAGGATCGACTAAATAATTTGCTTGCAGATTCCTCCATGTATTATACGTTTGATGGAAGATGAAATTCAATACCCCGCGCGGACCGTGAAGGTGAGCCAGTGGAGAAATGTCGGCGGATGACACCCGACAGCGGGCAGACGGATTTCGAGCGATCTTGGAACATTCACCACAACCTTATTGCGATCGCGCAGACAGCCTGCTACATGGAATCCAAAGGCAGTAAATCTATTTTGAATTGCCGGAGAAATATGACCTGACCGGTCCTGTACCGTCTTGGAATCTCATCAGTCAACCAGAGTCTATCATGTCAACCTCCAGCCAAACCAACATGTCTGAACTCCGTTCCGGTTGCCCGACAATCGATCGCGTCAAGGACTGTCGCGAACAGGTTGTCCTGGATGGCACTTGGGACCTGGTGTTTGATCCAAACGACATCGGCAAACGGAAGCGTTGGTTTGAAGACCTACCACGGCCGGTGAAAAAGATCGCGGTCCCGGGGGTGATCGAACTCGTCCAACCGAAGTATGACGGTGTCGCGTGGTACCAAACCACCTTCGAAGGTGTTGAGCGCTGGAAGGGTCGCCGCATTCGCTTGGGCTTCGGCGCCGCCCAGTATTATGCTGAATGCTGGCTGAACGGGCGCCGGCTCGGCGCCCATGAAGGCGGGCATACGCCGTTCGAATTCGACATTTCCCAAGTCGTTCGCCACGGAGAAAACCGGCTGGTGGTCCGCATCATTAATCCCCCCATGGACCGCGAAATCGAGGGATTCCGCTGCGGTGCGCCCTTAAACCAGAGCAACATCCCCGTCGGCAAAGCCGGTTGGTATTATAATTTCGGTGGTCTCTGGCAAGGTGTCTCTCTCACTGTCACCGAACGCACGTTCATCCAGGATGTCTATGTCCAGCCGTTGCCGTTCCAGAACAAGGCCGACTTCCAAGTCACCATTCACCATGACGGCCCCGCCGGCACCTATGAATTGGCTGGGTGCGTGATCCCGTGGAAGGGCGGTCCGGATGCCAATCCTGTGGCCGCCAAGAATATCAAGGTGCGCCTGAAAAAAGGCGACAATATCGTCACCGTCTCGATGCGCTTCAAGAAGTTCAGGTTTTGGTCGGTGGAGGATCCGTTCCTCTATGTCGCCCAGTTTACCCTGCTCGGAAAAGCGCAGCCGATCGACAGCACCCAGGTGCGTTTCGGCATGCGGGAATTCACGATTTCGAGAGGACGCTTCCTCCTGAACGGACGTCCCGTTGTCATGAAGGGATTCCTCGGCCAGGGAATGTATCCACGCACTCTGATTTTCCCAGAAACCCCCGCCATGGCCCGCAAGGAATTGCGACTGATCAAGGACCATGGCTTCAACTTCCTCCGTACCCACCTGCAGCCGCCGCCGCCGTACTATCTGGATCTGGCGGATGAGATGGGAATCCTGATCCTCGGCGAGCCGGCCATCGGCTGGATCATCAACACGCCGCCGACCGAGGGGCGTTGCCGGCGTGCGATCGAGGAGATGATGGCCCGCGACCGGAATCACCCGAGCATCATCATGTGGTGCCTGCTCAACGAGGCGTTTCATTTCCTCGGGTTCAGTATCCCGCAGGTCATCGACCTGACCGCGCGCCTGGCCCGGCAGGCCCGCGCAATTGATTCCACCCGCCTGATGATCAACACTTCCGGCGGCTACTACATTGGTGAGCCCGCAAAAGACGCCAAAAAGAAATCCAAGGCGCAACCTGTTCCCGAGGGGATGGCTGCCATCATGCTCCCCAATTCAACCCGCATGGAAAATTTCCTCGACATCCATGCCTACTGCAAACTGCCGGCCTCGGAAAAGGCCCTCATCACCTATCGTTCCCGAGATGCCCATGGCATGGCCCTCTTTGTCAGCGAATACGGCGCGCCCGAAACGCCCCCGAATTTTCGCAGGGTCCTGCAAGGTTACACACCCAAGGAACGACGACTCGGCCTCGAGGATTATCAGTTGCACAAGGATTTTTTCGAATCCCTGTGCCATGGTTTCTCCCAAGCCCGACTGGCCGACACCTTCGGCACCGTCGATCGCCTCATTGAGGAAGCCAACCGGAAGCGCGCCGATGATATGCGGCTCGTCACCAGCGCCATGCGCGTCAACGCCAATCTCGGGGGGCTTTGTTTCTGCCAATTGGCCGATGCCAGTGGGGAGCTCTTCGGCGCCACCGACGTCTGGCGCGAGCCCAAGCCGATGTTTCACGCCCTGGTCAGCGCCGTGCGAACCCCCCTGCTTGTTCCCTTTGTCACTCCGCGACTGGTCGAAGCCGGAAAACGGGTTCAGGTCGATGCCCGTCTCGTCAACGAAACGCAGCGGGGGCCGACCTATTCCTACAAGGTCGAAATCACCAGGGACAATCGCTCGTTGGAACGCTGCGCCCAGGGCACGGTCCGCGCCCGCGCCGCCGTCCAGACGGTCTTTAACGGGAAATCGAAATCGCCTCTGCCCGCGGGACGCTACAACATTCGCACGACCCTGACCGGGGCAAACCGCCTCCACCACGTCGACAAAATGGAGTTTGCGGTAATCGATGTCGGGCAGTGCCACGTTCCTCGCGTGGCCATCAAAGATCCCAAGGCCACCCTGAAACAGGCATTGACCGGCCTGGGCGTCGAGACCGATCTGTATGGGAATAATTACCGCAATAAGAATATCCCAATCCTCATGGATCTGCGGGAGAAATATCCCGACCGGGCCCTGATCACGGAAGATTTCGGACAATTGAAGAAGATCGTGCAGTTGGGCGGGTGTGCCATCCTGTTCGAGCCGGAATGTCTGCTCCTCTACGAGGCGCTTTTCCCTTGGCTCCTGCGGCACGAGCCTGTCCTGACGACATTCAGTTACATCCGGAAGCATCCCATCTTCGCCGGGCTGCCCGTCAACACCGTCTCGGACTTTGTCTATGCCGACGTGGAGCCGGACAAATTCGACCGGGGCGCAGACGTCGTCGCGGCGGGAGGCGAAGTCCTCTGGGGGGTGTTTTCCATGCACCGTTGGACCCGGCCGGCCAACTATTTCTGGGGCGCCGGCCTCTACCTTCTCCCCCTCGGGCGCGGGCACATCATCGTCTCGCAGCTCCGGATTCTCAACTCGGTCCAGGAAAGCCCGGTCGCCCGGCGCATCTTGGTCAATCTGATTAACTACGCCGGTAACGTAATCCGTCCCGGGGGCGAAGCCAAGCTCCTGTCGCGCTGCATCGACCCGCTCAGCCAGGCGGAGCTTCGCAACCTGTGATCGCATAATGAATCGGAGGACATTCAGTGATATCAGCCAAGGGAAGCGAACGGTGTCCAATCTCGGGTGGTGGGGAGAGGATTGAAATTGGTGGACGACCCCATACAATTGACGGAGCACGTTCGTGAGCATCCTCACGGAGTCGAGAATCCAGTCTGGGGATGCGTGGAGCAGGGCGGTGACACGGTATCTCATCACCAACAAATGAAATTGACGCAGACGATGGAGCAGATCCTCAATGCCGGAAGGAAAATCAGATGATGAAACGCTATGGCTCTCTTATCGGAGTCCGCAAAACGAAGCTGGCGGAGTACAAGAAACTGCATGCCGCCGTCTGGCCGGGCGTGTTGCAGATGATCCGGCAGTGCAACATCCGCAACTACTCAATCTACCTGCGAAAACTCCCGGGCGGCCGGTACTATCTGTTTAGTTATTTCGAGTACACCGGCAGGAACTTTACCGCGGACATGAAGAAAATGGCGGCGGATCCGACCACGCAAAAGTGGTGGAGTTACTGCGGCCCCTGCCAGCAACCCCTCCGTGACCGGCAGAAGGGTGAGTGGTGGGCCGGCATGGAAGAAGTCTTTCACATGGATTGAGGTTACGATGACAACGCCTACCAGAACGACACCTGCGCCAAACCTCGCCCCTGAGGGGCGCAACGCCAAGGGTGAATGGCGACCGCCATATCCCGTGAAGTATGCGCCGCTCTTTGTCTGGCCGCCCAAACCCAAGGATGCGATCAAGTGGCTGTTGTCCTACCCCGGCTTCCTCTGGCCGTGGAACTCGGTGTACCTGTTGATCACATTGCTGACTTGGTTTTACCTCCAACCAGCCCTGGTGAGGTGCGCGACATGCCGGTGGGACTGGATCGCCCAAATGTACCTGCGCAACCTCGGTCTGCTGTGGTTGACGGCGGGTGGGTGGCATCTCATTCTGTACATGCTCAAGCTCCAGGGCACGGCACGCAAGTACGACGCGCGCTGGCTGCGGACGGGCGACCGCAATTTTCTGTTTCGCAATCAGATTTGGGACAATATCTTCTGGAGTTGCGTCAGCGGCTGCACGATCTGGACTGCTTATGAGGCGGCGTACATGTGGGCGGCGGCAAACGGGCATGTGCCGTATGTGAGTTGGGCGGAACATCCAATCTACTGTGCGGTATGGCTGTGCGCGATTCCCTTCTGGCGCGAGTTTCACTTCTACTGGATTCATCGCCTGATCCACGTCAAGCCGCTCTACCAGACCGTTCACTATCTCCATCACAAGAACGTCAACCCCGGTCCCTGGTCCGGCCTGGCAATGCATCCGATTGAGCACCTCCTGTACTTCAGCGTGGTCCTGATCCATTGGATTGTTCCGTCGCATCCCGTGCACTTCCTGTTCAATGCGCAGCACACCGCGCTCACGCCGGCCGGCGGCCACCACGGTTTCGAGGGGCCACTCTTCAACGGCAGACTGCCGACCGGCTCGTACTTTCATTACCTGCACCACCGGTACTTCGAGTGCAATTATGGTGAATCGGCCATCCCCCTGGACCGGTGGTTTGGCACTTTCCGCGACGGATTGCCCCACGGCGCCGGTGCTTCATTGCAGGGGGAACACAAAACTCACGAACCACTCTCATAAAATGTGGTATCCAACGCGGGGGTAGGGTGTCCCCGCGCGGCAAGACAACAACAAACAACAGGATTGATTCAATATGATGCAACCATGGTTTCCCGAAGCGAAGTTTGGGATTTTTATCCACTGGGGGATTTATTGTGCCGGCGACACCAGCGAGTCTTGGGCGTTTTTTAACAAAGAGATTTCCTACAAGGATTACATGGCGCAGGCGGCCACCTTTACCGCGGCCAAGTATGACCCCGAGGCTTGGGCTGATCTGTTCGCACAGGCCGGCGCCCGCTATGCGGTGCTGACCACCAAACACCATGACGGGTTTGCCTTGTGGGATACCAAGCTCAGTCGCTTGAACGCCAAGGACGGTTCACCGGCCGGGCGTGACTTGGTGGGGCCGTATTGTGAGGCGCTGCGGAAACGCAATTTGAAAGTGGGACTCTATTTTTCGCACCTCGATTGGAGTCATCCCGATTACGCGAGCATTTGGCCCGACGTACCGCAACACGTGAAAGACGCAGTGAAAGTCAATAGCTCCTTCGCCACTCCCATTGGACGCGCGGAGGATCCGGTTGCCTGGGAGCGTTTCCTTGCGTTTCATCGTGGCCAACTCCACGAGCTTTGCACCCGGTATGCCCCCGATCTCTTCTGGTTTGATGGCGACTGGGAACGCGATCCCCACCAGTGGCGTTTCCCGGAATTACGCGAGCAACTGACCCAGTGGGCTCCCCAGGCCGTCCTGAACAGCCGCATGGGAACGTCGGGCGATTATGGCACCCCCGAACAGTCGATTCCGATGACGCCACCGGCCGGCCCGTGGGAATTTTGCGTCACCCTCAACGACTCCTGGGGATACCGGAAATCCGATCGTAATTTCAAAACCGTCCGCCAGTGCATCCGGATGCTGGCTGAGTGCGCGGGCATGGGTGGAAATCTATTGCTCGATGTGGGACCGATGAGCGACGGCACGATTCAACCCGAGCAGGTCAACGTGCTCAAGGGGATCGGGCGCTGGCTGGGCAAACATGGCGAGGCGATTTATGGCAGCGTGGCCGGGTTGCCGCCGGGACATTTCTACGGGGCTTCGACATTGAACCAGGCCAAGGATGTTCTCTACCTCGTCTGCTTCGACCGGCCGTACGACGAAATCGCCGTCAAGGGCATCTACAACAAGATTCGCCGGGTGACGATTCTGGGCGACACCGAAGTCAAGTATCGCAAACTCGACGGTGCGTGGGGTCTGCCGGGCATCCTCTGGATTGAGATGCCGGAGCGCCAACTCGACTCCGACGCCACCGTGGTGAAGGTTGAACTGGATGGCCCGCTCCGCCTCTATACCGGCGCAGGAGCCGTCATCACGGCCAATTAATCACTCGATAACACCATGACATCGCGCGAACGCGTCCTTGCCGCCATCGAACACCAGCAACCCGACTGCGTGCCGGTGGACCTGGGCGCGACGCCGAGTTCCGGCATCTCCGCCATCGCCTACGGCAACCTGAAACGCCACCTCGGCATTACCACCGGCCACACGCAGATTTACGATGTTGTCCAGCAGCTCGCGCAGCCCGAAGAACCCGTGCTCGACCGGCTGAAGATTGACGTGGTCGATGTGGGCCGCGCGTTTAACACCGCGCCATCGGATTGGTACGACATCCAGACAACCGACGGCCAAGCCGCCCAATACCCGGTCTGGTTCCATCCAGAACCACAGCCCGATGGCTCGTTTATCGCCCGCCACCCAGACGGCCTCGATCTGGCCCACATGCCGGCGGGTGGGACGTTCTACGACCAGACGTATTTCCCATACCTCGACAGTTATCCGACCGACTACTCCGGCTTGCGCGCCGAGATGGGCAAGGTTCTCTGGGCGGCGTTCGCCCACAGTCCGTGGGATCACGCGGGCGAGACGGACTTCTGGCAACAACTCCGTCAACGCGCCCTCGCGTTGCGCCAGACGACGGATCGCGCGTTGATGATCGTGTGTGGTTGCAATCTCTTTGAATGGGGAACTTTCCTGCGACGGATGGACAACTTCCTGATGGACATCTACACCGAGCCAGAACAGGTGGAGAAGCTTCTCGACGCGCTGCTGGCGATTCACCTGGCCGGGCTGACCAAGGTCTGCGAGGCGGTCGGCGACGTGGTGGACATCCTGCGCTTTGGCGACGACCTCGGCATGGACAGCGGTCCGTTCATGGCGCCGGAGATTTACCGCAAGCTGTTCAAACCGCGCCACACACAGCTTTGCGCTTATGTCCACACGCACTCGAAGATGAAGACGTTTCTCCATTCGTGCGGCTCGATCTATTCCCTCATGCCCGACCTGATTGAAGCGGGGTATGATGTCATCAACCCCGTACAAACGACCTGCCGGGACATGGAGCCGGCACGACTGAAGAAGGAGTTTGGCAAAGACATCACGTTCTGGGGCGGCGGTTGCGACACGCGGACCGTCATCAATCGCGGCACGCCGCGGGAAGTGAAGGAACACGTCAAGCGTCGCCTCGAAATCTTCGCCCCCGGCGGCGGCTTCATCTTCAATACGATCCACAACATTTTGCCCGAAGTCCCGCCACAGAACGTCATGGCAATGTTCGAAGCCATCGAGGAGTTCAACCGGTGATGCAGGCTTCACTGCTCCCGTCGAGAAAGAAATCATGAAGATTGAACTCGCCTATGGGTCGGGCACGCTGTCCGTTGAATTGCCCGAGGCTTGCACCACGGTTATCGAACCCGGCCATGCTACCGCATTGTTGGATGAGCGGGCAGCGGTGATCAACGCCCTGGACCATCCGATCGCGGCGAAGCCGCTGAAGACATGGATCAAACCGGGGGCCAAGGTCTGTATTACCTTCAGTGATATGACCCGGGCCACCCCGAACGAGCGCATCATCCCGTGGGTGCTGGCCCATCTGTCGCACATCCCCCGGAACGACATCATCCTTGTCAATCAACTGGGAACCCATCGCCCCAACACCCGTGCCGAGCTTCAACGAATGCTCACACCCGAAGTTGTGGCCAATTACACTGTCGTCAATCACGAGCCTGAGAACCCGGATGAACTCGTCCAGGTTGGAACGACGCGCGATGGAACCCCGGCCCTGCTCAACCGACATGTGGTCGGCGCTGATGTGCGGATCATCACTGGATTCATCGAGCCGCATTTCTTCGCCGGGTTCAGCGGCGGTCCGAAAGGGATCATGCCCGGCACGGCCGGCCTTCAAACGGTAATGAGCAACCACGGCGCCAGAAACATCGGCAGCCCGCAGGCCACCTTCGGGATCACCCAAGGCAACCCGCTTTGGGAGGAACTCCGTGATATCGCATTGCGGGCGGGCCCGAGCTTTGTTCTCAATGTTACCCTCGACGTCCAACGCCGCATTACCGGGGTGTTCGCCGGCGACTTGATTCTGGCGCATCGGGAGGGGTGCGCGTTTGTCCGGCAGACGGCCATGCAGCGGGTGGACGCGCCATTCGACATCGTGATTACGACGAACAGCGGCTATCCGCTGGATCTGAATCTTTACCAGAGCGTTAAAGGGTTGAGCGCCGGTGCGCGCATCGTGAAACCGGGCGGGCTGCTGATTGTGGCCGCCGAATGCCGCGAAGGCGTGCCCGCCGGCAGCCCGTATGACACCCTGTTGCGCAGTGTCTCCGGTCTGGAGGAATTGCTGGCCAAGATCGAGTCGCCGGGCTTTCGCTATGCCGAACAGTGGCAGACGCAGATCCTGGCGGTGATCCAACGCCAGGTGGAGGTGCAGGTCTATAGTTCATTGCCGGACGAAACGCTCCGGAACGTTCATCTCACAGCCTGCCACGATATTGCGGCGGCTGTCGGGCAGCGTCTGGCAGCGCTGGGTCCCGATGCGCGCATTGCCGTGCTGCCGCAAGGCCCGCTAACCATTCCGTATCTTGCCGGGAAATCGTAGTTATGGACGGGGCATTGACGATGCAGATCTTCAAGCACATCACCGGCGATCCGGTGCTATTTGCCGATGTGCGGCATTACGAGAAGGAAGACGACGTCTGGTACTTCTCCAACTCCGACACCCACGCCACCTATTTCGCCGGCAAGTCCAAGAAACCGGCCGAGAACCTCAAGCCCGTCACCTTCTACCCCGAGAGCAGCTACTACCCGGCCGGTGGCGCCAGCGTGCATCACTTCGCCGCGCCCGGTCCGGTGACGCTGGCGCGGTTGGCGCGCAAGAACGGCCGGTATTGGCTGGCCATCGTGCCGGCGGAATTCGTCGAGTTCCCCCGTGAGGTGGCTCTGAAGAAAGGCGCGACGGTTACACCGGAGTGGCCCATTGCGTTCGCGAAGCTGCAATGCCTGGCTGAGAAGTTTCTGGCGACCTTCCCCTGCAACCACATCCACGGCTGCTACGGCGATTGGGTCAACGAACTCCTTCAAGTTGCTGGGGATTGAAGCGAAGCTAATGTGAAACAAAGGCTGGACACCGGAAAAGTTCTCTGCGATATAATCTGCAAACCCGTTATTGAAAAATGAACACTCGAATTGTTGATCTATCCAAGTATTTGAACTGGTCGGATCGTGGACGAAAAGATTCATACAGCGAACAGGTGCGCCGGCGGGTGGGCTGGTATCCTGTGGGACGACAGACGGCTTGGGGCATCCCTTTTGCTCTTGCCGGCAAGCGTGGCCGACGTCTGCTCTCTGTGGCCAAGGACGAAAGCGAGATCACTGTTCCGCTGCAAGGAACGGCCACCTACCTTTGCTTTCTGCATGAATGGATTCAGTCAATAGAGTCCGCGCGGCCACAGGACCCGCACGAAGGCCTGGTCGTGGGTGAATACGAACTGCAATACCGGGACGGGACCCGGCATGTCCAATTGATCCGTGCGCGGTTTGAAGTCGGTATCCATGAAGCCGAAAGCCCGGGGCCCTCGTGGCTGGCCGTGCCTTGGGACATGTGGCAGTCTGGGGATGAGACCGTCGCACCGGAGAATCTCCAGCATTTTGAAATCAGGGGTGGGCTGCGGAACCGCAATCCCAACGGGCCGCTACTCTATGCCATGCCCAACCCGCACCCTGGAAAGCCGCTGCAGTCGCTCACCCTTCGCGGGCTGAGCGAATCCTATTTGCTGGTGGCAGCGCTGACGCTTTACCGGGGGACGGCCCATCCGTTGACCCATTTGCCGCGTCGGGCGTACCGGGTGAAAGTCGCCGGCGCTCCGGCCCAAGTGATTCAGGCCGAGGCGGATCTCGGTGTGGTGGCACGGATCGAGACCGCCAATGCGCCGCGCACCAAAGAATGGCTGAACAAGCCCGGCGTCAGCGAGCCGATGGATGGAGGCGAAAAAATACTGCACCTGACGGGCGCGGCGGATGCCACAGTCACCGTGGGGCTGGAGCAGGACGGCAAGGTGAGAACGCACGCTTTCAATCTGGGCGAGGCCTTCCGCGAGGGGCGCAGTGTTTCAGGGACGGCCAGTCTCGAAATCCTCGATCAACAGCGACAATGGATGCAGGTGCGCGTGATCGACTCCTCCACCGGGAAACCCACGCCGGTGCGGATTCACATTTCAGGTCCGCGTGGCAACTACATTGCCCCTTACGGCCATCATGATGAAATCAGGCACAACAGTTACGGCGCTGATATCCTCACCGGCGGGCGCGGTCATGCCTATGTCAATGGCGATTTCACAACGGACCTGCCGGTGGGCGATCTCTATGTGGAGGTCAGCAAAGGTTTCGAGTATGAGCCGAAACGCTGCAAGGTCACCATCCGTCCCGGGCAAAAGGAGCTCGACCTGCGCATTGATCGCTGGACCAATCTGCGGAAACAAGGCTGGGTCACGGCGGACACCCACGTGCATTACCTCAGCCCGCACACGGCGTGGCTGGAGGGACAGGCCGAGGGGATCAACGTCATCAACCTGCTGGCCTCGCAGTGGGGCCGGATGTTTTCCAATGTCGGCGATCTCACCGGCCGGCCCGGCGTGGTGGAAAATGACACGATCGTTTTCGTCGGCACGGAAAACCGCAATCACATGCTGGGCCACATGTCGATGCTGGGCACGAAGGGGCCGCAGCCGGTCTATCCCATGTGTGGCGGTGGGCCGGCCGAGGCGTGGCTGGGCGACCCCGACGTGCGGCTGCTCGCGGACTGGGCGCGGGAGAATCGCGCCAAAGGCGGCGTGGTCATCCGTCCGCATTTCCCGGAATGTGGACACACGGAAGATCCTCTGCCGATCCTGCAGGGATTGGTGGATGCCGTCGAACTCCCCATCCAATGGGAGTTTCCGTATCAGGAGTGGTACCGGTATCTCAACTGCGGCTATCGCCTGGCCGTGTGCGGCGGGACCGACAAGATGGGACCGCAGACGGCACTGGGCTGGCAGCGGACCTACGCCCGGTTGGATCCCAACCGGCCCTTCACCTACGATGCCTGGGCCGCCGCAGTAAAAAAAGGTCGGACCTTCTCCAGCAACGGCCCGCTCATCGACATGACCGTCGATGGCCAGAACGTCGGCGAGGCGATTGCCATGACGGCCCGTGGCGGCTCCGTCGAGGTGCGGGCTTGGGCGGAAGGCTTCGTGCCGCTCTGCGCCCTGGAGATCTTGTCCAACGGCAAAGTCATCGCGCAGACCACCAGCCGCCGCGGCCAGCGGCGGCTCGAACTCAAAGAGCGCGTGCCGATCACCGGCAGCGGCTGGCTCGCCGCGCGTTGCCGCGGACAACGCAAGCCGCCGCAATCCTGGCAATTCGTCTTCCCTGTGGCCCACACTTCACCGGTTTACATCACCTGCGGCGATCGGCGGGCGTTTGATGGTCCGGCGATGGAGCATATGCTGGCGTTGGTTTCCGGTGGAATCGAGTACATGCAGACCATCGCCACCTGCTTCGATGAGGCAACCCGCAAGCGCATGGTCAAACAGCTGCAGGAAGCGCAAAATGATTTGAAATGCCGCCTCGTTGTGGAAGGCGGTCATACGCACCATCACGGGGACGGCGTTTATCACACCCATGGGCACGGCGGGCTGAATCTATAATAATGTAACTTGCCGCTTGGGAACCGGAGCCGATTCACTGGGAACGCTCGACCGAGATTGGGAAACGAACATCCCATGGTGGGCATTCAAAATTCGAGTTGGGCCATGAGAAAACTTCTTCAGTGGAACGGGGTGGTCTTGTGGTTAAGCTTGGCGAGTGTGGCGCAGGCGAACCTGAAGATTTATTATCTGCGTCACGCCGAAGCCGGTCACAATGTGGTCGCGAAATTTGTCGCAAGCGGGATCCCGACGAATGAGTGGCCGGTTTGGGTCGGCCACACCGACATGTTCACGCCGGAGGGCGAAGCGCAGGTGCGCGGCGTGACCACCAATCTGCTGGCGTACAAGTTCGATTTCATCGCCGTCAGTCCGACGTGGCGGACCCGGCAAACGATCTTCCCATACTTGCAGGCCACCGGGCGCACGGCGGAGATCTGACCGGAACTGACGGAAGTCAGCGGCGGCAAAAGCAATGATTGGTTCAACGCGGCGTCGGTCACGCCGGAGTTGGTGACCGGCCAGGTCCCCCTCTGCGGGTGCTGCGAGAGGAACGAAGGTGCTTCAAGCTTCGGTCGGATCGAACAGGCGGTTGCGAGTTGGCGGCGACCAATGCGGCGCAGGTGGCCGGCTTGGCAAAAAAGACTTTGGATTTGCTGTGCGCCCGTTTCGGCCGGCGGGACGCGACGGTGTTGCTGGTCGGGCACGGCGCTGCCGGGGTGGCGCTGATTCGCTATCTGACCCGTCAGCCGGCGTGGTTCGAGACCTGGCCAGATAACGCCGCGCTCTGGATGGCGACCGAGAAACCGGATGGGGCATTTGAGTTGCGAGTGCTGAACGGGGCGCCGTATCCCACTACTCAACCCTGTGGAGGAGACAAACGATAGCGGGCACCCGTTGTCGCAACATAGATCATCGCCCGCTCGCCGTTCGGTTCGGATGGCGGGAACGTCATCGACTTCGGGGGGCATGACGGCAACGCCATCCCTGCCCACAACATGGCATGGATCTTCAGTACGTCTTTGGAGAACGCCTTGCAGAGAGAGCAGCCCGACCCAGGGTGCGCGATGAAGAATGGCAGTCTTATCGGTCAGATGAGTTTCTGGTTGTGCCGGGAACAGCCATCTTGGCCGCCGCTTCCGCCCGGCGTTTTTCCAGACGGGCGCGCACATCATTCATGAATTCCTCGGTAACCGGGATTTTGAACGCAATGAAAAATGTCACCCCGGTGGTGATGATCAGCGGAGTGAATGCCCACCACAGCATTCTCGTGAGCACTGCCGGCGATTGTTGTGGCAGGTCGGCGTCGAAGCCGATGAGTGAAAGCACCCACATGCTGACCAGCATGGCGATCGAAGTCTCCCACTTGCTGATACAGGACTGCACCGACGCGAACAGCCCCTCCCGGCGTTCCCCCGAAGACAATTCATCGATATCGCAGATGTCAGGCATAATGGATGATCCAAACATGCCCGCAAGCATGTTTGGAAACATAAAGGCGAAGCCGGTGAAGACCAGCAGATAGATTCGGCCGGGAATCGTGATGAACGGGAGCAGGATGGCATACAGAAAACTGATGCCGGAGCAGAGGACGATCCCCCACCGTTTGCCAATGTGCCGGGTCAGAGGTTTGGCCAGGGGCCACATCGTGAAGGCGCCCACGGCACCGAGGATGCCCCCCAGACCCTGTTGCGCCGCCAGGAACAACGACTTGTTTCCACCACAGACGTAGTAGATACCGATGTAGCCGGCAAAGGCACTGTACAACCCCAGGCCCCGGATGATTTGCATCAACAAGATCAGAGCAAATGGGCGGCATTTCAGGGTGGTGAGGCAGGCCTGCCAAAGGCTGACGTGCGTGCGGTTGGCGTTGACAAAACGTTCGCGACAGAAGAAGACCGGGATGAAACCGCAAATCAGAATCATGACCGCCGAAAAAACCGAAAGGATGCGAATCCCATTGATCTCGCCACCCACCGACGGTATCGCCAGCGTCCATTCCCACCCGGCAAACTTCAAAGGCCAATGGATCCCATTGCCCAACTGAACGGCGGTCCAGTAGTAATAACCGCCACCAATGGACATGATCGCGGCGTAAACACCGAGAATGGCAAACACCCGGGAACGGTCATTGTAGTCGTCTGACAATTCATAGCCTAACGCCTGATGCGCCATGGTGTAAGTGCCCCACGTGGAGAATAACAGGGTCGCGCCGACCGTCAGCCATGCGCACTGCATCCACTGGGGCCAGGCGGTCGATGGCATCCAGATGGCCACCACCAGAAAGGCTCCGAGGATGGTCGTCATAAAGAGGAACGGACGTCGGCGCCCCCATTTAGTATGGGTAATGTCCGACAGGTGTCCGAGAATGGGATCAATCAAACCGTCGACGAGCCGGGGGAAAAACAGGGCGATACCAACCAGTCGCGGATCCAGTTTGAAGCCCGTGGTGTAGACGAGCATGATGGTCGCGAACTGGGTGTACATCCAGTAGTTCGCGCCGGCCCCCATGGCCCACTTGTGCATGTCCCAGGAACTGGCGGAATACGACTTTGGCGCCGGGGGCACCCCGGAATCGGTTGTGATCGTCGGTGTGTGGCTCATCAGTTTCCCCGGTTGGGACACTTTCGGCCCGCGGGCGTGCAGGACGACCACCGACTCGGCCAGGCTGATGATGACGCACGGTTTCCTCGCGAATGGCGAGAAAAGCTCCCCCAGGCAAGATTTTCGCAGGGAAGCTCTTCACTGCCGAGAGGTCGGGCTATGCAACGACGACGCACAGTGTTTTTCACTACACGCGGAGTCCAAGGCGCGTCAAACACATATTCTGGTCAGTGTTGAATTTTTTCCTTGCTGATGTCGTCAAACGTTTGATATCATCAGTCAAATAGAACCCACCATTCTGGTGATGATTCGCAGAGGGAAGAAGTCTGGAAATGTCGAGGAAACTTTTTCGAGGAAAGAAAGGAACCACCATGAAACGCATCCGTGCCGTCACTGCCTTGCTCCTGCAGCCTTTATTTTGTCTGACGCTAGTCGCGGCCCCCTTGGTCGCCGCTGAGGAGAACAAGGCCCCGACCTCGCTGAACGCCGGCGCCGCCGGCAATCCCTACCAGCGCTGGAGCCGGGGTCCCAGCCGGGCCAAGGATTTCTTTCCCATCACGGTCTGGGGAGGGCGGCCGGAAAACGCCGCCCGCTTCAAGGCGGCCGGTATCAATATGATTGTCGACCTGTATGCCGGGCCGACTGAAAAACAACTGGAGATCATTCGCAAGGCTGGTATGCCGGTGATCTGCAAGATGAACGAAGTCGGATTGAAAAACATCGATGAACCGCTCATTGTCGGCTGGTTGCATGACGACGAGCCGGATATGCCGAAGAAGTTCAAACAATTCTGGGGCGGGGATGAGGAACGCCTCAAGGCGGCCTGGCCGGATGTCTACAAACCTGCAAGCAACAAGGACGGCTATCCCATTCCCCCGTCGTTCATCATCCGCGATTACGAGGCGATCAAAGCCAAGGATCCCACGCGCCCGGTGTTGGTCTGCTTGACCTGTGGCGTTGTCTATACCAACTGGGTTGGTCGCGGCATCCGCCGCAGAAAAGTGGAGGATTATCCCGAGTACATCAAGGGTTGTGACATTGCCCATTTCGACATCTACCCCTTCAACTCGCCTTCCAATGAACCGGAGGTCTATTGCAAACCTTGGATGACGGCCGACGGAGTGACCCGCATGCGCGAGTATACCAAGGACAAAAAGGTCATCTGGAATGCCATGGAATGCACGACGATGCACCTCTCCGCAAACAATGATTACAAGCTCCGGCCGCGCGATGTGCGGGCCGAGGTTTGGATGAGCCTGATCCGCGGCAGCATGGGCATCGACTATTTTATCGCCATATTCAAACCCGTCAATTATCAGGGCCTGCTTAGTGACTCCGAGATGCTTGACGGTGTGACCACCATCAATAAGCAGGTCCACGACCGGGCCACCTGGCTGAACACCCCGAACTCGGCCACGCCGGCGACGGTGACCAGCTCCAACGCGGAAGTCCCGGTGGAGTCGATGACCAAGGCAGACGGTGCGGTGGTGAATGTGTACGCGGTGGCGATGCGCAAGGGCGACACCCAGGCAACGTTTACCGTGCCGGGCAAGACGACCGGGACCGTGACGGTGCTCTTCGAGGACCGGACCATTCCCCTGAAAGCCGGCCGTTTCGAAGACGCTTTCAGCGACTGGGACGTCCACCTCTATGAGATCCGTCCGTAATCGAGTATGGCGACCGAGACCACCCCACTCGAAGCACTTCAGGCGACAACGCCTGAACTGGAGGTGTATTACGCCAACCGACCGCGGGCCTGGCGAGAATCAAATCAACTGACTGCGATGGCCGACGGAGTCAATGTCATTGTGGCTGCTTTGGTTGTCGGGACCGACACCCAATGAGCCATCGACCAGCGGGATGAATGCATAGCGGCAGCAATCTAAAGAAAGAAGGGATGATCACGATGTCACCAAACGCTTGTTTTGTCTTGCGGATGCCACTGGCTAGAGCGTGGCGCTGGCTGTTGATGCTGGGGATCGCGCTGGTTGTCGCGAAGACTCCGGTCTGGGGCGGCGGCGGGCCGTGCGGGTATCTGGTGGTGTACGACCCGACGGACACCAACTCGATAGCGGTGGCGAATTACTACCAGCAGGTGCGCCACGTTCCCGAAGCCAACATGGTCCCGTACGTTTTTCCGAATACCGGTTTTTCTGATCGCCGAATCATGTCCACTGATGGGAGTTGGGCGTTCATCAGTACGTTAACGTCCATCGTCAATCAACGAGGAATGACCGGCCATTTCAATGGCATTGCCATGGCCGGAATATCGCCTGTGTGTGCGGGTGTATCAATGCACTCGATCCTGTTTGCATCGCCGAACTACGCCAGCACAAATTATCTTTCTTTGCCCGGTTTCTATAATGGGGCGTTTCGGCCCAACGGCGCCACCACCGAACTGCGCTCGGACTTGGTGCTGACGAATACGCGTTCGCCCTACTGGAGCAGTGGCTCGTATTCCGGTCAATACTGGGCCGTCTCATATGTCGGGTACACCGGCGCCGGCGGCAATTCGCCGCAGGATGTGTTCAATCTGTTGCAGCGGTCGAAGGCGGCGGATGGACATGGTCAAGGCGGGACAATCTATTGCCCGTACAGCGGCGATTCCGTGCGCTATCGGATCCGGGGCGGGACGTGGAGTGGCGTTGGGTCCGTGGTGGGCGAGATTGCCAAGGATGCCATTCCAGTCTGGAATTCGAATGGGATTGCGTATGTGCAATCGGCTCAACCCGACGCTTTTTGGATACAAAATGGCAGTATGACCAATGTCAGCGACAATGCCGGTGAGATTGTCGGGTACTCGCAAGTCGAATGGGGAAACAATAACAACACGTATTTACCCGGTGCCTTTGCCGATCATGCGACCAGCTATGCCGGCCAGATTGATTGGTGGCAAACGGGTAATCAAGGCACTTGCGCGCAGGAGATCCATAAAGGCCTCTATGGGAGCGCGGGCACGATTAATGAGCCGTATGCTCTGGCGGCGAAATTCCCCCATCCGAATCTTCACACGCATTTCCGCAACGGCGCGTCGCTGGCCGAGGCCGCTTGGGAGTCCATCCAGTATGCTGCGGAGATTGTTTTTGTGGGCGATCCCTTGCTGCAGCCGTATGCCACCTTCCCAACGGTCGCGGTGACCAGTCCGGCCGCCGATGGCACAACGGTGTCGAGCAATTTGGTCATCTCCGCCAACGCCACCGTCGGTGCCGTCACCAGCCCCACCACCATGATACCGACCGGTGTGGAGTCCAATCTGGACGTGGCCGTGGACGGTCATGTCGTCAACATCGGCCAGGGGGGCGAGACCATTGCGGTAACCCGCACCAATGGGGGGACGGGATTCATCCTGGACACCACGACGCTCGCCGACGGCTGGCATGAGTTGCGCGTCATTGCTTACAACCGCAACGCGGTGCGCACCCAGGGCGAAGCGACCCGCACCATTTTCGTCAATAACCATGGCCAAAGCGTGGCACTGAGCGGGCCGGCCAGCGTGGATTACGCCGGCGGTACCGCCGGCTTCACCGCCACACCGGCGGGGCCCGGCACCGTGACCAACTTGACGCTGCAAGTCAATGGCCGGACCTTGGCGAGCCTGCCGGTTAGCGGCGGCACAACCAATCTACCGGCGGCCATGTTTGGGTATCAAGGCACGACAACCGTGTATGCCGTTTCCTGGTTGAACAACGGCCAACAGGTTTGGAGCGCGCCCTGGAGTCTCAACGTGGCTTGGACGCCGAATGCACCGGCCAGCGTGACCCTGACCTCCAATCGAACCGCGACCGTGAAATACTTTGCCAATACGCAAACGAATACTTTTTCCTGGGCGAACCCGCCGACGGCGACGACAACCCTGACTAACAATCTGATCTTTAACACCAACAATCTGGCGGCGGTGCTTCCGACGGACTACTCGACACTGCCGGGCTATCAAGTGGACACGTATTACTGGGCGGCCACGACGAACCTGTACGAATTTGCCCTCGGTGATGCGAATAATGCCTATACGCACACTTTGGGCAATATCACGATGTTGGTGGATGGACAACCTGTGGGCATCATCGCGGGAACGACGGTGCCCGTCCGGCTGGCCACCGGTGCGCATACGCTGACGATGCGGTTTGCGGTGCTGACGAATTCGTTCTTCGGGCGGGTTTATGTGCGGGATATCGCTGAACAGCAGGTGGGCGGGAGCACCGTCTCCCAACTGTATGCCATCGTACCGCAAACCTGTCTCTTTACGGCCACCAATGCCACACCGCCGGCGATCACGGCGGGAACGGCCAGCCGGTTGAGCACCAACCAGGTCAGTCTTTCCGTGACGGCCACCACCGGGAACCCGGGGCCGCTGACGTACACCTGGACGAAAGCCGACGGACCGGTTGAGGGTGTTGTCGCGTTTGCACAAAACGGCACCGCCGCTGCCTTCACCAACACGGCAACGTTCGGGATGGCGGGCACCTACTTGTTACAAGTCGCCGTGAATGACGGCACGGCTGTGACGTTCGACCAGTTTTCAGTGAAAGTGACGACCAATCAACCGCCTTCCATCAGCAGCGCCTTAAGCGCGACCGGCTTGGTGAATCTGGCTTTCAGCTACACGATCACGGCCAGTAACAGCCCCACCCGCTTCGATGCTGTCGGACTGCCGTCGGGCTTGAGTGTCAACACCAACAACGGCGTCATCGCCGGTATTCCTGTTGCCGCCGGGACGAACAATGTCACCATCAGCGCCACCAGTGATGACGGCACGGACAGCAAGACCTTGGTGCTAATCATCAATCCGGCCGTGACGATCAGCACCACCAGTCCACTGTCAACTGGCACCGTGGCCTATGCCTACAGCCAGACCTTGGCGGCGACCGGCGGGGTCACGCCGTACACGTGGGGCATCGTCTCCGGGAGTTTGCCGGCGGGCTTGGGATTTGTCACCGCGACCGGCGCCATCACCGGCACGCCGACCACGGTTGGGACCGCCAACTTCAATGTGAGGGTCGCGGACAGTGTTGGCGGTTCCGCGACGAACGCGTTTAGTTTGACCGTCGTGCCGACCCCGCCGCCGAGTATCACTACGACGAGTCCGCTGCCGAATGGCACGGTCGGCTGGGCCTACAACCAGACCTTGGTGGTGGCCGGCGGCATCGCGCCGTACACATGGGGCATCATCTCCGGGAGTTTGCCGGCGGGTTTGGGATTGGTCACCGCGACCGGCGCCATCACCGGCACGCCGACCACGGTTGGGACCGCCAACTTCAATGTGAGGGTCGCGGACAGTGTTGGCGGTTCTGCGACGAACGCGTTTAGTTTGACCGTCGTGCCAACCCCACCCCTGATGATCACCACCACCAGTCCGCTGCCCGACGGTGCTCCGAATGCGTCCTACAATCTGACCTTGGCGGCGACCGGCGGGATCACGCCGTACACGTGGGGGATTGCCTCCGGGAGTTTGCCGGCCGGTTTAGGGTTGGTGCCCGGTACCGGCGCCATCACCGGCACGCCGACCACGGTTGGTAGCACCGCCTTCAATATCATGGTGACGGACAATGTGGGGACCGTCGCGACGAACGCGTTCAACCTGACGATCAATCTGCTGGAGTTCTACTGGACCAATACCCAGGCTCGCGCGGATTTCACCAACCAATTCAACGTCTGGCAGCCGGCCTTGCCTGGCCCGTCCGACGAAGTCAACTTCACGAACAACCTGACCTATACGGCAAATTTCACCAATAACGTCCAGGTCCAGAACTTGAGTGCCTACTTCAATGCGACCAGCGGCACGGTGACGCAACAGTTCGCGAGCGGCGCCGTCTGGACAGTGGCTCACAGTTACGTGCTGAGCCAGAACCCCGGTGCGGCGGCGACAGTCGTACTCGCTGGTGCGGGCACCGTCGCGGTGACCAACGGCGGTACCGCGCAACTGCTCGTCGGCCAGAGCGGGCGGGGCACGCTGACGTTGAACGGGGGCAACCTGATTGTGGACCAGTTGTTCATGACCAACAACACGACCACGACGACCAACTCATTCCTCACCAGCACTAGCAGCGCCAACGTCACCATCAATAACGGCTCGACGTTCTACGTGAATAGCAACACGAAACTGAATATCAACGGCACGTGGCTGATGGCCGGGGGCCAGAATACCGTCAGCAACATGGTCACAGGGGCGACTCCATTCTATATTGGCGGCACGCTGGCGGTCACCGGTGCGAACACGGTGCTGAGCTACATCGGGCCTTTGGACAATTCGTCTACTCCCGGGGCTGGCGTCGGCGGGTTATTGGTGGTGAGTAACCAGGCGCGGGCGTTCTTCACCGGGGGCGGGGGGAATTTCGCCATTGCGCCAAACGCGACGGTCACGGTGAATAATGCCTCCATGACGTTTTCCAATGAGATCGTGAAGGTCGGATTCAACACTGGCAATGGGTTACCCGACTCTCGAGGCACCCTCATCGTCACCAATCAGGGGTATTTGATTGCGGTGAGTGGGATCGACCTCGGGGGCAACAACAACGCTACTGTCAGCGGCAATCTGCTGCTTATCGCCGGCGGCGGGGTGGTTAGCAATTATGGCGCCCTCCGTGTCGCCGGACAAAACGCCAACCTCGAGGGGCTTAACTATGGTAACCACGTGGACATTACTTCGGGCGGCCAGATGATCAACACCAACACGGGCAACACCATTGGATACGTGAACTTCAGCACCGCAACCATCAGATCGAACAACTACCTGTGGGTGTCGGGGCAGACCTCGACAGGTTTATTCTACCGGGACCTGACCGTTGGAAGTGATGGCTACAATTTCGGCCAAAAAGGCACATCGATAGGGAACTACCTACAGCTGGACAACGGCGGCACCCTGATCGCCAGCAATCTGAGCGTGTCGGCGGGGCTAATCACCTCGAACAATTACATCCTCGTCAACGGCGGCAACCTGTACGTAACCAACGCGCTGGGCAACGGCCGTCTGATGATCGGAGACCCCGGCAATGGCTCGACCGTGGACGGCGCCGGTACGGGCTGGCTGGTGATCAGCAATGGCGGGTTGGTGACGGTGGACAAACTGATTGTGACCAACACTCTCAGCACGGTCACCTTCACCGGCGGCACGCTGGCGCTGAACAAATCCATCTACCTCGGCAACGCGATCACGGCCGGGGGCACGGTCAAGGGCAACGGCTACATCACCGGGATCACGAACATCACCGGCGCGCTCAGCCCCGGCTTCTCGGTCGGCGCGCTGACGTTCAGCAACGACCTGACCTTCGGCAGTAGCGCCGTAGCGCGCTACGACCTCGGCACCAACCAAGATCTGACTGTCGTGACCGGCACCTTGAACCTTGGCGGCACGCTCGTCGTGACCGATGCCGGTGGTCTCACCACGGGCACCTACACATTGGTCAGCTACGGCGCGCTCGGCAGCCTGACCATGACCAATGACAACCCGTTGCCCGGCGGTTTGAGCGGCGTGATTTCCAACGATGCCGCGAACAACCGCGTCGTGCTCGTGGTGACCAGTGGGGCACCGCCTCCGCCAGCGGCCAACTTCACAGCGGCGCCGCTCAGCGGTGTTGAGCCGCTGACGGTGGTCTTTACCGATGTATCGACCGGCGGGACGCCTACGAGTTGGGTGTGGGATTTTGGGAATGGCACGGCCAGTGCCTCGCATCCGACCAATACCTATTGGGCGGGCACATATCCAGTCAGTTTGACGGTGAGCAACGCGGGTGGCAGCAGCACGACCAACAAACTCAACTACATTACCGTGATCACCGCGGCGCAATCCTGGCAGAATTATTATGGCGTGGCACCGGACTCAGCCGATCCGTTGGGCAAGGGCATCAGCAACACCAATCAGTTCCTGGCCGGTTTTGATCCGACCCACCCGGCGGCCTATCCCCACATCATCAGCCTCGCTGTTGTGGCCGGTACCAACATGGACATCACCTATCTCGGCGCTAACGGCGACACGAGCTATGTCGGCGGCCCGATTTCACGCACCAACGTGCTGGAGATCAGCGTCGGTGGGGCGAATGGCAGTTACACAAACGCCTTCGTCAGTGCCGGAGTGACGAATATCCTGACTGGCGGGACCGGTTTGGGTGTCATCACGAACATGCTGGATGTCGGCGGGGCGACGAATAAACCGTCCCGGTTCTATCGCGTCCGCGTGGTGACGCCCTAATCATGGGAGAAATTCTCGACGCGCTAGCGAAGGCGGACCCCAAGATGCCGGTGATCCTCTGCCACATCACGCCGCGGTCAATGTTTTCGGCACGCTGAACGTTGACGGGGCAACCTTGGCGTTCAACGATCTCTCCGGCGGCAACCTCACGAACAGTGTGTATGTCTCCGGCCAGTATGCCGGGACCTTGGGCGGGCAGTTCGCAGTGACGAACGGCCTCCCTGCCAACTACGCGTTCAACAGTGTCTACAACGACAACGAACTGGCGCTGGAACTGATTCCAGAACCTTCGGCGTTGGTGTTGGCCGCGGTCGGACTGTTCGGTGTGGCACTGCTGCGGCGTCGCCGACGGTAAGCGCGCGGTGAGAGATTGGCCGCGCACCCTCGGCCTTCACCAGTCGTGTCCGGTCGGAAACAGGGGTGTAAAGACTCGGGAGCCCCCCACAACTTTGCTTCATTAAACATTTGCTTGATTGATATCACTGAGTTAAAACACTGGTGACTTTATGGCCACCCTGAAGGACATTGCGGGGGAGTTGAACGTTTCCACCGCCTTGGTTTCGAAGGTGCTCAATGACCGGATGGGCAATACCGGTGTCAGCGACCGGACGCGCCGGGCGATCATGGCCAAGGCCCAGGAACTGGATTACCGGCCGCACCCCTTGGCCGTGGCTTTGAAGGCCGGCAAACGCGGCGCCATCGGCGTGTTCCTGCACCCCTTTGGCGAGCCCGGCGCCGGCCTGACGGAAGCGCTGTTGGCGGGGATCGCCGACAGGCTCAATCAGCACGATCAGCGGATGTGGCTGACCTTCTATCAAACCGACCGCCAGTTTCTCCACTTCTGCTCGCACACCGTGGGGCACTATGTCGATGGCTTGCTCGTGGCGGGCCCTGTCGCACCACACCCTTGCCGACCCGATTCGCCGCATCCAGAAGAGCGAGGTGCCGGTCGTCTCGGTCGTTTCCGGTCTGCTCAGCCAGCACATTCCAAACGTTTTCAGCGATGATCGACAGCAGACGTACCTGTCAACCAGTCACCTGATCGCCTGCGGTTGCCGGCGCATTGCCCATATCCTTCCCACCCAGAACGAGTACGTGGCGGATCAGCGCTTTGAGGGGTACCGTCTTGCCCTGCGCGAGCACGGGCTGAAGTTCGATCAGGCTCTGGTGCATCAGACGAGTGGATTTCACCGTCAAAGCGGCCTGGACGCGGTGTGTAGCTGGATCCAACAAGGAGTCATGTTCGATGGTGTGGTGGCGCAGTCGGACCATCAGGCACTGGGCGTCCTCCAGGAATTGTTGCACCGCGACATCAAAGTCCCGGACGCCGTGCGCGTGATCGGCGTGGACGATTCGCCGTTGTGCGATGCCAGTCCGGTGCCGCTGAGTTCGGTGTCCCAGGAAATGACGGAGGTGGGCCGGCGAGCCGTGGATTTGTTGATGAAACAGATCGCCGGCGAGCCGGTCAAATCAGTTGTGGTGCCCCCGCGGTTGCATATTCGCACCTCCACGGGAGCCGAGCAGCCGGTTAGACAACTCAGCACGGCTGTCGTGGCGGCTCAGTGAGCCGCACGCTGCTTTTCATGCTCCGCCATACCATTCCGTTGTGCGGTACCCACCTCCCGCTTTCAGTCGTAGCTGCAAGTGATAATCCAACAGAGCGTTAAAGTTGGTCGTAAGAAATCTTGGACGCCTCGTTTATTTTCCCATTTTTTATCTTTTCTTGTTGACGCGAGTCGGTCCAAGTCGTATTTTACTATTGTTCAAACGTTTGATACTCCGAATTGATCGGAGATCGTGGTGAGGTTGAACAGCCTGAAGCAAAAGGAACATGGCGAGTGCGAAGCAAGACGATGTATCGCGCGAGAAAGATTCTAACTGGAGAGGTTCTATCATGAACATGGCAATGCCGTTTTCTCGAGTTTTGAAACTCCTGACAGGGTTCAACGTTCTGGCCGCGCTCCTCCTCGCGCCGCCGGCGAATGTCTTCGCCGCCGACTCCATTTGGACCAACACGACAGCCGGCGGCAACTTTGGCGACACGACCGCGATTTGGAGCAACGGCGTCCCGGGCGTCAATGACAACGCCATCTTCACCAACAATTTCGCCTACTCGGTCACCAACGTCGCCGGCGCAAGTTTCCTCAACGCCAACGCTTCCTTCAACGGCACCAGCGGCATCGTGACCGGCAAGTTCGGCACGGGAACATGGACGCTGACCAATAGTTTCATCGTCGGCCAAAACGCGGGCAACACTGCCACGGTCGTCTGGGTCAACGGCACGTTGGCGGTGACCAATGGCGGTACCGCACAACTGATCGTCGGCGGAATTGGAAGCACCGGCTCCTCGTTTAATCTCTACGGCGGCACCGCCATCGTCAATAAGGTCACGATCAACAGCGGCGCCACGCTCAACTTCAACGGCGGCACGCTCGGCGTCGGGGCCGGCGGCACCACCGTTTCCGGGACGGGCGCTGTCAGGATCGCCGCCAGTCAGACCGCGTTTGTGGACACGATGGGCAACAACGCCACCATCAACAGCGTCATCCAAGGCAGCAACGGCGGCCTGACCAAGTCCGGTACCGGCATGCTCGTGCTCGGGACCAACAACACTTTCACCGGCAACCTCACCGTCAATGCCGGCACGGTCATGGTCATGGCCACCAACACGCCGTTGGCGAACCAGACTGTGAACCTCACCGGTGGTAGCAAATTCACATTCGGCCAAGTGACCACGAATTTTACGACGAGCTTTACATCAAGCACGACGTGGGTAGATCCGGCGGGTGTCAGCAGCGCGAATCTATTGGTGGTCGGTGGTGGTGGCGGCGGTGGTGGGAATCGCGGTGGCGGTGGTGGCGGTGGTGGCGTCACCAACCTCACCGTATCGTTAACCCCCGGCAACACCTACACCATTACCGTTGGCACGGGTGGCGGAGGGGGCAGTGCTAACGTGGCGGGAACAAAAGGTGGAAACTCGGCTTTCTCCAATGCCGTATTGACAGCACTGGGCGGTGGTGGCGGTGGCAGTTTCGGTGCCGCTGCGACCTCTGGCGGTTCGGGTGGCGGTGGCGATAACAATTCGGCTCACTTTGCCGGCGGCACTGGAACCCCAGGACAGGGGAATGCCGGCGGGACTGGGGTTGCTAATGATTCTGCCGGCGGCGGCGGCGCCGGTGGGGTGGGGTCGAATGGACAAACCGGTGTTAAAGGTGGGAATGGCGGCATCGGATTGTATTTTGCGGCTTTTTCAAGTTATGGCGCCTCGGGCTATTTCGGCGGTGGTGGTGGTGGCGGCTCCGGCAGTAGCGGGAATGGCGGCGGCGGCGTCGCCGGAACCGGCGGGTTGGGCGGTGGCGCCAATGGAACCACCGGGGATAACAACGCAGCCCCGACCGCGGCTCAGGCGAATACCGGCGGTGGCGGCGGCGGAGAAACAGGGGGTGGCAGCGGAACTGGCAGCGCCGGTGGGTCCGGCATCGTCCTCGTGCAGTGGGTGGGGCAGACGACTGCGAACTATCTACTCACCAACGTCAATTTCTCGCTCCTGACCGGGGCGATCTTGGATTTCAGCGGGAACAACGTCAGCATCGCCTCGCTGGCGGGCGGCGACGCGAGTGGCATCGTCACCAACAGCTCCAGCACGCTGGCTTCGATCTTCACCATCACCAACGCGACGGGCAGCGCCACCTATGACGGCCAGATCACGGGCGGTGGGGCGATCAGCCTCGTCAAGGCCGGCGGCGGCACTGAGATTCTGACCGGCTCCAACACCTTCTCTGGCACCGTGACCGTCAACGGCGGGACGTTGATGCTGGGCAGTCTCTACTCCCTCGGCGTCAGCAACTCCGTCACCGTCAGCACCGGCGGCAGCATCGTTGCCACCAACGCCGGCACCTCCTACATTGTCGGCAACGGCGGGAGCAACGTGACGGTGCTGATCAGCGGCAGCGGCTCGCTCTGGACCAATGCCGGCGCCTTTGTAATCGGCAGTGGCGCGGCGACCGGCAACGTCGTCACCGTCAACGCCGGCACGCTGGCGGCGGGGGCCTTGATGATCGGCACCAACGGTGCGATGCGCAACAGCCTGCTGATCACCAACGGCGGCCAAGTCGTCGGCACGGTGGCCAGCACGCTCGGGTTTACGGCCAACAGCAACACGATCACGGTCGCCGGCAACGGGGCCCTCTGGAATTCCAGCGCGGCCGGGATCACGGTGGGCACCGGCGGTTCGACCGGCAACGTGCTAAACGTCAACAGCGGCGGCAGCGTCATCGCCAATGGCCTGACCATCAATGCCGGCGCCACCGATTGGAGCAATTTTGTCAATGTCGCCGCGGGCAGCCTGTTTGTTACTAACGCTGCCGGGTCGGCCTCGTTGATCGTCGGTGGGAACGGACTGGTGTTGGCCAACAACGGTCTGGTGGTGGTCTCGAGCAATCTGGTGATCGGCGCCACTGGACTCGGCACCTTTACCACCAGCGGCGGATCGATCGCGGGCGTGGCCGGCCAGAACCTGAGCGTGATTCTCGGCCAGACCACCACCGGCACCGGGGTGTTCACCGTCGCCAGCGGCAGCACCTACATCACCAACGGCGGCAACGCCAAGTTGATCATCGGCCAGAGCGGGCGGGGCACGCTGACGTTGAACGGCGGCAACCTGATTGTGGACCAGTTGTTCATGACCAACAACACGGCCACGACGACCAACTCATTCCTCACCAGCACTAGCAGCGCCAACGTCACCATCCAGAACGGCTCGAGGTTCAACGTGAATCTGGCGCAACTGGCGATCAATGGCACGTGGCTGATGGCCGGGGGCCAGAATACCGTCAGCAACATGGTCGCAGGGGCACAGAACCAGGGCACTGCATTCTACATTGGCGTTGGCGGCACGCTGGCGGTCACCGGTGCGAACACGGTGCTGAGCTACATCGGGCTTTTGGACAATCAGCCTTATCCCGGGGCTGGCGTCGCCGGGTTATTGGTGGTGAGTAACCAGGCGCGGGCGTTCTTCACCGGGGGGGGCGGGGCGAATGCTGTTTTCGCCATTGGGCCAAACGCGACGGTCACGGTGAATAATGCCTCCATGACGTTTTCCAATGAGATCGTGGGGGTCGGACACGTTGCCAATTCCTCTGGTTCGACACCCGACTCTCGTGGCACCCTCATCGTCACCAATCAGGGGTATTTGACTGCGGTGAGTGGGATCGACCTCGGGGGCAACAGCGGCGGTACTATCATCAGCAATCTGCTGCTTATCGCCGGCGGCGGGGTGGTTAGCAATTATGGCGCCCTCCGTGTCGCCGGACAAAACGCCAACCTCGAGGGGCTTAACTATGGTAACCACGTGGACATTACTTCGGGCGGCCAGATGATCAACACCAACACGGGCAACAACATTGGATTTGCGAGCTTTTCCGCCGCAACCATCAGATCGAACAACTACCTGTGGGTGTCGGGGCAGACCTCGACGGGGACGTTCTACCGCGACCTGACCGTAGGATTCGGCAACGGCTCCCAAGGCACGTCGGTGAACAACTATGTGCAGTTGGACACCGGTGGCACGCTGCTGGCCAGCAACCTGACCGTGTCGTCGGGGGCTGGCGCCAGCAACAATTACATCCTGGTCAACGGCGGCAACCTCTACGTGACCAACGCGGCGGCGGACGGTGGCGTCCTGGTGGTCGGTCAATCCGGCCAAGCTTCGCTGACGATTACCAATGGCGGCATGGTCAAAGTCGGCAGCCTGATTGTGACCAACTACGGCACCTACGTCAACACGGTCGCGTTCAACGGCGGCACCCTGAGCGCGAAGAACATCACCAACAACAATGGCTCGGCGTTCAAGATTGGCAATGGCATCTCAGCGGCGACGCTCAGTGAGCTTGGGGGTCAGAGCTATTTTGCCAATGGGATCAGCGTTGCCAACAACGGCACCATCACGGGCGGCGGCACCAATTGGCTGGGCAGCACGCTGCAGAACTCCGGGTATATTATTGCCAGTAGTCCGACCGCGGAACTGGCGTTCACCAACACGGTGGCCGGCATGGCCTTCGGCAATGGCGGCACGCTGATCGCCCAAGCGGGTGCGACGTTGAGTTTCCTCGGCTCACCCGGCAGCAGCGCGTTGACCAACTACGGCACGATCAACCTGCTCGGCGGCACCGTGCGCGGCACCACGATCACCAATCTGGCGAGCAGCGGCTGGATTACCGGTTACGGCACCATCAACAACTCCACCGTTTACAACCAGGGCACAATCCTGTTCAACTCCACCACGCCGTTGGTTTTCGGCGGTGGCCAACTCGTCAACGCCCCCGGCGGCGTGGTGACGGCCAACGTCGGCCGCATTAGCGTCAGCGGCATCTTCACCAATGCCGGCAAGTTCGTGGCGCTCAACAGCGTCGGCACATTTAACAGTACCGTGGTCAACAGCGGCACGTGGATCACTGATCCGACGACGCTGGTCTTCAACGGGACATTCAGCAATGGGCCAAACGCCTTGATTCAAATGGCGCTGGGCGACGTGTACATTTTCAAGAGCAACTTCCTGAACCAAAGTGTGTCGTCGTTGAATTCGACGACGTACGTTGGTCGTTTTGTATTTGCGGGTGACTCGAACGTGGTGGGCAAACAGACCATGCAAGTGGCCGGGTTGGCGCTGGGCGGGTATGGCAGCACTTTGAACGTCGTGACCCAGAATGAGTTCTTCACGCACACGGATCTTTCCACCACCCAGACCGGCAACTTTTCGACCAATCGGTTCGACTACGTCCCAACGGATTCGATTACCGGATTCACAAACAACTGGGCCTTGAGTGGGTTGGAAGTTGGCAGTCTGTCGATCACGTCGGAACTCTGGTTGGCCGACAGTTTTGCTAGTGGGACGCATACCGCTGGATTGTATGTGTCGGAGTTGACGATCAATCCCGGGTCACGGTTGGTGATCAGCAACAACGTGCACTTGTACTTTGGGCGGACGAATTCGGTGTACGGGCTGGCGTTCGGCAGTTGGGGTGACAATCCCACCGCCAATATCTTGTTGTTGAACGGAGCTGGCTATCATCTGTTAGTGATCCCCGAGCCCGGTGTGGTCATGCTGTGGCTGGCCGGGGCGGCCACCCTCTGGTCCGCGCGCCGGCGACGCTCCAAAATTTCCTAATCAATCTACACGGCCGTGCCAGAACCTCACCGTGCAAAGGCGACCCTCACCTGTCAAATTTGCCACACTTACTGGCGCGGCTGTTGTTTTCTTTTGAGACCATTTGCGAGTGCGGAAACACGCCTGGCAATTCGTTGATTGGTGATGCTCGCTAACTGTGCACGGACCCTTGCGTGAGGGCGATGTCGGATGACGGGGGGGATGTGATCACTCACAGTACGCAGCTCAGCGCGCAAGGCTTGGTGCGCCGCTTGTCTAGCGTGGTCCAAACGGACCGGATATAGTCGGCATGTGCCAACCGTTCATCGCGAAGCTGGATTTGTGTTCTACTTCTACTCGGAAGAAGGGACGGAGCCACCGCCTGTGCATGTGGACAAAGGCGACGGACAACTACGTTATGGCTGCGACCGATCCGGTTGGCTTGGACTGAGGGCATGAAGGCCACTGATGTCCGGCACGCCTTGAGGATTGCGGAACAGCAACCGACAAAATGACCGCACACCCGTCGATGTTCACGCCAACTCTCGCTGTTGTTGCCGGTAGGCTTGTGGGGTCGAGCCAAATTGGTGGCGGAACAGCCGGTAGAAGTGGCTGAGGTTGGTCAGCCCACAATCGAGCGCGATGTCCATGATTTTGGCATCGCTCAACGCCAGTTGCCGGGCGGCGTATTGCAGGCGCACGCGGTTGACGAGATCGGAGGGCGTTTCGTGAAGGAGATCGCGGGTGACACGGGCGACGTGTTCGGCGCTACGACCAGCCAACTTGGCAAACGCCGGCGGAAAAATCGGCCCACGCGATCGTGCCGGGTGACATTCTGCTGTTGCAACCCGGTGCCAAGATCGCCGCCGACGCACGGATCATCGAGGCGGTCAATCTACAGATCGAGGAAGCGGCGTTGACCGGCAAATCGCTGCCGGTCGAGAAGCAGACGGCGGTGTTGCCGGGCGCGTACCTCGCCCTCGGTGACCAGACCAACACGGCCTACGCCGGCACTGCGGCGACTTATTCTCCTGATACAATGTTATTGCAAATTCGTCATGGTGACGAAGGAAGTGTGCTTGCATTCGTGGCCGTGACGACCCTGAAAGAACGGTCAAACCATTCGCGCGGTGTCGTGGCTTTTGCTGGCGTGGTCAGTGGGGCCAGGCAGGGTTCAATCGTCACTTGCACCACGTCCTGCTTGATCAGCAGTCGCCGCGGGCCCGCCGGGCTCATCACCGGGTCGTAGCCGACGATGATTTTCGGTCGCGGTTCGGGCAACTCCTGAATCTGCTCCGCCGTCAATGGGGGCATTCCAGCAAACGACACGACCGCATCCACGGAGAGGTGTTTATGCAAGAGCCGATGGAATTGATCCACGTCCAAGCCCCTCACGATCATTGGTGAAGCGGGGTCGAAAGGGATCGTTTCTTGGCCCAGTAGACTGATCCGTGAGCGCTGTCGGAGGGTCTCCTGAAAACTTGCAACCATCTTCTCGATGAATGGATTCTTCGTGCGGCTTGTGTCCAATGTCCAGATGACCACCTGCCCTCGCCCTTGCAACAAGCGGACAGTTTCCTCCGCCACGACTTCACCAATGCCAACAAATGGCGCGAAATTGATCTTCGGCTGGATCCTGACGACCCGGGGACAAAATGACAGTAAGGATCCACCAATGACCAGTAGGGAGGCGATGACGATGATCCGTTTGCGTGTTTCGCCTTCCTTGAAGTGTACCACCCGACCCAGCAACCGACAGACTGGTCCCAGACCAATCCAAACGACCGCCCACAACATCGCCAGTACCGCGCAGATAAACTGCCAGATGGCGATCAAAATGAATTTAAGCATTATGATCCACCGCCTGCTGTTTCACAGCTTCCAACCCGGCTCCACCGGTAAGCCAATCGGCCAAGTTGTGCGGTGAAACCATCGTGCGACTGCGCACTTTACGTTTGCGGGTCACGGCTTTTTTTCTCATAGTCCCACAAGTAATACAAGATTAAACGATTGACATAATACAGCACTCATCCAAGAATCTGTCCAATTGATGATGGGTGCAGGTCAAAGAAACGATGACATTGAAAACCGATTCCCGACCTGATGGAGGTTGTGTGCCATGCACATGAACCAGGCGTGGGTGGATGAGACCTTGGCCGGCCTGACTTTGGAAGAGAAAATCGGCCAGGTGATGCTGACCTGCTTCTTCGATTTCAGTAAGGCGAGTTTGCGCGTCAATCTGGATAATCTCCGGCGGGACAAGTTTGGCGGGATCTTTCATTTCGGCGTTTCGCCGGACATGCTGTCGACGCATCTGGCCAAATACCAAGCGGAATCACGGGTCCCGCTCCTGTTCGCCAGCGATTACGAGAGTGGCATCGGCCACATGTTACCGACCGGCGCGCGTTTCCCCCGGCCGATGGCCCGGGGGTTTGCAAGTGATGCCGCCACGGAGTATGAAATCGGCCGGATCACCGCGGAACAGGGCCGGGCGTTGGGAACGCACATCGCCTTTGCACCGGTTATCGATGTGAATACGGAACACCTCTGTCCAGACGTCAACGTTCGCGCTTACGGGGAGGATGTGGAGACCGTTTGACGGCTGGCGGTGCCGCTGATCAAGGGGATGCAGGAAAACGGGATGCTGGCCACGGTCAAGCACTTCCCCGGCAACTGCGGCACCGACTTGGATCAGCATATCTGCACGGCAACCATTGCGGCGTCGCGCGAAGAAATGGGCCGTGTTTACCTGGAGCCGTACCGCCGGGTCTTCCAGGAGACCGATGTGGCCGCCGTGATGGTGGCCCATCTGGAAGTGCCGGCGCTGACCACCGAACGGCATCCCCGAACCGGCCGGTTGATGCCCGCCTCGCTCTCCAAGGAAGTCATTACCGGCGTGCTTCGTAACGAACTTGGATTTGATGGCTTGGTGATCCCCGCGAACAAGCTTGGCAAACAGAATCAAGTCAAAGTGGTCTTGGGATAACCCGAGGAACCGCCGATGAAGCTGGCCGGATCCAACTGGACGTTTGGTCCAAATGTGGATTGGTGCGCCACGAAAGGTTAGGCGTGCCAGATTGATGCCATCCGCGAGGATCTCCTCAACGGCGGAGGGATCGCTCCGTGCGGCGCCGGCCGTCCTGGCGGTTTTGCATCATGCTGGGCGGCACACCCAGGACGCGTTTGAAGGTGCGGCTGAACGTGTACACGGAGGTGAACCCGCAGGCCGCGGCAGCTTCCGTTACCGTGAGCCGTCCTTCTTGCAGGCGGAGAGCGGCCGACCGGCAGCGCGTCTCGCGCACGTATCGGCCCAGACTTAATCCGAACTGCTGCCGGAAAACGGCGCGCAGATGGCTTTCCGAACAGCCGATCCCGCGCGCCAATTCGGCCAAGTGCACCGGTCCGTCGCGATGCGCATGCAACCACTCGTTGATCCGCCGCAACACCACGGCCGGCCCGGCCGGCGCGGGGACCGTTGGGACCGGAGTCACCCGGCGCAGGGACAACAGCAGCAGCGCCACCAGTACGGCCAACCGCGCGGCGCGCAGCGAACTGAGGTCGGCCGGCTGCCACAGGGCCAGAACCTCGCCTAGCACCCGCCGTCCGTCGAGTGACAGGCGGCCGGGTTGAGGTGGGGCGGCGCCGGCGTCGGCCGTTGGCAACTCGAAAGTCAAAAATAGCCAGTGGATCGGGCCCGGTGTGATGGATCGGTACTGATGCAGGCGCAGCGGTGGCACCAAAAGCGTCCGTCCCGGCCGCAGCGGATAGTCATTCTCGTCCACCACCATCCGGCCCCTGCCCTGCAACGGGATCACCAGCACCCAGCGATGATGGAAATGCGGCTGCAACGATCCGTCCCGCAGTTCTTCCACGGATCTTCGGCAAAACAACACGATGCTGTCCGGCACAATGAATGACGGGCACGGCGGGCCATGGGAATAGTCCCGCGGCGGGACAAGCCGGTCAATGGTCCGGAGCAGATCCGGCAGTGTGGGTTTACGATTATGGCGATACCGGGTCATCGGAATTGCTAACAGATTCGTCGGCCCGGCCATGGCTTGTCAAGCACGATTGCGTTAGAAAAAAAACATGGAGACTGGTTGCGTGAAATTCCCGGCCCCCCTTGATGCCGATTTTCAACCGGCCGTGCTCGCTGCTCGCCGCCATCGCCGTCAGGCGGCCGTGCCGCTGGTCATTGCCTTGGAGCGCGAAGGCGGTCGAGTGTCGCGATACGAAACGGTCGTCAACCCCGATGCCCCCGCAGCGGCCCGGTCTATCGACCGGCTCGTGAAGTTTCTGCTCTGGGCGCGGGGCGGGTGGCGGTTGTATTTGGACGGACCGCGCGCGGTGGGCGAACGTGTGACCGTGCGCGATTTTGACCGGCAGATCATGGAGCGGATTTACGAGCGGCCCTTTGAAATCGTCCTCGGGGCCGCGCCGCCGGCCCAGGAAGCCGTCGCAAGACTTGGCGGGCACCGCGACGGTTGCCGTCTGGGATTCGATCTGGGGGCGAGCGACTACAAGGTCGCGGCGGTGGTGGATGGAGAGGCGGTGTTCAGCGCCGAGTTTCCGTGGGATCCGGTGACGCAGCCCGATCCGGAGTATCATTATCGGCTGCTCCACGACGGATTGAAGAAGGCCGCGGCGCATTTACCGCGCGTCGAGGCCATCGGCGGCAGCACGGCCGGCGCGGTGGTGGACAACCAACTCAGGTCTGCATCGTTGTTCCGCAGCGTGCCGGCAGCGGACTTTGCGCGGGCGAAGACGATTTTCCTCCGGTTGCGCGACGAATGGCGCGTGCCGGTTGCGGTGGCCAACGACGGCGATGTCACCGCGCTGGCAGGCGCGATGACGCTCGGCGTGACCGGCCTGTTGGGTGTCGCGATGGGGTCGAGTCAGGCGGCCGGATGGATTGACCGGCAAGGAATGATGACCGGCTGGATCAATGAATTGGCGTTCACGCCGGTCGACGAGAATCCGCAAGCGGCCGTGGATGAATGGTCGGGTGACCGGGGCGTGGGCGCGCAGTATTTCTCGCAGCAGGCGGTGAACAAGCTCTTGCCGGCGGCGGGGATCGCGGTGCCGGCCGGGATGCCGTTGCCGGAACGGTTGCTGGAAGTGCAGGCGTTGATGGCAAGGGGCGATCGGCGGGCGGAGAAAATCTATGAGACCCTGGGCGTCTATCTCGGTTACACGGTGCCGCACTATGCGGAGTTTTACGAATTGGCGCATCTGCTCGTGCTCGGTCGGGTGACGACCGGCGAAGGCGGCAATATCATCTTGGCGAAGGCGCGCGAGGTCCTGGGCGCGGAATTCCCGGAAGTGGCGGCGCGGGTGGCGTTGCATCTGCCGGATGAAAAGACCAAGCGCTTGGGGCAAGCCGTGGCGGCCGCCAGTTTACCGGAGATTCGACGATGAAATTTCACAACCCGACTGCGGACGTATTCGTGCCGGATGGTCAACCCTTGGACCGGGCGCTGGCGCGCGTGACGCACCTCGGCATTGGCGCACACCCGGACGATCTGGAGTTCGGAGTGTTGCACGGGATCATTGCCGGGTACGAGCATCGATGTTTCGCCGGAGTGACCTGCACCAATGGCGCCGGCAGCGCCCGCACCGGTCCGTTTGCCAACCATACCGACGAACAGATGATGGCCGTGCGCCGCCAGGAACAGAAGCGCGCCGCCGCGATCGGCCAGTACGCGGCTATCTTTCAACTGGATTATCCGAGCCGCGCGGTGAAAGATCCAAACAATGTTTCGCTCCGCGATGATCTCCAGCAAATCCTCGCGGCGACCCGGCCCCAGGTTGTTTACACGCACAACCCGGCTGACAAACACGAAACGCACATCGGCGTGATGATTGCGGCGTTGCAGGCGCTGCGGGCGTTACCGGCCCAGGATCGCCCGGAAAAAGTGTACGGCTACGAAAGCTGGCGCAGTCTGGATTGGTTGTCGGATGCGCACAAGGTGGTGCTGGATGAAAGCGGCCACGTAAAACTATTCGAACAACTGGCGGCAGTGTTTGCGTCGCAAATTGCCGGCGGCAAACGCTACGATGTGGCCATCCTCGGCCGCCGTCGCGCCAACGCGACCATGTTGGATTCGCATGCGGCGGACACCACCACGGAGGCCACATTTGCGCTGGACCTGACGCCGTTGGTCACCGACCCGACGCGCGACATGATTGGCTACGTGATGGGCTTCATCGATGAATTTCGGGAAGATGTCAGAAGTAAATTACAGAAACGAATATACCCCTAACCAGGAGACAGTTCATGCAGGTTGGATTCTACGGGCATGTTCGGCAGTATCACAATCTCAAGGCGGAGATTGACGCCAACATCGCCAAGGTGTTGGAAAGCGGCGAGTATGTTCATGGACCGATGAACCAGCAGTTCGAGAAGGAACTCGCGGCGTTCCACGGCATGAAATACGCCATCGGCAACGGCAGCGGCACCGACGCGATCTGGCTGGCGTTGATGGCGCTCGGCATCGGACCGGGCGACGAGGTCATCACCAACGGCGGTTGGCGCGCCGTGACCAGGACCGGCGGTTATCAGAGTGGCCCCGGCGTGATGGACTACGTGGCCGACATGCCACCGTACATCCAGCAAATGGCCGACTGGCTCGACGACGACCAACGCGTGCATCCATGCGCGTTGGCCCATGCGTATTCGGGTTTCGAAATCATGGCGGCGTTGTACCGGTCGGCGGCGGAAGGCGGTCAGGTTTCGCTGCCGCTCACGACCGGCGCGGATGAGATCGCGTTGCTGAAGGAGAAAGTGCCGGCGCGCAAAGTGTTGTTTTCGATTCCCGAAAGCGCGCAGGAGTTCCCGGGCTAAATGGAAGTCATCATCCAATCCGATTGGAAAAGAGTCTCCAGACAGAGCGGCGGCGGGGAAGTTGAGAAATCCCCGTAGGATTGTTGGATCCAAGAAATCAAGAAAGGCGCAAACCAATGAAGGGTTCCTCCGGTAACTCAGGAAAAGTGACAGAGGGATAGCGAAACCGTTGGCCTTGGGAAAAGGCGCTGGGTACAATTCGCATCATGAAGATCTACAAGCCCTCTCAAACTCCCGGTTTTTTTGATGTGGAACTGCGCGTGCAATTCCTGTTGGCCAAGGGCAACCCGTTGAGTCGTCTGGATGCCGTCATCGACTGGGAGAGTTTCCGCCCCCTGCTGGAAGCGGCGCTGGACAAACCCGCCCAAGGTCCCGGCGGTCCGCGTCCCAACGATCCGCTCAAGCTGTTCAAGGCACTGCTGGTGCAACGCTTCTACGGTCTATCCGACGAGCAAACCGAATATCAGATCAATGACCGGTTGAGTTTCCAGCAGTTCATTGGCTGGACGCTGGCCGACAAGATCCCGGATGCCAACACGCTGTGGGACTTCCGCGAGGCGTTGATCCAAGCGGGCGCGTTTGAGAAACTCTTCGCGCTGTTTGATGAGCAGTTGCGCACACGCGGTTTGCTGGCGCAGCCAGGCAAGTTGGTGGACGCCAGTTTTGTGGACGTGCCGCGCCAGCGCAACACGCGGGAGGAAAACGCGACGATCAAGAGCGGCGGCACGCCGGTGAAGTGGGCCGAGCAACCGGCCAAGCAACGGCAAAAGGACGTGGATGCGCGCTGGACCAAGAAGAACGACGAGCGGCATTACGGCTACAAGAACCACGTGAAAGCCGATGCCCAGTGCAAACTCATCGAGTCGTATGCGGTGACCGACGCCAGTGTACACGACTCGCAGATGCTGGAACCGCTGCTGGACGGCACCGAAGGCGCAGTGTATGCCGACAGCGCATATCGGAGTGCGGAAGCGGAAACGATGTTGACGAAGAAAGAAGTGCATAGTCAAATTCACGAGCGGGCGTATCGGAATCGGCCACTGACCGACGCGCAGAAAGAAACCAATCGGCAGAAGTCGAAGGTGCGGGCGCGCATTGAGCATGTGTTTGGGTACATGAGCCAGACGATGAAAGGATTCTATCTGCGCTACATTGGAAAGCGGCGCAACGGTGCCGCGATCGGATTCATCAACTTGATCTACAACCTGGCCCGCTATGAACAGATTGTGCGGTTGAAGTTGTTACCGTTGCGAGCCGTCTGAAACGAAGAACCCACGAACCGAAACCAGAAACCAACGTCAGAAAATCAACAACGAAAGGAAAGACCATGACCAGTAAAACACCAAAAACCGTTCCGCAACCCACAACGGGGTTCCGAAAAGCAGTTATCGGAGGTTCCTTGAAGACGTTCTCCAGGCTCACGGTCGGGTTGGTCGCGGGAATTACTTTTGTCAATGGCGCGCTGGCCCTGGAAAAGTGCAAACCAGTCGACGCGGCCAGACTCGCGCAGATTGTCCAGAACGCCCCGCCCGTCCCGGTCGACCTGAAACTGGGACTCAAATACCATCTCATTGATTTCATCGACTGCACCGATCCCAACGACCCGCACGATTTTCGCGACCAGGGCACCAGCCAGGTGGTGACCGGCCCAGCGGGCAAATACCGCGAGACGGCACCGCACCGCTATGGATTCTTCTCCTATGCCTACCGGACGGCCGGCAAGGACAAACCCGTGGTCCTGATCATCGAGTATCCCGACGACGCCAAGCGCAACATCCAGTTCCACTCGCATGATGCCACGCGGCCGGGAACCCCGCACCATTCATTCGGTTTTGAAAATGGAGTCTATACAGGCGAACCGCTGCCGCTTACGAACAAGATGCAATATTTCACGCCCTTTCTCTGGCCGCAGGACGAGTGGTCCCCGATCGGCGTCATGAGCTATGGCCGCACCGGCAGCGCCGCCGCGGCCAGCCGGATCTGGGTCTATGCCATCGACGAAATGCCGCCGCTGGAGGTGGCGGCCCCGGATCCCAACAACCCGCGTGTGCTGGACGCGTTTTTCGCTCTCTTCAACCTGGCATCCCGCGGCGATTATTTTGGCTGGAAGAGCCCCAAGTGGGCGGATCACATCGTGGATTATTACCGGTATATCGGCGTCAACCGTGTGACCATGGAGGTTTACGCCAACAGTAGCTGGGGGGCCGAATGGGTTGACATTCCCGCTTGGGATACCAAGGACAAAGGCGAGTTGGATGGCATGTTGAGCGTGTTCGACAAACGGGGCGGACTCGATTTCATCGCCGGCATCGTGGCGCCGTCGGGCTACGGTCCGATGACCGCCGGCGGCAAAAATGTCATTACGCTGAACGACGAGGAATTCCGCGCGGTGATGATCAAGGGGTTTGACCAATTCATCGATCACTATGGCAAGTACAAGTCCCTCAAGGGGGTCGCCTTGGGCAGCTTGGAATTCGTGGGATTTTGTGACCTGCTTCGCGAAAAAAAGGCGCTGGCGGAGGTCGTGGCGCACATCAAGAAACGGCGGCCGGATTGGACTGTGCTCACTTACGGCGGTGGCCCGTGGTGTCTTCAACGTCCCTATTTCGACGGAAATCCGGGCAAACCCAACGCGACGGTGGAAGAGTTTGTCACCGGTACGCGGCGAACGCCCACGCCGTCAGCCGGCGATGTGATCCAGCGATGGGAAACCAGCGGTAAACCCTGGAGCGATTTCCTGGGTGATGAAGTTTTTGCCATCTGGAAATCGTGGAACCGCGATCCCGCCGGGATGAAAGCCGTCCAGGGCTTGGACGTTTACGAATACTACGCCGCGGAAGACAGCCAGAACTATGCTTCCTATTGTAGTGAACCCAGGGAGTTGATCTACTTTGACCTGGACAACTCGCCCGCCCGCAGCCGCCATGTGGATTCGCCTTACGCTGCCATCTTTGACCAGTTCCAGGAAGGTTGGATCGGACTCTCGCCGGAGCTCAACTTCTGGTATCGCAAGGATTGGACCGCGGCAACGACAAGTCCCGGCGGGCCGTTTACCCTAGCCAACTTCGCCCGCGTAATGGGGCATCGCGATCGCCTGGCCATCAGCGAGGGCGCGTGGAGTCCCAAACACTTCGGGTCTGAGTCCGCCTTCCGCACATTCGCCAAGGCGTTCCGCTCCCTGCCGCCCGTCGTCATGACGGACTGTCCACCGGCGATTGTGACGCAGGATCCGACGGGGCATGATACGGATACCGTGAAAGTGTACTCCGCCGAATATCAAGGGCGGCGTTATGTGGCGGCACAGAATCGCCTTCCGTTCGCGGCCGGCGTGACTATTGATGGCGCGGCGCATGAGTTGAAGCCTTACGAGCTGGCCGCTTGGAGCGAGCTGGAAAAAAAGGGCGCGCCCGCATGCGTTTTCAAGAATTCACCGGACTATCGGGCCTACCTGAATGACCGGTTGACGGGCTTCACCAAGCTGTACAGAGACCTCCGCGCCGTTCAAGCTGAAGCGGCCCCGGAGATTTATCTCCAGACTGCACAGAAAGCCAGGGCCAGCCTCGACGCCGGTCGTCCAGTTGCCGCGGATCGGATTCTCGGCCTCGGTCTGTTCAATGAACTGCGTCTGCGGAAGGATATCCTGCAAAGACCGGAGCTCCACGCCCCGAAAATCGTCGCGCCACCAATGAAGGGGGACATGAATGCGTGGCCAAAGGAAGCCTCCGACCTGAAGGCCGACACCGGGAATTTTCTCGTCGCTCACGTTCACTTTCCCACCAGTTGGTCCGGTCCGGATGATTTGTCAGCGCGACTGCGCCTTGGACATGACGGGCAGAAACTCTACGTAGGGCTGGAGGTTCGCGATAATGTTCTGGAAAAAAAGGATGGCGTGAGAATCTATCTCTCCCGGACCGGATACTCGGACTGGAAAAAGAATAAGGTGCCTTACGATAGCGAGTGGAGTATCGCCGCCCCCTTCGACAAGGAGGAGTTCACGGGCACCGGCGACTTCCGCTACACTTGCCGGAAAACCAAAACGGGGTACGTGATTGAAGGTGAGACGGATCTCGCCAAACTGGGAGTGCAGTCCGGAGACTCCCTCGGCTTTCTCGTGCAGATTACCGACGGCGACAATACCCGTCTCTCTGACTTTTCCTGGGCCATGAAACAGATGCTGTCGATCCCCAACAAACCGAACTTCCCCAACTGGGATGACGCCCGCAACTGCGGTCGCCTGATTCTGGAAGCCGGCCGTTGATCGTCCGGTTCCAGATTTTGCAGACAGAACAGAAATACGCCCGAGTAGGCATTACTCAAGGAGCCGGTCATGATTGAAACCATTCCATCGCTTGATGAACGGATGCGCTGGTGGCGCGAGGCCAAGTTCGGCATGATCATTCACTGGGGTCTTTACAGCCTGCTCGGCCGCCACGAGTGGGTGATGAACCGGGAACGCATCCCCTTGGCAGAATATGAAGCGTTGGCCAACCGGTTCACCGCTGAGAAGTTCGATCCCCGGGCCTGGGCCCGGTTGGCCCGTGAGGCCGGACAGAAGTACGTCGTCCTGACGACGAAGCACCACGAGGGCTTCTGTCTGTTTGACTCGCAGCTCACAGACTACACCGCGCCGCACTCCCCGGCGCGGCGCGACGTCGTGGCCGAGTTTGTCGAGGCCGTGCGGGCCGAAGGGCTGCGCGTCGGCCTCTACTACAGCCTGATGGACTGGCACCATCCCGATGGGGCGCGTTGTTTTCACGACGCGGCGGCGCGCACTCGGTTCATCGCCTACATCCACGGCCAGGTCCGTGAACTGATGACCCGCTACGGTCGTATCGACATCCTGTGGTACGACGTGCCTTGGCCGCTCAAGCCCAACGGCTGGGACTCGACCGGGCTTAACCACATGGTGCGGTCGCTGCAACCGGAGATCCTGATCAACAACCGGTCGGGCATGGATTCGCGTGGTTCCATGATACTCGAGGATTTTGACACGCCGGAGAACTCCGTGCACGCCAGTCCTCCCTATCGCGATTGGGAAAGCTGCGACACCATCAATCGCTCTTGGGGCTGGAACAAGGCTGACCAAGATTGGAAGAGTGTGCCTAAACTGCTCGGGAATCTCGTGGCCTGCGCTGGCTGCGGCGGTAATCTGCTGCTCAATATCGGACCGCGCGGTGACGGATCGGTCGAGGAAGAAGCCGTTTCGAGATTGCGTGAGATGGGGGCTTGGTTGCGGCGCAACAACAACGGTGAGTCAATCTTCGGAGCCGAGCGCGCCGAGTGCGAGTGGATGAACTTCGCCCCCGGCGGCACTGCGGCGACTGCCAAAGGCAACACCATGTACTGGCACGTCAGCCAGTGGTATGGCACAGAACTGTGGATCGGCGGTATCCAGACGAAGGTCAAGCAGGCCCGCATCGTCAGCACCGGTGCTGAGATCAAATTCCAGCAGACATTCGAGCCGACCACGCGCCTGCACTTGTACGACCTACCGGCGACGCCCCCCGATCCCTGGATGACGGTCATCGCCTTGGAGTGCGACGCCGCACCTCGCCAACGCCTCGGGGCCGGTTGCGTCTGGGTCGACGGCATCCCGTAATCGTTCCGACGGGCTCCCGGTCAGCGGTCTGACGGGAGCAGGGATTCGGAAATGTCGGCCCTTTGCGTCATGGATTATAGAATGATAACGACATCATCGTTTGGAAGATTGTTGAAGCTTCTTGCAATCATCGAAGTTTCGACCTGCTGCGTTGGGCTTGTTGCGGCTCATGCCGGGGAGGTTGCATCCAAATCAGCGGCCCCGGCTGCAGGGCCGGAGGAAATCACCGTTGCTTCTGACGGTTGTGCCATCAAGAAATTCTTCGTCCCATCGAAATCCATGGGCAGAGAGATTCAGACCGTCGTCGTGCTGCCTCCGGAATATGCAGTCAAGACCGGAGCGCGGTATCCGGTTCTGTATGGGCTGCACGGCTCGGGGGGATCGCATGCTGCCTGGTCGAGCATGCCGCCGCTACGCCGGTCGCTGCGCGAACATCCAATGTTGGTGGTGAGTTTTGATGGCGATGCCGAGGGTTGGTATATCGACGCGACGCAAAAGCCCGAGAGTCAGTTCGCCACGTTTTTCTTCGACGAATTGGTCCCGTACATCGACACCCACTACCGGACGCGTGCCGATGGAAAGTCACGGGGGGTCACCGGGTTTTCCATGGGGGGGCTATGGGGCGTTTCAATATATGCTCACGCATCCGGAGCGGTTTGCCTCCGCGAGCTGCTTGAGCGGTGTCTTTAGCTACTTTGGAGAACGTGGTGCGAAACCGGATGTGTCACTTACGGCGCTCTTGGGACCGATCGAGCGGAACAAAGAGGTGTACCTCAAATACGGCATCTACAATCGCCTGGAAACGCGGGTGGCTGAAGGCGTCCATTTGCCGCCGATGCTCATGCATTGCGGAACGGAGGACACACTCATCGGCGAAAGCCGCTCACTCCAAGCCTTCCTCGTCGAACAGAATCAAAAGTTGGCAAAGAGCGGGAAGAGGACATTGGTGTTCCAATACAAGGAATCACCGGGTAAACATGATTGGCCATTTTGGTGTGATGCATCGGTTGGCATCGCCGACTTCCACTGGCGGTCGTTTGAGCAGGCTGGCAAAGTTGCTGGCCCCTGAAATCGTCAGGATGAAGATTTCAGCTGCTTGAGCAGCAGGGACAATTCATGAGCAAATTTGGGGAGTACGAAGACTCTGAACTTTATAACATTGAGCTTTCGCCGCTACACCCCTGAGCCCTTGGCAGCGCGTTGTGATGCGGCCTATTTTCTTGACCTTCCGGCGAAACCCTCGATCCAGGGATGACAATCATCGCCCTGGCGTGCGATGTCGTAACGCGCCAACGCCACGGGGCCGGTTGTGTCTGGGTCGATGGCATACCGCGAGCGCCCGCCAACCGTCTCCCGGTCCTCGCCCCGCGATCCCAGGATCCGTCCTCAGCCGCAGTCGATTGTCTGGCGGCCGCCATGCAGCGGCAGGGTTGTGCTTCCGCGGATGAACGTTCCGGTAACACCGCGCGGCAGGCTGACGTGACCGCGGAGCCGATGGTTCTGCTGGCGGAAGTTTACGGCGATCACACCGGCGGGATGGACGAGGCGCCCGCGCGCGGCAGTCAGACGGCCGAGTTGCGGTTCAATGCGGACCGTCTTGAATCCCATGCTCGCCGGGCGAATCCCGAGAATCGTGCCGTAAAAGTGGAACAACGGGTGCGCGCCCCAACCGTGGCAATCGGAGCGTGCTGGCTCTGGCGATTCGACGGTGGTCTTCAGCCCCAGTTTCTCCAACTCAAACCACAGTCCCAGGCGGCGGAACAGCGCGTCCGTCGCCCCCAGTCGCTGGTAGGCCTCGAACAGGTAGTGCGTGAAATAGATCGTGGTGCGCTCCAGATGCCGGTCGCCAAGCAACGCCGGTTGCAGTCGCGACTGGATCGTGGCCGGCAGCCGGCCGCTGAGGATCGCGAGGCATTGCGTGTGTTCGGAGAACTGTTTCTTCGCGAGATCATCGGCCAGCAAGGACCGTCGCTCACTCCAAAACGTGGCGAGCAATCGCGTTGCCAGATCGGCAGAGAGATGTTCCGCGCGGGTGGCAAGTTCCGGCTCGTTCATCCATTGCTCCAACTCGGCCACCTGCGTCAATACGAGCGCGAATTGCCAGTTGATCAAGCCACTGACGCCCGATTCGCCATCGGGCGGGATGCCCAAGTGCCAAGCCGGCACCCAATCCACATTGTTCCACCCCGGCGGCGCCGCGACGAAACCGTCCTGGTTAAGAAAACTCACGAAGGCTTCCACCACCGCCCGGACGCCAGGCATCAAACGGCGAACCAATGCCCGGTCGCCACGCCAGCGGGCATAATCATGGACCATCGCCACCCACCACAGTGAGAAGGGCGGAATAACTTGCGCGAGGCGTGTCGGATAGCGGCACTGCGTCAGGCCGTTCAGTCGGCGGGAGGCATCGAACATCTGCAGCGCCTTGCGCGGCAAGCGGTCATCCCGCGTGAGGACAAACGTAATCAGCGATTCCAGCCGGGTGTCGGCAACATACATCAGTTGCTCGTAGTACGGACAGTCCATATAAGTTTCGTGTGCCGACATCTGGAGCGCACGGATGGCCATGGTGGTGATGCGTTGGAGCCGCGGATCGCTCGTGGCGAAGGTGCTCTCGGCTTCCAGCGGGTAACGCGTCTCGCGCACGACCAATTGCTCGAGGGTCAGCGGTTCAGCACCGGTTTCGACAGCCAACTCGATGAACCGGCCGGCGCACCACCACAGCGGTTCAAATCTCCGGTGGGCGCCGCCGTCCGGCAGGAACACGTCACCAACCCCGATGAAATGCTTGCCGGTGATGTCGTTGCGGTTGCCCTTGATGCGCCCGCCCCGCTCCTCGTACAACGACTCCGCCCACGACCAGCGAATCCGGCTGCCGCGGCCACCGCTCACCACCAGTTCCGGGTAGGCGCAATAGTAATTCTTCAAATCGATGACGATGCGCCGCGTGGTATTCGCCGGGAAAAGAATTGCCCGGGTCGGTCCGACCCGCCGCGCCGCCTCCAACATCGACGGCAAGGTCGCCGGTCGCAGCCGACGTGGCGAGAAACATTCACCGGTCGGAGAAAACTCCGCGTGGACCTCTTCGCCCGCCAGCGCGGGAGTCCACCCTTCGCCCGCACCGCTCTCGAATCCCCAGTCAAAGTGCGCACCATCAATGATGAACCTTGCGCCGGCGGCATAGTAATGATTGCCGGGTCTCTGGGAGTTGTCGAAGCTGTAACCGCCCAGTTTCTTCGCATCCCAAGCCGCCAGGCCGGTGGTGAGCAGTGCCGCGTACCGGCCCCCAGCGGTCAGCAAGAACCCCGGCGCCACGCTCATCTGGGCCAACGGGGCGGCATCACCGAGCGACCAGACGCGCGCCACCAGCACATGCGCGCCTGGGGTCAGTGCTAGATCGTAGGTCTCGAAGAACCAGTTGGCCGGATCGCCGCGCTCGCTGCCGCGACCGATGCGCCGTCCATCGAGGAATAACTCATACCGTTCGTCCGCGGTGACCTGCACGCGGATCCGCGCCGCCGCCGCCAATTGAAAGCAGCGCCGATAAGCGGTGACGAACGGCGGGGCACCGGCCGCGGCGCATCGGATCCATTGACTGGTTGTGTTTGTGCTCATCACTTGTTTGATATCGCTGGCGCACTTGTACCAAAACTTTCCGGCTCGGTCATCTAGAATCCCTGAGTACGCGTCGGCGGGAGCATCTTGAGACAGCCGCCAATAACGGCAGTCGGTCTCGCCGCACCCCGCCGGCTGCTCGGACGCGGGCGGTTTCGCCGGTTGGCACCGGGAACGGACGGCGACTCACTGACCCGTTCTGCCCCAGATCGACGGATAGGCCGGCGGCACTGTCACGCCGCGACCGGGGCAGCAACCGGTTCGGATATTCTGTTGCTTCGGCGGTGAGGATGGTGCTAGGTTAAACGAATGATTTCTCGCTTGCAGGGAAGATGGGACGGCGTGCGCGAGTTGATCTTGGGTGAAGTGAACCAGGTCGACCGGTGGGATGCGACGATCGGTGGTGCCCCACGGCTGTCGCTTTCCCCATGATCGTTCAGAGAAAAAGCATTGGCACGCTGCTCGATCCGGATTTCTGGCCGGCCATCCCCGTGCAGTGGGCCGAGGTAGCCGCGATGGAGAATTTCGACAAAGCGAGCCCACTCGCGATTTCTCTCAAGCGCCGAGGTGGCCGGGGATCGCGGGAAAACGGGAAGGGACGGACTCATGCATTGGATTGATTGGACATTCGTAGTGGCGACGCTGGTGCTGGTGTTTGGCATCATGCTGTACACGCGGCGCTACCTGCGCAGTGTGGCGGATTTCATGGCCGGCGGGCGACATGCCGGCCGGTATTTGCTGGCCAATGCCCGGGACACGTCCGGTTTTGGCGTCGCGACGTTTGTCGCGGTCTTTGAGGGGAGCTACGCGGCGGGTTGCACTTGGACCTGGTGGGGGGTGCTGATGGCGCCGGTAGGATTGATCTTTGGAATTCTGGGCTTCGTCGGCTACCGGTATCGCGAGACGCGGGCCCTGACGATGGCTCAGTTTTTCGAGATGCGGTACAGCCGGAAATTCCGTTTGTTCACCGGCATGCTGGCATTTCTGGCCGGCATCTTGAACTACGGCATCACGCCGGCCATTCAGGCGCGTTTTTTTGTGTATTTTCTGCACTTGCCGGTCACGGTGGAGATTGGCCCATGGCCGGTGCCAACGTTTGCCCTCATTATGGCGGCGTATCTGTTGTGCGTGGTGCTGATGGTGACCCTGGGCGGGCAGATCTCCTTGATGGTGACCGATTGTTTCGAGGGGATGATCTCGATGGTTTTTTACATGGTCATTGCCATCGGGTTGCTCTCGCTGTTCAGTTGGGCGCAGATCACCGAGGTGATGACGAATCGGCCGCCCGGACACTCACTGCTGAATCCGTTTGATGGTTTTGCCATCGCGGACTTCAACCTCGGCTTCGCTTTGATGTTCACCGTCATGGGGATTTACGGGACGATGGCGTTTCAATTTGGGGCCGGGTTTAATGCGGCGGCGCAGACGCCGCACGAGGGGCGCATGGGCGGCATTCTTGGAGGATGGCGGATGTTTGCGCGCGGTGCGATGTTTTTCCTCTTGGTGGGCGGGGCGATGGTCTTCCTGAACCATCCCAAGTTCGTGACGCAATCGGAACCGGTACGGCAGACGCTGTCCCAGATCAGCAACCCGCAACTGGCCAACCAAACGCGGGCGGCGATCGTCTTGAGTTACATGCTGCCGGTGGGGATAAAAGGAGCGTTTTGCGTGATCATGCTTCTGAGTTTGTTTGCGGCCGACGCGTCGCACCTGCATTCGTGGGGCACGATCTTCATTCAGGACGTGGTGCTTCCGCTGCGAAAGACGCATTTCGAAACGAAAATGCATATCCGGGTTTTGCGATTGGCGGTGGTGCTGGTGGCGGTGGTGGCGTTTCTGTTTAGCCTGCTGTTTCGCCAGACCGAGTACATCATGATGTGGTGGACGATCACCGGCGCGGTGTACGTCTCGGGTGCGGGTGCGGTGATCATCGGGGGGTTGTACTGGAGCCGCGGCACAGCACCGGCCGCTTGGACAACGATGATTGCCGGTGCGGTCCTGTCTTTGGGCGGGATTCTGTACAAACAGTTCAACCCCGCATTCCCGCTGAACGGACAGGTGGTGGCGTTTCTGGTCATGCTCGTTTGTATTGTGTTGTATGTGACCGTGTCCTTGCTCACCTGCCGGCAGCCATTCAACATGCAGCAGTTGCTGCATCGCGGTCAGTATGCAGTTGACAACGGGGCGTCCGCGCCGGCCGCAGCGGCGGTGGCTCAACGCAAGTGGTACAATCCGGCGCGGATCCTGGATTTTGACGCGAACTTTACGCGGGGCGACAAGATCCTTGCCAGCAGCGTGTTTGGCTGGGGCGTGTTCTGGAGTGTGGCGGTGCTCATCGGCACCATCTGGAACCTGATCAGTCCGTGGCCGATTCAGTGGTGGAAGAACTTCTGGTTTATTTATTGTATTTGCCTGCCGTTCTTGATCGGCGTGGTGACGACCGTCTGGTTCACGTGGGGCGGTGTGCGGGATTTGCGGTCGTTCTTCCGCCGCCTGCGGGCCGAAAAGGTGGATGAAGCGGACGACGGGACCGTCGAAAAATAGCTGGCATTGAACAGGCGGTCCGCGAGACAATCGTCAAGGATCGGAACTGAAATGATACGCGGCATGGGGAAGCACAGGACAGGATGAGAAAATTACTCGGATTGAGCGGGTTGGTGTTGTGGTTGAGCATGACCGGGGCGGCGCAGGCGAAGTTGACAATTTATTATTTGCGCCACGCCGAAGCCGGTCACAATGTGGTCGCGAAATTTGTCGCGAGTGGTATACCGACCAACCAGTGGCCGGCCTATGTTGGCCACGGCGACATCTTCACGCCGGACGGCGAGGCGCAGGTCCGGGGCGTGACCACGAATCTGCTGGCGTACAAATTTGATTTCATTGCGGTGAGTCCCACCTGGCGGACGCGGCAGACGATCTTGCCGTTTTTGAAGGCCACCGGTCGCACGGCGGAGATCTGGCCGGAATTGACGGAGGTCGGTCTGGAGGCGACCAACTCGGAGCCAGTCATTCCAGAGGTGGTGATCGGTCATGAACCGCTCAAGGTGCCGCAGGATGAGCAAACGAGCTTCAAGTTTCGGTTGGATTCAGCCGGCTGTTGCGAGATGTGGGCGACGAATGTCGCGCAGGTGACCTGGCAGGCGAAACAGGTTTTGGATTTACTGCGGACCCGGTTTGGCAAGCGGGACGCGACCGTGTTGCTGGTTGGCCACGGTACCGCTGGGCGCACGTTGATTCGCTATCTGACGCGTCAGCCCTCGTGGAATGAGGACTGGCTGCACAACGCTGCGCTCTGGATGGCAGTCGAAAAACCGGGTGGCACATTTGAGCTGAAACTGCTGAACGGGGCGCCATATCCGGCGGCGCCCCCCCATTGACGCGACACGCAACCCGGCCCCCCCCTCGGCTGGTGGAGTTGAATAGCGTTGCTCTGAAATCTTCTATTTAACGATTGATTAATGTAAGATGAATGTCCTAGTCTGGCATATCATTCTATGAGTCGGAAAAGTGTGCGGGTGAAAGATCCAACGGAAAGGAAAAACAAAATGCGGATGACAACAATCGTGGCGGCGCTGGCAGTTCTCGGCCTCGCGTTTGGGGCGCAGGCGGCGGACGTGAAGGTGTGGACCAGCGATGTGGTGTCGGACGAGACGTGGACGAATGCGGTGAAGGAGTTGAAGCTGATCACGTTGGTCGGCGCCCGGAATGGGTTCTATTCCGGCAAGCTCGTGGTGGAATCCACGCACACCATCACGGGAGTGAAGGCTTCCGTGGATTCGCTGACTGGGCCCGGTGGTGCCATTCCCGCTGCGGATGTGCAAGTTCGCTACGCGCAGTATTGGCCGGGAATGCATTGGGGGGGTGTCAGAATGGCGGCCATTCAGGCCGGATATCTTGCTGGACAATGCGCCGGCGGTGACGCCGGTAAAAGGACGTGCCTTGCTGCCAATATGGGTCACGGTGCAACTCCCCAGGGAAACCAAGGCCGGGACCTGCACGGGCGAAGTCACGGTCCTGCTGGATGGCGACAAGAAAACCAAGCTTGGCGATGAGTTGGCCAAGCGCTGTCAGGTGGCCCTGGACGCGCATCAGCGGGCGATGTGGAAGACGCAATGGAGCAATGATGAAGATTTGAACAGTCTGGGAACGTTGGGCGATTCAGGAGGCTTCATCTTGAATGGTGTGCCGCAGTACGGGATATGGAATGTCCTGCAGAAGGATGCGCAGAAATTGGCGGAGAGGCATCCCGGACTAAAAGGCCAGAGCCCCCACAATGCCAGCGACTATCGAAACGAATCGGTACAATGAATGGAACTATTATGATTAGACGGGTTTATTATATGAAGACGAGATCACCAAGGCAAGGGAGTCAGCTCATGAAAATCAGTGTTGCCCTGTTATTCGCCCTCTGCGCAACCGCGCAGGCTCTTATCAATCCGAACTTTACGCCGATCCACCTGATGAAACAGTCGGACACGGTTCTCGATCTGCAGTTGAACCCGGCAAAGGACGGTGTGGTCACCGCTTCGGTCAAGTCCGTGATCAAGGGCAAGTTCGCAGCCAAGACCATTTCGTTGGATCTCAAGGACGTGACGATTCCGGCGCAGCGAGAGGTTGTGGAACAGATCGCGGGCGCACCGAGAGCCGAACCGGCGCTCTTTTTCATCGGCAAGATCGGTGAGGAGGGCGATGCCGCTGGTGGGGGAGGCAATGCCGGCAACGACGTGCGGGGGTTCCTGCATGCCGAATGCCAATGGATCTCGTTCGACAAGGACAAGGATGTCTGGTCCATGAACGACATCAATAACAAGATGTTGGGAACCTGGAACGGCGGCACCGACATGCTGCGCAAGTTGGTGGACTATATCCTGACGGATCCGGATGCCGATGTTCCCTGCGAGGAAAAAGTGTCCTGGGGCAAGCCGGTGAAGTTTGCCACCCTCAGCGGCAAGGTGCGCGCCGTGGCCCCGGTGACGCTGGTGAACGGTGGCCGGCAGTTGCTCTTTGTAACGGCTGATTCCGGCGACAAACTGTTCGTGTACGACGACAAGAGCCGTGGCCTGAACGATGTCTCCTCCGAGCACAAGCTGGCCGCCAAATCCACCGTCGCGACCTGGGGCGACCTGAATGCCGATGGGCGCATGGACCTGGTGAGCTGGAATGGCACAGCCGTGACCGTCTATCTTCAGGATTCAAATGGTGTGCTGCAGGCAGACGCCAAACTGCCGGCCAGCGAAGTCAAGGGCGGCTGCACGTCGCTTGCCGTGATTGACTCCGGCGTGGCTGGTCATCCCGCCGTGTTGATTGGCACAGCCGCCATGCCGTTGCTCTGGACACCCGCCCTCGGCGCCGAGGCGCAGGCCGCCAAACCCGTGGCTGCCGGCGAGGCGCCGGTCAAGGATCTCGGCGCGGCTGGTCGCTGTTTCGTGGCCGACTTCGATGGCGACGGTTACGCGGACATCCTGCAACTCTTTGCCAAGGGGAGCCTGGTCTACAAGGGCAAGGCGGTCGGGCAATTCGAATCGCCGAAGCCGTGCGATGTGTTCCTCGGTCCCGGGAACTCCGACGCCTTTCTGGGCGATATCGACGGCGACGGGTTGCTCGATCTCTTCACCCTCGGCGACAACACGCGGGTCTGGAACAACCGCGGTGCGATGAAGTTCGTCAATGTCATGCAGGAGAGTGGGGAATTTACCTACAAAGGGGCCACCTATTCCCACTGCGGTGCGGTCGGCGATATTAACGGCGATGGCCGTCAGGATGTGATCTGCTTCTATGAGAACGGCGTGCCGCACATCAACTTCAACCGCGGCTTCCGCAGTTTCGGCCACGCGAACAGCATCGACCTGCAATCGACTGGCGTGATCCCGGGAGCCGGCGATGGTCAGCAGACCGGTTGCTGGACGAATCTCAAAGGCGATGGCATCCAGGAAATCGTCATTGTCCTCACCAACGGGGAGATCTGGTTCATGCCCGTGATACCGGACGGCGGCAGTGAAAAGGGTGGTTGTGTCCGTGTCATGCTTTCGTCCACGGGATCGTACGCCGGCCCGCTGAACGTGGTCGGCTGGCGGGGCAAGCGCTGCCTGGGCACCTGGAACGTTCTGCCCGGCACGACCGAGGGGTTTGTTGCCCAGAATGAAGCCGGACCTGTGACCATCAAGTGGCGGCTCCCCGGCGGCAAACTGATGGAAAAGAAGGTCACGGTTGAAAACGCACCGGTGAAATTGATGTTGCCGTGATGTGCATCAATCCGGCCTTGGAATAGGATCTTCTTGGAGAAAACATGCTGACATCCATTATTGAAGGGTCGATACATCTGGCTGTTGTACCGATTCTGATTGGTCCGCTTCAGGTGCTGCTGGCAATTCTGCCGGCAATCCTCGTGGCCATTGGCGGCGTCATTGCCGCCATGCTGAAACCCGCCTCGATCAAGATCGGGCTGCAGGTGCTTTGGCGCAACAAGATCCCGACGCTGGCCATCGTGGCCGTGATCGGCGGCGCCTGTTACGGGTTCTCATACCTCCACGGATTCGGCGGCGGCAAGGCCGCCGCTTTCCAGGGCAAAACGGAGTGGGCCATGTACCGCGGCGGGCTTGACCGTCGCGGCGGCGGGAGGGACGGCGCGCCGGACCCCGTGGGCGGTGGCGAGGTATGGGCCTTTGCGCAGAAATTCAAGACGTACTACTCCTCGCCCGCGATCATCGGCAACCGCATCGTGGCCGGGGCCGCGAAGAAGGAAGTGTTTGCCGACCGTGGCGGCATCTACTGCCTCGACGCCCAGAGCGGCGCCATGGTGTGGGAGTTTGCCCCGTCCGACTTCCGCGCCACCTATTCCTCGCCAGCGGTCTCCGGTAAGTACGTGGTATGCGGCGAGGGGCTCCACCTTACGACCGACGCCCGCATTTTTTGCCTCTCGTTCGAAACCGGTAAGAAACTGTGGGAAGTCAAGTCCGCCAGCCACGTCGAATCGTCGCCCTGCATCTACACCAACATGGTCTTCTGCGGGGCCGGCGCGGATGGCGTGTATGCCATGCGGCTCGACACGCCGCCCGGCAAATCGCCCGTGGTGTGGCATCTCAAGAGCTTCCGCGACATGGGGCTGGACTCCGCCAATACGTTCCATTGCGACTCTTCGCTCGCCGCGGTGAACGGGCGCGTCTATTTCACTTCGGCCGAGTTGCATGACGGCGACTGGAGCGGCATCGCCTGCGTGGACGCCGCCACCGGCAAGTGCATTTGGAAAGTGGATACCTCCATGCCGGTCTGGGGGTCGCCCACGATCATCAGCAACCGCCTGTTCGTTGGCATGGGCAACGGCAACATGGTGGAGAGCGCCGAGCAATACTGGGCCCGCAAACAGCAGGAACTGCGCAAGGCCGGCAAAAGCCCGAAAGAGATCAGCGCCCTCGCGCCGAAGTACGCGGCGGGCGGCGAACTCTGGGCCATTGACGCCATCACCGGCAAAACCAACTGGGTTCGCAAACTGGGCAAGACCATGCTGGGCACCGTGGCGGTTGCCGACGATCGACTCTACTTCGCCGGATCGGATGGCATTTTCACGTGCATTACCATGGACAACGAACTGCTCGGACAGTGGGACGCCCACGAGCCCATCAACACCTGTCCCGCCGTCGGTAGCAACCACGTGTATGTGGCGACGGACAGCGGCCGCTTCTTCGGCCTCGACCGACGCACGCTCAAGCCAGTCTGGCAAACGCGCCTCGGCAACGGCGCTCTCTTCTCCAGTTCGCCGGCCCTCGGTTTTGGGCACATCTACATCGGCACCCCTGAAAGAGGCCTGGTCTGCATGGGCAGCCCGGCTGACCAGCAAATCGAAATGGTCTGGAACGGCGCCCGTGGCGGCCACGGCAATTACGGTTCCGTGGACGGCAGTTTCCTGCCAGCCAAGGGGAGTTATTCCGACCGCTGGCCGAAAGACTTCGAAGGCGATCTGCCGCCAGTCAGTGGCTCCCTAGCCTGCCTGAACAACACGCTCTATGTGCCGGTCACCTTCGGCAGCCAGACCGGTCTGGCTGCCATGGCTGTCAGCAGCACTTCCTCCAAGTTGCCGGAGACCAATCAGTGGTTTGCCGCCACGGTCCTGCCGATCGCCGGAGCCGTGGCTGCCACCACCAGCCGTGTTTACTTTGTTGAAGGTAAGATCGGGGACGCCGGTCGCAAACTCCATTGCGTGGATGCGGTCAGCGGCAAGGATACCTGGCAGGCGACCGTTGATGCCGGAGCATCAGGAGAACTTCTGCTGACCACCTCCCATCTGTTCCTCTTCGGCCGGAATGGCGAACTCTCCTGCCTGGCCACCAAGGGGGCTGACGCTGGCAAGACGATCTGGTCGACCCCCGTGGGAGCCGGCATCGGTGTGCCATGCCTGATTGGCGACATCGTGGCCATCGCCACCAAGGAGGGTGTGGCCGCGCTGCAAAGCAGCACCGGCAAGCCACTCTGGAAACAGTCGTCGCCGAAGGCTCCCGTGACCGGGCCGGCCGCCAATGAAGACGTCGTGGTTGTCGCAACGGCGGACGGTCTGGCCGGGCTCAGCATCGTGAACGGGGCGACGTTGTGGTCGCTGAAGTGCGCCCCCTCGTCTGCGCCGCTGGTGACGGACGACAAGCGCGTGCTCTGCACCACGGCCGATGGCGAAATCAAGGCCGTGGGCTGGGACGGCAAGGAACTGTTCCATCTGGCGAACGCCATCCCCGGCATGCCGGCGATGCTGCTCGGCGACAAACTTCTTTTCTGCGCGCAAGGTGAGTTTACGGCCGTCGACCTTTCCGCGAAGAACGAAGAGAGCCGCTGGCTGGAAATAACACCGGATTTCCTGGGCAAGGTTATTGCGCCGCCGATTCTGGCCAATGGGTTTGTCTATTTCGTCACCGACCAAAAAGGGCTAGTCTCCACCAAACAGGGGAAACGATGAGCAACGGATCTACTTCCGCGAAGGAGCAAAAACCGATGAGTGTCGCGCCATCCAGCCTTCCTCACATCCGATTCTTCGGGCTGGGCTTCACCGCCGATGCCATCCCGGAACTCGATGACGTGGGCGGCAAAGGGATCAACCTTTGCAAACTGACGGTCGCCAAATTTCCGGTCCCGCCCGGCTTTCTCGTCACAACCGAGGCCTACCGGCAGTTCGTCTCCGAGAACCACATGGGGGAACGTGTCCGGGCGATCGCGGAATCCATCGACGAAAACGATGTCGAGGAACTGGAGCGGCTTTCCGCCAGTATCCGCGAGATCTTCGCCCAGAATCCGATCCCCAAGGCGCTGGAAGAGGAGATCCTGACCGCCTATCGCCAGCTGTGCAGCGCCGGCAGTGATCGCGTGGCGGTGCGTTCCTCAGCCACCGCCGAGGACCTGCCGGAAGCGACGTTTGCCGGCCAGCAGGACACCTACCTCAACATCAGCGGCGAAGCGTCGGTGCTGAAACACGTCAAGTCCTGCTGGGGCAGCCTCTGGACCGCGCGTGCCGTGGCTTACCGGGCGAAGCAGGAAACTTCCATGGACGGCCTGGCGATGGCAGTCGTGGTGCAGCAGATGGCGCGCGCCGAGGCGGCAGGCGTCATGTTCACCGCCAACCCCGTCACCGGCGCCAAGGACGAAATCGTCATCAATGCCGCGTGGGGTCTGGGCGAATCCATTGTGGGCGGCAACGTCACGCCGGACAACATCGTGGTCGACAAGCCGACCTTGAAGATCAAGGCCATCACGGTGGCCGAGAAGACCGTGATGACCGCTACCACCGAAACCGGAACCGTGGAAACGGAAGTGTCCGCGACCATGCGCAAGGCGCGCGTGCTGGACGACGATGCCGTGGCGCGTCTGGCGGAACTCGGCCGGCGCATCGAGCAGCACTACGGCACCGCCCAAGACATTGAATGGGCCGTAATCGCCGGCGGCCAATTTGCCATGCTCCAGGCGCGCCCGATTCGCGGTCTGGACGTGATTGAGGATACTGCAGTCGGCCGCCAGGAAGAGATCAATCGCTTGCGCGCAGTTGCCGGCGCCAACCGCCGCGTCTGGGTCACGCACAACCTCGGCGAAACGCTTCCCTCGCCCACACCACTCACCTGGGACATTATCCGCGGATTCATGAGCGGCAATGGCGGCTTCGGTCGCATGTACCAAGACCTCGGTTATCAACCCAGCGAGCAAGTCTGCCGCGAAGGATTCCTGGAATTGATTGCCGGACGCATTTACGCCGATCCCGAGCGCGCCGCCCAACTGTTCTGGGGCGGGATGCCGCTCTCCTACGACCTCGATGCCGTGGCCAAGAATCCCACCGTCATGGATGCGGCACCGACCAAGTTCGATCCCGCCCGCGCCGACGGCAAGTTCCTGGTCGCGCTGCCGGGCCTGATCCGCCGCATGCTCAAATGCTCCAAAACCATGAAGGCCGTGCGCCGGACCGTGCTGGACCGCTTCGAGAAGGAAATCCTGCCGCCCTACCTGAAGTGGGTCGCGGAGAAACGCCGGCAGAATCTGGCCAAGCTTTCCGTCGACGAGCTGCGCGCAGAGCTGCGGACCCGCGTCGACCGCGCACTCAACGAATTCGGCGGCGAATCGCTCATGCCCGGCTTCTTCGGCGGCCTGGCGGACGCTTCCCTCAAAGGCACGCTGACACAGCTCATGGGGCAGGAGTCCGGTACGCAGTTGGCCCTGGAACTGACGCAGGCGCTGGAAGGCGACACCACCATCGCGCAAAGCGTGGCCTTGTCGGACGTCGCCCAAGGCAAGCGCACGATCGAGAGTTTTCTGGAGGAATATGGCCACCGCACCGTGGAGGAGATGGAACTCTCCCGCCCGCGCTGGCGCGAGGATTCTTCCTATATCAATCAGATGCTCGCCGTGTACAAAGGCCCCGGCGCGCATTCGCCCGAGGAAAAGCACCACCGCAACGTCGAGCACCGCCAAAAGGTCGAGCACCACCTGCCCGAGACGCTGCGCCACTTCGGCGGCAGTTGTCTGTACGAGGATATCCTGATCGACCTCAAGGACGCGCAACGGATGCTGCCATACCGTGAATCCGGCAAGCACTACCTGATGATGGGGTACGAGACCATCCGCCTCGTGATCGTCGAACTCGCCAAACGCTGGGATCTCGGCCGCGACATCTTTTTCCTCACCCTGGAGGAACTGCAGACCTACGAGGGGCGCCGCCAGGCAATGACCCCGATCATTGCCAGCCGCAAGCTTCGCTGGCAGTCGGCCCGGCGACTGGAAATGGCCGCGGTCGTGGATTCGCAGCAACTCGACGAACTTGGCCTGCCGAAAAAGTACGACAGCACGAACGAACTGCACGGCGACCCCATCGCCTCCGGTATTGCGGTGGGCATGGCCCGAATCGTGTTCGATCCAACCAAGGCCGCTGACTTCACCTCCGACTATGTGCTGGTCTGTCCGTCCACCGATCCCGGCTGGACCGCACTCTTTGTCCACGCCAAGGCGCTCATCGTGGAGCGCGGCGGCGTGCTGAGCCATGGCGCCATCGTGGCGCGTGATTTTGGCATCCCGGCGCTCGTCTGCCCGGATGCCACCCGCCGCATCCCGGATCGCACCATGATCCGGGTCGACGGCAACCATGGTCGGATCACCTTCGTGGAGGCCAAGTAACATGATGGAGTTCTTCAACACTCTCAACGCCTGGGTCGCCAACGGCGCCGACTGGATTTTCGGTTGGATTCTCTACCTGCCACGCGACCTGCAATTGTTCGCCGTCGCGCTGTTCACTTCCGCCGCGCTCAACATTGCGCGCAAACTGCGCACCAAGGACCAGGAGTGGCTGCACCGCTCCGTGGCTGACGTGAGCCGCCAGAACGCGTTGATCAAGGAAGCAAAGAAGCGCGGCGACAAGGAGTCCGTGAATCGGCACAAGGACACCATCAACCTGATCAAAATGAAGACAATGCGCTTCGAAGGAAAACCGTTGCTGTGGGCATTGCTGCCGGTTGGACTGATCGCCACCTGGGCCTTCATGCGCGTTGCCTACCTGCCGCCGCGTCTCAACGAGCCGGTCACTGTGAACGCCTACGTGGCGCGCACCGACATCGGCAAGACCGCGCACCTGGTGCCGGAACCCGGAATCGAAGCTGTGGACGGCTGGGTCCAACCGGTGGTGGAGGACAAGGTTCTTCCAATGACCGGTATCTGGGACCAGATCGGCGTCTGGATCGGCGATCACCTCCGCGGCATCCTCCACGGGAAATTGGCAGGCGTGCCGGCGCCGCCGCCCAACCTCGAAGGGGTGGTGACGTGGCACGTGATCGCCCACGATGCGAACCCGCACACGCTGAAAGTCCGCTACGCCGGACACACCTTCGAAATATCGTTTGTCGCCGGCCGACATCAGTACGAGGATCCGGTCAAGACCTTCAAAGATGCGTCGGTGCAGACCCTGGAAGTGATGTTGAAGCCGATGCGCCTCTTTGACTTCGTGGGCGATCTCTGGTTCCTCCCAGCGTGGATGACTGCCTACCTGATGATCTGTATCGCGTTCTTCTACATCTTTCGGGGCGTTCTCAATATTGCGTAGGTTCTCCAGAACCAAGAGACAACGGCATGCGAATACTCGCTTGGTTGCTGGATCACATGGGGGGGGTGGGGGGGCGCAACACACGGAACGTCAGTGATGCGTCGGCGGTTCCGGGAGCACGTTCGTGGGCCGAGACGCTGTCGCGAGAGTCAGAGACATGAACAATCCCATCGGCATCACCGTGGTCATCACGCTCCTGATTCTGTCCCCCAATATCCTGCAGGCGGAAAGCCACCAGCCGCCCATGCGACAGCGGATCGTGGGCGCGACAGCAGAGAATCCAACAAATGTCCCAACCGCTTCAGCCGCTGCGCTGAAACGAGTCCACGCCTTCATCAGCGGCAAGGTGCAAGGGGTCGGTTTTCGTGATTTCACCGCCCGGCAGGTCGCCACGCGCAAACTGTTGGTGACAGGTTGATCCGGAATTTGGCGGACGGTCGAGTGGAACTGGTCGCTGAAGGACCGGCTGCCGACCTCGAGAAACTCCTGGCGGAGGTGGCGAAGGGTCCTACCGGTTCCCGGGTGGACAAGGTGGAGCGGCGGGAAGAGGATTGTACCGGCGAGTTCAAGGGATTTGCGGTGCGAAACTGATCTGGGCCCCTCGGTGCACAAAAAACGGATGTTGATCTTCACCACGCGGCTCACGGCGCACGTTCTTGAGCGGGCAAGAATGTCCTTACGGAGTCAGAAGTTTGGGCTTGGGATGCGAAATCGCAGGCTGGTGTACCCTGTTCGCGATGATAAAAGGACGGCCCTGCAACTCAAGGCCTTGTGGACGTCAATGTTCGTGGAGATTCGGAAGCGGATGGAAAAGCGTGGTCTGGACAAGACCATGATGCTGGGGATGGTGTCCGACCTCTGGCCGGACAAAGAGCAAGTGACTTTCTGGAAGGAGGTGTCGGGGGAAATGCCGTGGGCGATCAGTGCGCACGGCTGCCCGACCGGCAATGGTATCGTTCAAGTGCAGCCACAGTTCTCCTGGGATGGCAGGTGACCGCGAGTTGATAGTGGAATAATGAGGATCATTTGAAAAGCAGGGCCGGAGAGCTGTTGGCTGGCACGACTGGTTCGCCATTATTCATAAGGTCGTCAGCCATATCAACTGCGTTTCATCCGGCAGTTCAGCATACGCAAAGCGATCCATGCTACGAAGGATGCAACCCTGGGCCGCATAGAACCGGCATGCCGGAACGTTGATGTTTTGAGTTTCAGCCAACAAAATTCGGCACCCTTGCTTCTCTGCCCATTCGGTGGCTGCAGTAAACAGCTTCGATCCAATGCCGTGACCTCGGTGGCGCGGATGGACGCGAATATCCCAGAGAACAGCGATGTCGTCTCTTCCTTCAAGCATCTCCAGTCCTGCTGTCTTGTAGGCCAAAACGCATCCCCCAACTCGTCGACCTGCGGTAACCGCTGACATCACTCCCCAATTAGCGATGTTCCATTTACTCGCCCATCGAGTTGGCCCTTCCCCCTTCAGGGCATCATAGTCTTTCGTGAATGGCGCATCGAGTTTGCGTTCCACAAGAGATATTCCACCCAGTCCGGAATCCTGAAGTTGAACGTCAAACACGCTGAGAACGTCATAGCGGATAGGAATCTCGCCATACGCTTCCAAGATACTGAGCGGTTCCTCCACGATCTTGCAGTCAAAAGTCATGATTCTCTTCTGGCGAACATTGGCCATAAGGCCTTGCACAAGATCGCGGATCTCGGCTATGGGGCCAACGTCTACAGCATCAGTTATAATGTCAACCCGGATAAGGGCCGGAAGAAATGTCCCGCGCGTCTTTTCTCCCCCAACCATACCACTGATGTATGATGAAGGGAAGAAAGGCCAGGCGCAATTCGTCATCGGCTGGCAGGACCGGGAGAAGAAGCTCTTTGAGCTTGCAGGCGAAGTTGCGGTCAAACTCAACTTTAAGTAGCACAAAGAAAAGAGGCGGTTATCAGACGGAGATCATGAAGCGCGCTTGGGACACGCAGGAGGCCATCGCGATCAAGCGCATCCTTACGGATTTCCGCGCGGGGGTGGCGCCGGCCAAGATGGAAAGCGGCACGAAGATGGGTTTCTTTTCACCCTAAAAGACGATGGGAAATTTTTTTGGAGACATTCACGCCTCTGCCCCAACCCTTGGGCGACTTCTTGACGACGCCCATCGACTGGGGCATGCTGCGATTTGCCGAGGGGACAGAATGATCCGGTGAGACAGGTAACGGCGGTCAACCGCTCCGTACCGGGTGAAAGAAAATCACAAGCAAGAAAAGGACATGACAATGCAGACGACGACGATTCATCCCCTGTTGAAACTGCCGCGGCTGACCCAGCAGCAGGTTGAGCGATATCATCAAGAAGGTTACGTCCTGACGGGGCGGATCATCGACGATGCCACACTGGAAATGTTGCGACGGGAAGAAGCGCGGTTTCGCGGGACGCTAGGGCCGGGAGAACTGACGGTGTTTCGCAACCAGCTCTGTCACCACTCCGCCGTGATTCGCGAGGTGGCGACGCGCGGGGCACACTTGGATTGGGTCGAGCAACTGGTCGGGCCGAATGTTTGTCTCTGGTTCAACCAGTACGTCACCAAGATGCCGGACGCCCACAGCGGCAAAAGTGAGTTTCCCTGGCATCAGGACAACGGCTACAGCGTGATTGATCCGGCCACCAACGTGACGATCTGGATCGCGTTGGATGATGTGGATGAGCAGAACGGCTGCGTCTGGGTGGTGCCGGGCAGCCACCAACGCGGGTTGTTGCCCCATCGGGCGAAGAATGCAGACAGTTGGCATCTCAGCGTGACCGTGGAGGGTGACGGCGTGCCGGCGCGGATGAAAGCGGGCGAAGCGGTGGTCTTCAGCGGCCTCACCTTGCACCGGTCCAAGTTGAACCACACCGACCGTCCGCGGCGGGCTTTTTTCTTGGAGTACACCGACGCGATCAGCACGTACTCGAAGAATGACGGCACGCGGCATCCGGTCGCCGTGGGGGGTCATTCATGGGTGGTGCGCGGGGCGATTGCCTGGCCGTCACCGTTGGCGTTGCCGATCTGCCGGTAATCCATGGATGGCAGATTGATGAACAAAGATTGGGGCGGAAACAATGGGAAAACTAATTGAAGAACGCAAGGCCCGCTGGACTGATTTTTATGACCTGAGCCAGAAGCCAAGTCAGATGTTTCTGATCCGGGTCCCGGAAACAGTACCGGAACAGGTTGTGCCGATGCCCGACCGGAAAATGGAGCGCATTGAATGGGCGTGGAATCAGTACCGGAGACAAAGGGAGAAAGCGGCCTGGCTGGATGATGACGCGATTCCCTATCTGCATGTGCATACCGGCACGGAGATTTTTGCGGCGGCCTTCGGGAGTCCGGTTCACCAGGTTGGCAAGGACATGCCGTGTGCGTTACCGTTTATCACCGACGCCTCCCAGGTGTCGAAGATAAAAGTCCCCGATCTTGATACTCCCTGCTTAAGAATCATCTTTGAGATTGCCGACGAACTGAAGAAGCGCGCCGGGCCGGACGCGATCTTGAGGATGGTGGATGTTCAGAGCCCGATGGGGATTGCTTCCTCGATGTGGGCGAAAGACTCATTCTTTCTCGCGATCACCGATCAACCCGAGGCGGTCAAAGAGCTGGCCGCCAAAGTGAATCAGTTGATCGTTACTTTTCTTGAGGAATGGTTTCAGCGCTACGGGGCCGGTTTTGTCGCGCACTATCCGGATTACTACATGCCGAAGGGAATTACGCTGTCGGAAGATGAGATTGGCTGTGTGGGGCCGGAGGTATTCCACGATCTGTTTCGTCCGGAACTGGCCAAATTATCGCAGCATTTCGGGGGGATTGGTTTGCACTGCTGTGCCAACGCCCGGCATCAGTGGGCCGGTTTGAAGAGCATCCCGGGGTTGAAACTCCTGAATCTGAATCAATCAGAGGAGGTCTTGCGTGAGGCCTATTCTTTCTTTGGCGCCAACGTGCCGCAAATGCATATTCCGTGTGTGGGCACCTATCCGCTAACCTGGAAGGACCACCTTGACGGGCGCGTTGTGTTGGAGGTGCCGGTGGAGTCCAAGGAACAAGCGATAGATCTGGCCGCCCAGATCAGGAAGAAAGTAAGCGTCAGCCAGGACTTTCAATTACCCACAAGTTGTGAGCGGGAAAAGAATTGTAAGTAGGCCGGGCGCAAGGATATATTTTGATTCCGGTTTGGTCGCGGTTGTAGTTCAGCATAGGTATGCGAATCAAGAAAGCCCCCCCACGCCAACAGAAACTGCAATTCACTCGCCTGCCCAGACATGGACTGATCATGAAGTGGGCGGCGGCCATTTTAACGATGTGCGGTTGGCCAGGCGTTTCAGTAAACTGATGCGAATGATGTCCAATGGCATTGGCGAAAGCGTCCCTTCTGCCTGTCAGGACTGGGCCAATACCAAAGCGGCGTATCGCTTCTTCGCCAATGAGAATGTGAGCGAAGAGCACATCTTGTGTCGATCGGTTGGCCGAAGATGGCGACCACACAATTGCCGAACGGATGCGCCAGGCAAAAGTTAAAGGGGTGCACCGTATTCAGGCTTGGAGCAAGACGGGCGAGCTTTATGAAGCGGACTTGGAAATCAAGTATGAGTCCCTGCAGGTTCTTCCTCCCATCGGCAAACAGAAAGACTATCCGCAACTGTCGCTTACGGTCATTCACGCCACCGAACGTGGAAGACCGAGGGGGCGGGAAAAGATTGTCTGGAAGTTGATCACGAACCTCCCGGTGGACTCTCGCTCGTCGGCCATCGAGAAACTGAAGTGGTATGCCCGGCGGTGGAAGATCGAACTGTTCCACAAAATCCTGAAGTCCGGCTGCAAAGCCGAGGAGTCCAAATTGCGAAGCTCAGAAAGATTGGCGAACTTGATCTCGATCTTCTGCATTATCGGCTGGCGAATCTTCTGGATGACAATACTGAACCGAACGGAGCCCAACCAGTCTCCCGCCATCGCTCTGACCGCAACCGAAGTATGTCTGCTGGATGAACTGGTCAAAGCCAAACCGTGCCGCTCGCACTCCAAGAAAACAATCTCACGCTACCTCATCAAAATCGCGCGCCTCGGTGGCTATCTCGCCCGCGCCTCTGATCCTCCTCCCGGGAACATGGTCATGTGGCGAGGCATGTCCCGACTTAATGACATTTAACTGGGATTCTCATAGGGCGCCCAACTTGGGGGTAATTGAAAGCACTGATCCAGAGCCGCGCCCGTCTCGTCTCCCCTCACCTGTGGGCCCTCCGGGAACACGAGATCGGCCCCGCTCTGCCGCAGCGCGTCCCACACCGGCCGGGCGATGAACCGCGCGCCGTCGAGGTGGATCCGCGCGTATTGTTTCAGTCGCGCGGGTCGCTGAAGAATGGTGTCATCGAGCACGACATCAACTGCCCTGCCCTGACGGCGCAGTTTCTGGAAACAGGCCTTCGCTGTTTCCAACACTGCGCCGGGCTGTTCCTCCCACTCGCGGAACCTTCGCAGGTAGCTGTCCCATTTGCCCACGTACACGGCGTCGGCTGCCACCGGAATCGTGAACTCGCCCTGCTTCGCGGCGGCGGCGTGCTGGAACATCCCCGCCGCCACGCCCCGCTCATAGTCACGGAGCTCAGACCAATTGGCATGGCAGACGTAATCAGCCCCGTGCTCGTAACACCAGCGCGTCTGATCGGCGTAGAGCGTCGAAAGCTGCGGCTCGCAATGCAGTCGGCGGTACATGTCCGGGCCATCGAGTTCGACGGCCACTTTCTTCCCACCCGCCCGCGCAATGGCCATTTCCCAGGCGTAGTCGTCGGTCGGCGCGGGATCGACGAAAATCCACTCGCAGTTCTCGGCCCAGTGGAAGGCGCTGATCGCGCCGCGCAGCATCCCGACCGGACAGACGATGCGGCCCACCTGCGGCCCATACTCGGCCCGGGCATCGCCGGCCTTGAGGGCGTCGTGCAGGGCGTCGAAGAAACGGCGCCCGGCCCACTCGCGATACTTCATAAAGTCCACATACCGGGCGTCCGGCCGGTCGCCCCTCATCGTTTCCCCGGGCCGCCAGGCGATGGATACGTCATTCCACGTCGCGTACTGCGTCAACCACGCCGCGTTGAGTTTATCGAGCGACGGGTAGACGGCCTGCAGATAGGTGCGGAACTGCCGCTGCGCCGCCGGCGAATAATCGGTCCAGATTGTGCCGTGATATTCTGATTCAAAGGAACAGGCGAAGGCGCTGCAATAAAAAAGGTTCGGCAGACCGCGGCAATGCTCGGCCACCTGGCGGTAAAAGCCCTGCAAACCGGCGATGGTTTGCGGGTCAGCAAAACCGTGAAAGGGCGAAGAGATCACGCCGGGCCACTCGCCCTGCACTAGGTTTCCGTCCGCGTCGCACAGGAGCGCGTCACGATTCGCCATCGCCCATGCCGGCATCATCCGCGAGTTCAATTTCAGTTGCAGGGTCAGTCCCGCGTCCACGATGACGTCGAGATAGGCATCGTATCCGGTGAAATCGTACGTCCCGCGCTGCGCTTCGATGTCGGCCCACGACAGGTCGAGGCTGATGTTGTTGTACCCCAGGCGCCGATGCAGGTGCACATATTTCTTCCACGTCGCCAGTCCCCCGCACCACGCGCGACTCCAGGACCGGATCGTGTAGCCATGCGCCCGGCCCGCGCCGGGGTACTGCGGAGCGGCCAATTCACCGGTTTTCAAATAATCATAGATGGTCTGGTTTGTCTCGGAACTCATGGAATCGGTTCTCCGTGAACGCGGTTATAGCTCGCACCGCACTTTGGCGGCAACGCTAGAGGCACACGCCTGTTCGATTTTGTTCCTGGTCAACGGATCAGGAGCATTCGTCCGTCACGGCTGGGTGTCTCCAGCCGGCTCCGTGATTGCAAACGTCACCGGTTCCGTCTTGACGTGGCTTGTCCAGAAGGCGACATCCATCTTACGCACCGGACCTTCCTGCAGATCTCCTTTTCTGATTGTTTTGCTTGCAGGGTGCGTCACCGCACCGGCGGTATGGTTCCCGGCAACCATATTACCCGGCGCGGTGAAACTGCCGGAGAACGCCCTGTAATCGTTGCACTTCCGCGTGGCTTGGCGGCTTTCTGACCGTTCAAATCACTCTTGCCCGATGTGACAGTCAACTTGGATGACGGATTTTCTCAACCCCTCTTTCGGGATCAGAATCAAATCGCCGATGATCGGTTTCCCGTCCACATAAATCGCCGCGGGCCGGCCCCGGCGAATGTGAATTTCATAGTTCGTGCCGCGGAACGGACGGACGAACCGGACGTGCTTCCACACGGAAGGCAGTTGCGGTCGCAGTTGGAATCCTTCCCGTGTCCGGCGGAAACCGAGCAGCCGATCCACGACGTTCAGGAAATTCCACGCCACAGTCCCGGTGCGCCAGGGATCGTCCGAGATGTGTCGTTTCATCCGCCAGGCGGTCGGACCGACGTAGCCATTGACCTGCGCGTATGGCTCCGACCTCTCCGCCGCCGGCAGAATCCGCCGCAACGTGTCGTACGCCTTGTCGTTTCGGCCGGCCTCGAAATCGGCGGCGATCTTGAAGCTGGCTGCGTGGCAATAAACGTTGCCGTTGGTGCAGAACCCCGGCGGCGTGCCGGTCAGTTGACCGATGCCCGGATCGTACTCCGAGAAGGGCGGCCAGTGATGCACCGGGCCCACCGGCGTGTCCACGATCGTCTCCAGCCGCTTGGCGATCCGGGTGTACGCCTTGGCGTCGAGCACGCCGGACAAGATCGCCCACGATTGCGGGTTGATAAAGTACCGCCCTTCCCGGGACTTGCGGGAACCGATCCGTTTCCCATCGTCGTTGATCGCGTAGATGAAATGGTCGCCATCCCAGCCGTGTTTGAGAATCGCCTTCCGCACCATCTTGTACCGGCGGGCGCAGAGTTGTGCGATGCGCCGGTCCCCGCGCCACGCGGCAATCTGGCCGACCAACCGCAGCACCCGCGCCAACGCAAAACTCATCCAGACACCCTCCCCCTTGCCGCCCGCGCCGGCTTTGTCGATCAGATCATTCCAGTCACCGCAGTGCAAGAGGCTCAGCCCGTGCCGGCCGCGGTCGTTCCACAAGAATTCCAGCGCCCGCAGGTTGTGTTCCCAGATCGTCCCCTCCCCCTGGTCGGAATACTCCACGACCTGGTTTAACAACGACAGGTCGCCGGTCTCGCGCAGCAGCGCGTCGGTGGCGTGGCTGATCCACGACGGCGAATCGGCGTAATGTTTGTCCGCCGACGCGATGTCCATGCTCGGCACGCGGAACGCCCGTGGACAGAACCCGTCGCTGCGCTGGTTGCGTAACGCCTTCTGCAACATCGCCAGCGCCCGATCGGGATTGATGATGCTCATACCGGCTGCGTCCTGACACGTATCCCGGTACCCTTTGAAATAAAACCGCGCCCAATCGGCCATCAGGTACAGCTGATGCTTGAGCCAGACATTGAACAGCCGGTTGAAATCGCCGTCCGGCGTTTCGAGCCGCAGGCCGCCAAGCCGGCGGACATTCGCCGCCTTCATCGCCCGGAACTCTTGCTCGATCTTGACGGTATTCGCAAACGCGTTGCGCATCCGCCGGGCCTCGTGGATGTTCATCACAATCCCCAGAACGAAATTGATCCGCCGCGCTTTGCCGGGCGCGAGCCGGAGGTTGTGTTGCATCGCGCCGACGAGGTACTCGTGGCTGGCCACGCTGTTGCCCAACCGGCCTTGCATCACCCGTTCCGGCCGCGCGTAGCTCCGGTCGCTCCCCAGAAAGTAATCGCGACTGACATCCCAACGGGCCGGCCGCACGTCGGCAAACATGAACGCCCGGTAGCGTTCGTCCACCACCGTGTGCGTCAGGTTCTTGAAAAACAGGAACCCGTCGCGCGGCTCGTACGCCGCGCTCAAGCCGCCGACGTAGCCGTACGGCATGTTGACGCCATCGAGCATGACGTTGGCGACCGTGAACAGCGAGAGGTTGCGGGCCCGGCGCGATTCGTTCGTCACCCGGACCGTCCAAATCTCGCCGGAATCCCGGCGCGGCACGAACACCCGAAATTCCACCCGGATGCCGTTCTTCTTGGTGGTCAGGATCGAATAACCGAGTCCGTGCCGGCACTCAAACTCGTCGTGCCTGGTCCAGCACGGCAGATAACCGGCGCTCCAGACTTCGCCGGAGGTGTTGTCGCGGACATACAACCACCGGGGATCTTCGCGCATGTCCTGTTTGCCGAAGAGGTTCGTCACCACACCGCCTTCGCTCTGGTACAGCGAACAACCGTTCAAGCTCTGCCCCGCACAGGCGAGGTAGGTCGGGTTCCAGAAGAAGTTGAACCAATCCCGTGGCGTCTGCGGGGTCGCGACCACGTACTCCAGACCGTCCGGACTAAAATGCCCGTAATTCCTTCCTGTCTTCATAGTCTTCATAGTCTTCGTCAAGTTACCGGCAGCTTGGCGACTGTCGCGCGCACCGGGACATTCTCCGCGTCCAGCATGAGTGTCAGAGGCGACCGATGCCATCGATCTCAAACCGACATCTCCCATCCGACCGATCTCCGCGACTATCGCGAGGGGTTACCGCTCCTTGAAATATCAATCCTATGATATCTGAGATATTCTGCAAGCAAATGTTTGCCAGACCAGAATCTTGACGGTCTTGCTTCCGTCCGCGTGCGGCCGTTGAATTGTAGATCCGGCGCTCGGTGCCGTGTAGACCGGACAGACGCGGCGTTCACCCCGAAGGCTTTCGGGGTAGGGGCCGCCGCGGCTACAACGAGATCGTAAAGATTCGGGTGCCAGAATTCGCCAACGGTAAACGCAGCGATCCCGGAGGGGCGGGTGGGCCGGCGCGGCGCGACGCCCCAGCGGTTGCGGGAGTTGACGCATCCGGTTGGGCGCCGTGTTCGACCAGGCCGCGTGAGACCCGCCGGAGCCGTGCAGCGCATCGAGGACAGGATCACGCGCTTCCGTCCGGGATGCATATTCCGGCGGCAGCCCGACAGTGGCCTTGATTTTCCCGCCCATGGACTTCGAGGGGACGGTGAACTCCTCGATGGTGCAACCGTCAGGAGCAACTGCGATTTCCCTTGGCACTCCCGCTGTGGCGGCCGGTTTGGCTCCAGCGCCAGCGGTTTGCCGGGCAGAACGGCACCGGCTGCAACGCGCGGATGACGCCGAAGCAGATCAAGGAACATTGCCGTTTGGACGAGGAGTGTCAGGAGTTATTGAAGATGGCGATGACCGAACTCAACCTCAGCGCCCGTGCCTACGACCGGATCCTGAAAGTCGCTCGCACCATCGCTGATCTCGCCGGCAGTGAGCGTATCCAATCTGACCACATCTCCGAGGCCATCCAGTACCGCTCCCTCGACCGGCAGTTGTGGGTCTGAGGATATATAAGACGATGAAGTTTTAATTGACAGTGGTTGCCGGCTATGTTCAATTCGCACAAAATGAGTAAGGAAACAACATCTAGTTGTTTTTGCGGTTTTCTGCCGGTGGTCATGTCGGTGGCCGACTTGATCGGCTCGGAGCGCAGTACAGCCATCGCGCACGCCCGGGCCGCGCTGACCGGGGAAGAAATCTCCACGCTTCTGGCACTGGCTACGGAGCGGGTTGAGTTTCTGTCCGCAGCCTTTCTCGACCGGCAACACGCGTTGCTGGGGCAGGTTGGCGAAAGGATCACCGCGCCGGTGGCGGGTGAGTCGGTGCGGGGTGCTTCGACACGGATGTTTGACGCCGCGACCAAGACGGGCCAGTCGCCATTGAGCGCGTCCGGTATCTACCGCGTGGGTGAGGATGGCCGGCTGCGGTTGATTTCCAAAAGCGAACATTATCATGCTCCGCTCGGCCACGGTTTTCCCGGCTACGCGTTGCTGGAGCGGGCGCGACGACTCGGTATTCCCAACGCCACCCACAACAACACCCGGGGCCAGATTACGCGGTTGTTGGAGGAGGAATTGGTGCGCACCGCCAACGGACTGGCTCTCGGCGACCGCGCCGGGCTGGATCAAATACTGGCGAGCGCCGATCCGTACGTGGTCAACCGGGTGCTGAATCTGGAAACCGGCAGTCTCGCCGTGGAAGCCGCGTTGAAGATGATCTTGGCGCGGTTTTACCGTGTCGAGCCGGGCGTCCCGACGCCGAAATACCACGGGCGAACGCCGGTCTTGCTGGTGATGGGCAATGACGATGCCGGCTTGCTGGCCAACTATCACGGCACCACCATTCTGACGCAGACAATGCGTGGGATGTGGCCGGAGTTCTGTGCCGGATTGGAGTCGGCCGGGTTGTTTCGCGTGTGTCCGATTCGTCCGAACCACGCCGAGGACCTCGATGCGGCTTTCGCGCAATGGGACCGGGGCGCAACCAAGATCGCGGGGTTCTTCCACGAAATCGTGATGATGAACTACGGTGGCCGTTTGTTGACGCGCGAGTTCCTGCAACGGGCGTACGCGCTCTGCCGCGACCACGATGTGCCGACCGTCTGCGACGAAATCCAGTCCTGCCTCTGGCATCCGGACTTGTTCATGTTCCGTGAATGGGGGCTGACACCGTCGTTTGTGGCGGTGGGGAAAGGATTCCCCGGCGGCGAGTATCCCGCCTCGCGATTGCTGTTCAGCGCCGCGATGGATTGCCTGCCGCAATTCGGAGCGCTCGTGACCAACGGCCAAGAAGAGCTTGCTTCGTTGGCGTACCTGATCACCATGCGTTGGGCCATCGCCAACTCCGCCATCACCCGTGCCGTGGGTGACTACTATGAAACGCGCTTGCGCGAGTTCGCGGCCGGGCACTCCGACAAAATCACCGCCGTCGAAGGCAAACGGCACATGACGACGCTCTATTTCACTGGGTTGGACGCAGCCAAGAAGTTTGCCGGCCACCTGAACCAACGCGGCTTGGACGCCAGTGCGCAGGTGTACAAGGCGGATTGTCCGCCGGCAGTCCTGACGAAGATTCCGTTGATCAGCACGCCCGCCGTCGTGGATTTCATCGTCGCGCGGATGGACGAGGCGGTCCGGGTTCACTGAGGTTCGCATGAAGATTGGCATACCCAAAGAGATCAAAATCAAAGAGAACCGCGTCGCCTGCACTCCGGGTGGCGCCCGCATGTTTGTCCAGCAGGGCCACCAGGTGCTCGTCCAGCAAGGGGCGGGTGTGGGTGCCGGGTTCAGCGACGACCTGTACCGGGAAGTCGGGGCCACAATCGTGCCGACTGCGGCTGACGCCTGGGCAGCGGAGATGGTGATCAAGGTCAAGGAACCCCAAGCCGCCGAGTACGGTTATCTGCGGCCGGAGCTGGTGCTGTTCACCTACCTGCACCTGGCGGCGGAACCCGCACTGACCAAACGGCTGATCGAGTCGCGCACCTGTGGCATCGCCTACGAGACCGTCGAGGTCGGCCGCCGGCGGCCATTGCTGGAGCCGATGAGCGAGATTGCCGGGCGGATGAGCGCGATCATCGGCGCGTATTACCTGAGCAAGGCGCAGGGCGGGAAGGGCGTGCTGCTCGGCGGCGTGCCGGGCGTGTTGCCGGGCAACGTGCTCGTCCTTGGCGGCGGCACCTCGGGCGTCAACGCCGGCCGCATGGCGGCCGGCCTCGGCGCGGCGGTCACGATCCTCGAAGTGGACCTCGACCGGATGCGGTTCCTCGACATCACGCTCGAACACTCGGCGAGCACGCTGTTTTCCAACGAGCAGAATTTGCTGGAGCGCCTCGCCGCAGTGGACCTGCTGGTCGGCGCTGTTCTCGTGCCGGGCGCGGTCGCGCCCAAGCTGATCCGGCGCGACATGCTCGCCATGATGAAACCGGGCTCGGTCTTTGTCGACATCGCCATTGACCAGGGCGGTTGCGCCGAAACCTCGCGCTCGACAACCCATGACGACCCGGTCTACGTTGAGCAGGAGGTGATTCACTACTGCGTGACCAACATGCCGGGCGCCTACGCCCGCACCGCGACGCAGGGGCTGACCAACGCGACCATGCCCTACGCCCTCAAGCTCGCCAACCTCGGCGCCGAACGCGCCCTCGAACTGATGCCGGATCTGCGGCGCGGGCTGAACACCTATCGCGGCGCGGTCGTGTACCGGGCGGTCGCGGAAGCGCACGGGTTGCCCGGCAGCGCCAATCCGTTTGATTCTTGAGCATGAAGACGGACGCGCTCAACGCCCGACAGCAAACGATCATCGGCCTGCTGCGCGAACGGGGCAACGTCAGCGTCACGGATCTCACCCGGCAGTTCGACGTGACGTCGATGACCGTCCGCCGCGATCTCGACCACCTCGAACAACACGGCTACCTCACCCGCACCCATGGCGGCGCGCTCTTCTCCCAGCAGGTCAAGATCCAGTTCGCGTTCCGCGAGAAACAGGAGCACCAGCTCGCCGAGAAGGCCGCCATCGCGCGGGCGGCCGCCCGTCTGGTGCAGCCCGGGATGACCATCGTGCTCGATACCGGCACCACCACGCTCGAAGTAGCGCGGGCTGTGGCCGGCATTGCCAACCTCAAGGTCCTCACGTCGTCGCTCGCCATTGCTTCCGTGCTCTATGCCCGCGACAACATTGACCTCATCCTGCTCGGCGGCAACGCCCGCAAGAACAGCCCCGACCTGACCGGGCCGCTGACCGAGGACAACCTCCGCCAGTTGCGCGTCGGGCTGGCCATCCTCGGCGCCGACGCGCTTGATCGGGACGGGCTGTATACCGGCGAACTGGCTGTCGCCCGCATTTCGAAGGCCATGATTGCTGCCGCCGGACGCACGATCCTGGTCGCGGACAGCACGAAGTTCCAGCGGCGCGCATTCGTGCGGTTTGCCGGCTGGGAGCAGGTGGACACGCTCATCACTGACCCGCGTCTGCCGTCCGCCGACCGGCGCTGGCTGAGTAAAGCCATCCAGCAGGTTGTGCTGGCTCCCGTCCTGGCGGGAGAGGAGACCCCATGAAAACCGTCCGCTTCGGTATCATCGGTTGCGGCTTAATGGGCCGCGAATTCGCGTCGGCCGCCGCCCGCTGGTGTCACCTGCGTGAACCGGCCGCCCGGCCCGTGTTGGTGGCTGTCTGCAATCGTTCGCCAGAACCGACGCGCTGGTTCACGGATCATTTCGACACGATCCGGCAGGCAAGCACGGCGTACTGCGAACTGCTCGCCAACCCGGAGGTGGACGCTGTCTATATTGCCGTGCCGCATCATCTGCACGCCGAGATCTACACCGCCGCGATCCGGGCCGGCAAACATCTTGTGGGCGAGAAGCCGTTTGGGATCGACCGCGCCGCCAATCGCGCCATCCTCGTCGCGCTGGCAGAACACCCGGATTGTTTCGCGCGATGCTCCTCCGAGTTCCCGTTCTTCCCCGCCGTGCAACGGATCGGGCAAATGATCGAGGGGAACGAATTCGGCACCATCCTCGAAGTCAACGCCGGGTTCTTCCACTCCAGCGACCTCGATCCGCGCAAACCAATGAACTGGAAACGCACCGTCGCCACCAACGGCGAGTACGGCTGTCTTGGCGACCTCGGCCTGCACCCGTTGCACGTCCCGTTGCGCGCCGGCTGGACGCCCCGCAACGTGCGCGCGATCCTCTCGAAAGTGTTTGCCCACCGGTCCGGCCGCGACGGCCAGCCCGCGGCGTGTGAGACGTGGGACAACGCCACGCTCTTGTGCGAGTCGGTGGACCCGGCCACCGGCCAGCCGTTCCCGCTCACCATCAAGACCCAGCGGATCGCGCCCGGTGAGAAGAACTCCTGGAACTTTGAGATCCTCGGCACCCGACGGTCGGCCCGGTTCTCGACCAAGCAGGCCAACACGCTCGAGTTCCTCGATTACACCGGTGGAGAACAACCCTGGCAACATCTCGACATGGGCCACGAAATGACCTACCCGGTCATCACCGGCGGCATCTTCGAGGCCGGCTTCTCCGATGTGATCCTCCAGATGTGGGCCGCCTACCTGCATGAATTGGTCCACCGCCAAACGCCCGGTCGCTTTGCGGGCTGCGTGACGCCGGAGGAAACAGAACGGCACCACCAGATCCTGACCGCGGCGCTCGAATCGCACCGCACCCACAGCGTCGTCCAATTGGACTGAACAGGTGGTGAATGGAATCTTCCATGAAGGCTGAACATTCCGCCTGCCTGATCGGATTGGATCTCGGCACCAGCGCGATCAAGGGCGTGTTGACCGATGCCGCGGGTACCGTGCTGGCGGAAGCCGGAGCGGAAAACCGATTCCTCCACCCGCAGGACGACTGGGTGGAGGTCGCGCCGGAACCGCATTACCAGAATGTCTGCCGCGTCATCCGCGAGCTGGTGGCGGCCGCGCCCGGCGAGGTGGCCGCCCTGGCCATGGCCGCCGCGTCAGGCAATACCCTGCTGACCGATGCCGCCGGTACGCCCTTGACGAACATCCTCAACTGGATGGATCGCCGGGCGGAACAGAACCCGCCCGCCGCCCTGGCCGGGCTCACCCCGGCGGCGGTGACGCAGATCACCGGCTGGCCTTGCGTCAGCAGCTTTCCGCTGGCTCACCTGGCCTGGCTGCGGGAACACCGCCCGCAACTCTACCGGCAGGCCGGCCACTACGGCATGGATACCGATTGGCTGCTGTATCGGCTGACCGGCCGTTGGGTGATGGACCATTCCACTGCCACCACCTTTCACCTGCAGGAGCAAACATCCGGCACCTACCACGAGCCGTTCCTGAAGATGTTGGACATCCCACGGGCGAAGTTGTCGGCGCTGATGGACTCGGGAATAGCGGCCGGGCCGCTGACCGGGCCGGCGTTGCGGGACACCGGTCTTTCCCCGCGGACCGCAGTCGTCACCGGCTGCTTCGATCATCCGGCCGCGGCGCGTGCCGTCGGCGTGCTGGCGCCGGGACAGCTCCTGCTTTCGTGCGGCACCTCCTGGGTGGGATTCACGCCCTGCCTGGACCGGCAAGGTATTCTCGACGCGCAGATGCTCTGCGATCCGTTCCTCTCCGCGCAGGGCGGGCCGTGGGGCGGCATGTTCTCGGTGCCGTACATCGGCCGCACCATTGACTGGTACATCGACAATGTCATTGCCCCGGGAGAGAGCGACCGGCTGCGCATCTTCAATGAAACGGCAGCGGAAGCCGCGCCCGGCGCCGGCGGCCTGGCGATTGACCTGCGCCTCCCGCCGCGGGCCATCCAGGCCGATCGCAAGAACATCAGCCGCGCCATTATGGAAGGCGCCGCCCGGTTCCTGAACGAAAAGATCTGTGACTTGCAGGCCCGCGGTTTCCGCTACCATCAGGCGGTCATGGTCGGCGGCCCGGCTCACAGCCCGGGCTGGCCGGCGATCGTGGCCGAGATCACGGGGCTGGCGATTGCCGTGGGCGGACGTGCCGCTGGTGCGCGGGGCGCCGCGCGGCTCGCCGGCCTGGGGGTGGGAATTTACCAGAATGAACAGGACGCTTTTCGCGGCAAAGGAGGACAACGATGAGCGTTGACGTCAATGAGGCCGATCGCCAAATCTACCAACGGGAATTGAGTGGCTTTCTGCCGGCCAGGATTTTTGACGCACACGTGCACCTGCTCGATCGCTCCTGCCGGGTGCCCGGATACCAGTGTCCGCCGCGGAACATCCTGGCCAAGTTTGGCGGGGTCTTCACGATGGAGCAGTGCCAGGAGTGGGCGCGCGCACTGCTGCCGGAGCAGGAGTTTCATCTCAACAGCTTCGGGATGCCGTCGTATGACTCCGACCTGGATGCGTCGGCGGCCTATTCCGGCCGCGTGGCGGACAACCGGCGCTCTTTCGCCATGGCCTTGGTATCGCCGCGCGACTCAGCGGCAGCAGTGATCCGCCGGGTAGAGACCAACCGGCTGATCGGCTACAAACCGTACCTTGACTTTGTCGAGGGAAAGCCCAAAGCGGACATCACGATTCACGACATGCTGCCCGCCGCCCAGATGGCGGCGGCCGACGAACGCGGGCTGGCCATCATGCTGCACATCCCGCGCTCCGCGCGGTTGACGGATCCGGTCAACCAAACCCAGATGGTGGAAATCTGCCGGCGCTACCCGCGGACGCGGATCATCTTCGCCCACATCGGCCGCGCCTACTATCTCCAGAACGTCATCGGCATGCTCGACGGCATTGCCGCCTGCCCGAATGCCTATGTCGATACCGCCATGGTCAACCACGAAGGCGTGCTCGAGTACACGTTCCGGAATTTCCCGCCCGACCGCATCCTGTTCGGCTCCGATGCCCCCGTGGCCTGCCTGCACGGCAAGTCGGTCGAGATCAACAACCAGTACGCCTACCTGATGGCGGAGGATTACGAGATCGGCACCTCGATCTACGACGCCCGCCACGCCGTCTCGTTCACCACATTTTTCTACGAGCAGCTCCGCGGCATCAAACTGGCGGCGGAGCGGGCCGGACTGAACCGGGCCGCGATCGAGGACATCTTCTTCAACAACGCCAGCCGCCTGTTCCGGGCGGTGGCCGCGCGCAACTACGGCAACCGAAAGGAGTCTGCATGACATCCCAGCCCCGTCCCCAAGCCGGGCTTTTGCCTTTTTATCTGAAACTCTACGACGACCTGCTGCCGCAATACCGGGCCGGGTTCGACAGTTTCATCGCCCGGATCACTGCAGCGCTGGAAGCGCGCGGCATCACGGTGCAAACCGCGCCGGTCTGCCGGGTCGCCGACGAGTTCCGGGCCGCCATCGCGCAGTTCGAGGCGGCCGGCGTCGATTGCCTTGTCACGCTGCACCTGGCCTATTCGCCCTCCCTCGAAGCCATCGATGCCTGCTGCCGGACCAAGCTCCCCATCGTCATTCTCGACACGACGATGGACGCAGAGTTCGGGGTGAGCGTGTCGCCGGACCGCATCATGTACAACCACGGCGTGCATGGAGTGATGGACTTCGCCTCGATGTTGCGCCGCCGAAAACGCGCGTTCGCAATCGTCGCCGGCCATGACCGCGACCCACGCATGCTGGACCGGGTTGCCGACCAGGTGCGAAGCGCCACAACAAAAAATACCGACCCATCGTCCGGTAGGGCGCTTTCGCCGAAAGCGCCGCGGACGGCTCGGCGAGCCGTCCCTACCAGGCAAATTGGCAAATTAGGTGAGATAGCGGCCAACGCCCTGCGTGCCAGCCGGGTGTTGCGGGTCGGTGCGGCTTTTGCCGGCATGGGCGACTTCGCCGTGGCGGAGGATGTGCTGGCCGACAAACTGGGGATTGCGGTCAAGCAGGTCGGCCTCGATGCGCTGGATGCGGCCGTCCGTCAGGTAACCGATGCCGCAGTCGCCAAGGAAGTCGCCAGCGACCACGAACAGTTTGCCTGTGAACTCCCAGCCGAGGCGCACGCCCGCTCCGTGCGGGTCGGTCTCGGGCTGCGCCGCCTGCTTGAAGACGGTGACTACAGCGGACTCAGCGTCAACTTCCAGGCGTTCGACCGGGCCGACCGGCCAGCCAATACCATGCCGTTCCTGGAAATCTCCAAGGCCATGGGGCGGGGGATCGGCTACGCCGGTGAAGGCGACGTCCTGACCGCGGCGCTGGTCGGCGCGCTGGCCCGGGCCATCGGCGCCGTGACCTTTACCGAAATCTTCTGCGTCGATTGGGCCGGCGACACGCTTTTCCTTTCGCACATGGGCGAAATCAGCCCGAGTGTGGCCGGCGACCGCCCGCGCGTTTTCTCCAAGCCGTTCTTCAGCGGCGGGTCGCTCGACCCGGCTGTGCTGACCTGTGCCGTGAAGCCCGGCCCGGCGGTATTCGTCAACCTTGCGCCGGGCCCGGACGACACCTTTGCGCTGATCGTCGCCCCGGTCGAGGTGCTTGCCGAGGATGCCTCGCTCGACCCGGCCATGCGCGATGTGGTGCGCACCTGGATCCGGCCGCGCCGACCGGTGGCGGAGTTCCTCGAAGCCTACTCGCGTGCCGGTGGCACCCACCACTGTGCGCTGGTCCTCGGCGACCGCGCTGAGGCCATCGCCGCTTTCGGCCGGCTGAGCGGGCTGGAGGTCGTGCGCCTGTCGGGCCGCCAATGTTGATCCGACCGATAACCAACCCAAACAATGGAAACACATGAAAAGCAAAGCGAAAACAACCACGCCCCGCATCTTTGACACCAACAAGCGCATCCGCCTCGGCATCTGGGGGCTTGGTCGCGGGATGAACTTTTACTCGATCTGCGCCAGTTGCAACGTGGATGTGGTCGCGGGGTGCGACTACAACGAGCACATGCGTGACTGGTTCCTCAAACACAATCCCGGCGCCTTTGTCACTGCCGATGTGGACGAGTTTCTGAAGCAGGATATTGACGCGGTGTTGCTGGCGACCTACTGCCCGGCGCACGCCGACGATGCCATCAAGTGTCTGCGCGCCGGCAAGCATGTGCTGTCGGAAGTCACGGCGTTTCATACCATGGCCGAAGGGGTGCGGCTGGTGGAGGCGGTGGAGGCGAGCGGCAAGGTCTACAACCTGGCGGAGAATTATCCGTTCTCCCCGGCCATCCGTTACCTGGCGCGCAAATGGCGCGAGGGGCTGTTCGGCGAGCTGATGTACGCCGAGTTTGAATATGTCCATGAATGCCGGTCGCTGGCCTACACGTACATTGACGGCAAACCGTTGCAGCCGGGCAACAGGGTCCACAACTGGCGCAGTTGGCTGCAGTTTCACTACTACTGCACGCATTCGCTGGGGCCGGTCATGGTCATCACGGGCGAACGCCCCACGCGGGTGGTGGCGCTGCCAGCCAAGCAGACGCTGGCCGGCTACCTGATGACCAACGAGGAGGGGATGGGCGGGGTTACGCCATCGCTGATCAACATGTCCAACGGCGCGGTGGTCCGCAACCTGATGGGTTCCACCACCAACGACACGCATGTCCAGCGCTTGTGGGGGACCCTGGGCGCGGCGGAACTGAACGTCGGCCGGGAACTGGCCCTGCGCCTCGGCGGCAGCGGCAGTTCGCCCAAGTTCGAGGTCAAGGCCGACATGGACGAACTCGACAAACTGGCAGCGGCCAGCGGACATGGCGGCGGCGATCTCTGGATGGTCTACAACTTTGCCCGGCAGATTCTGACGGGCGAGCCGGCGCCGTTCGACATCTATGCCGCCAGCGATGTCACCATCCCCGGCATTCTGGCGTACCGTTCCTCGACCGAGGGCGGCAAGCCGTATGACGTGCCCGATTTCCGGAACAAGAAGGAGCGCAACGCCTGGCGCAGCGACAACTGGGATCAGAAGCGCTACGATCCCAAGTCTGTTTTCCCGGCATCGTGCAAGGCGGCGATCACGCAGCAGTTTTCCAAGACCATGGCCGACCTGATCCGGCACGCCACCAACTACCGCGCCTACGCCGACTGGGGCAAGGTCGCGCATAACCTGGCGCAGCCGGCGGACTATCTGGCCGTCGTGGAGCGCCTGGCGACCGGTTACGACGAATTGCGCGCCACCTACGCCATGGCCCGCAAGATCGTCCGGGCCTGCCCGGGGACCGACGGCGCCCGCGTGCTGGCCGAGATGCTGGCGCTTGGCGAGGAGAAAACCGCCATGTCGCCGGCCTTCAAGAAGGCGCTCATGCGGCGCTACGCGGCACTGAAGCGCAAACAACAGTGAGGCGACCATGAAAATCATCAAATCCGGGGGCCATCGCCTTTTTGAGCAAGACTCGGGAACTTCCTGCATCGTTGCGGAGATGTTGCTCGATCTCGAGCGCCATGGAATGGATGCGGTACGCAAGTACAGCGCGCAGTTCGATCACTGGAATCCGCCCTCATTCGAACTGACCCGGCAAGAAATCGCCGCGGTCATTGACCGGCTCGATGCCCAGACCGTGCGTGATACCGACTATTGCCAGGACAATGTCCGCCGTTTCGCGCAGGCGCAACTGGCGACACTACTGCCGCTTGAAGTGGAGTTACGGCCGGGTGTACTCCTCGGTCACCGCCACATCCCGGTTGGCTCGGTCGGCAGCTACATTCCCGGTGGCCGGTATCCGATGTTTGGCTCGGCGCAAATGAGCATCATCCCGGCAAAAGTGGCAGGCGTGAAAACGGTGCTCGCTTGCACGCCCCCTGTCAAAGGCCAAGGCTGCTACCCGGCCACAATCAACGCGATGGTCAAAGCCGGTGCGGATCGAATCTTTGTCATCGGCGGAGTGCCGGCGTTGGCGTTGATGGCGTTTGGACTCGCAGACGCGCCGCCGGTCGATGTGCTCTGCGGCGCCGGGAACAAGTTCGTCGCGGAAGCGAAACGCCAATTGTTCGGCCGCTGCGGCATCGATCTGCTGGCTGGTCCGACTGAGATTCTGGTCTTGGCTGACGACACCGCCGACCCGGCCTTGGTCGCGTGTGATTTGCTCGGCCAAGCCGAACACGATCCGAACAGCGGCATCTGCGTGGTTTGTTTGAGCGAAGCGTGGGGCCGCCGGTGTCTCGCGGAATTGGAGAAACAACTCACCGTCTTACCGACGCGTGAAATCGCCGCCCAAAGCTGGGGCGCCAACGGCATCATCTGCGCCGCGGATCACCGCGACGAAGCGATCGCTGTTACCAACGACTACGCGCCCGAACACCTCGAACTGCAAGTGCACCGGCCAGACGAAGCCGACTATCTCGACCGGCTCACCAACTACGGCTCGCTGTTCATCGGGGAGGAGACGACCGTGGCCTACGGCGACAAGACCATTGGCACCAATCATATTCTGCCGACAAGCCGCGCCGCGCGTTACACCGGCGGCGTTTGGGTGGGCAAGTTTCTCAAGACGGTCACCTATCAGCGCTGTACGCCCCGCGCAAGTGTCGAGATTGCGGAAGTCTGCGAGCGGCAGTGTATGCAGGAACACATGCTCGCCCACGCCATGACCGCACGCGTCCGCATCGGGCGCTACGCGGCAACCAACGCGAACCAGGACGGCAGCCGATGATCGACAATCCCCGCCGTCAAAATCGCAAATGCGCCGCATGCCTGCAAATCCTACGAGACACGCAAACAATCAACACACCGCCCGCGCTGGATCGGTAAAGCACATGGAGGACACAATGAGCCAGACGACCGGATTCAATGCCTTTGCGGATCAATGGCAGCCCAACGCCCGGCTGGCCCTCGACACCCTTGACCTGCGTCCGACTGTGGGAATTCCCACTTGGATGTTGAACGATATGCAGTGGTCGCATCTCGAAACACTGTCCGGCAATCCGCCGGGGTGCTACGAAAAGGATCCGGTCCGGGTTTACCGGGAGTTTCAGCTTCAGTCCGGGGTTTGCTTTATTGACCAGTGGATTCCCGAGAACCCGCTGAGCATGAAGGACCAGGGGTACGATTCGGCCACCCCGCGTGGCGCCACCACCGGCGCCGAGGAAATCGTTCGCGACGGCATGACGATCGATTCGCCCGAGGCGGTGGTCGAGCACATGGAGAAGTTCCTCTTCCCGCAATGGGAACAGTGGGGGCGCGACTTGGCGGCCCATGCCGACGAAGAGGTCCGCCAACGCATCGCCGGCGAGGTCGAGGTCCAGCAGCTTTTCGGCATGAACATGCTCAAGGGGCCCTATGGCGGGTTCTTTACCTTCCCGGGCTTTCGCTACGACCACTACGGCTACACAAACTATTTCATGGCCTACGCCCTCTACCCGGAGGTGATCGAGCGCGGGTTCAAGATCCACGCCGACGCCTCGGTCGTGTTCAACCGCCTCGCCGCCCGCGCCATTGTCGAAGGCGGCCTGCCGCGCCTCTTGCGGCTCGACCATGACATGGCCGACTCGCGCGGGACGCTGGTGGACGTGAAAACGTTGGATCGCCTCTGGTTCCCACATTTCTCTCGTGCGATCCAACCATTCCTTGATGCCGGCATCCGGCTGATCTGGCATTGCGACGGCAATCTGATGGAGATGGTGCCGCGCCTGCTGGAATGCGGCCTCGGGGGGTTCCAGGGGTTCCAGTACGAGGACGGCATGGATTACGAAAGGATCTGCCAGATGAAAACCCGCGACGGCGACGGTCTCTTCATCATTGCCGGCGTCTCGGTCACCACCACGTTGCCGCTGGGCAAACCGGCGGATGTCAAACGGCAGATGGACTGGCTCGTCGAGAAAGGTCCGAAGGTCGGGCTGATGCTCGGCTGCTCGAGTTCGATTGCCCCGGGCGTGCCTCTGGAAAACATGAAGACTCTGATTGCCGGGTTCGCCCACTATCGCGAACACGGGCGGGGCTGATCAGTCACGCGCCCGTTACTTTCTGAAAACAAAAACAACGCAAAGGAATGAAATCATGATTGGCAACAATGAAAAGCAAACCTATGGACACGATGGCTATTGCCTGGACCGGCAACTGATTCCGCGCGACGCGATTGCCGCCGTGCGCGCGCGTGTGGTCGAGATGTTCGAGGCCCAACCCGACTGGGCGAAAAAATCGTGGCAGGTGCTCGATCCGGCGCGGAAAACGAACCGTCAGGGGCAGCCGTTGCCGATTGGCATCCAGGTACCGACCCGGTACGAACCCGTTTTCGACGCCGTCGCGCGTCATCCGAATCTGGTCGCGGCGATGGCGACGTTACTTGGGGGGGAAGTCGAGTTGTACACCGACCAGATCGGCGTGAAACACGGGTTCATCACCGAGGACCAAGGCGGCCGGTCGTATTACCATCAGGATTCGTACTACTGGCACATCGAACCCGACCGCGGCGCGAACTGCTGGATTCCGCTCGACAGCGTGAACCGTGACGCCATCGCGCTGGCGATCAAGCCGGGGACCCAGCGCGGCTGGACGTTGCACCCACACGAGGCTTATCAGGATGTCCCGGCCATGGGGACTGTGACCGCCGGCCAGTTCAAGTCGTTCTCGCGCTACCGGATTCCGCTGGCGGACGTGGATTATGCCGACGAGATTGTGTTCCCGATGCAACCGGGCGACGGTTTGTTTTTCACCAACTATACGTGGCATCGCAGCGAGCCGAACCGCAGCGGCGAGACCAGGATGTTCTACGCCATCGCCTACCAGCTCACTCGGGCCGCCATTGAGAAACGAAAAGCCGGGAGCGCATCTCAAGGAGAAACCAGCCGATGACAAACCACAAGAAGACCGGTCGCAAGAGCGCCGCCGCGAAAACAACCACGCCCCGCATCCGCCGGGTCCGGCCACGGCATCTGCCGCAGGGCTTCGATCGAGGGTTCCGGCAGCGGGAATTCCTGCCAGTCATAGTAGCAACTCTTGGCGGGCTTGCGTAGAGTCGCGCCGAAATCATCCTGGAACGATGACGTCCCGTCGGGTGTCGTCGTGAAAACCGTTGCCGTACCGCCGCGTCGGCGGTGCTCAGGCAATTGCCGTGCGTGGCGTAGGAGGCCCCGGTCTGAAACGCGCAAAGGGGCAGGCCGGCGCGGTCAAGCGCGGCCGCCACTCCGGTCCGATCGAAGACCGCGGGGAGTTGCTGGCCGCGATTGGCGAAGCGGGCCAACTCGCTACGGCATTGATTGGGAAGCATGCCGGGATTGATGCGCGGTTCACGCGTGATGGATACCGAGCCGATGCCGATGATTTGTTGGAGCGTATGATAAATCCGTTCCTGCGTGACTCAATTGAAAGAGTGGTCCGCGCCGCCCCCCGTCAAAGGCCAAGGCTGCTAGCCGAGATCCGCGCCGTAGTGATTGCCATGCAGTTCAATGAACGGCACATGCGCCTTCTCCAGGCGTTTCGCGGAGTCCTGCAGCCGTTCCATTCCGAAACCTCAATTGCTCCAGGAAAGATTCAAGCGGGATGACTTCTTGAGTTTTAGACTCTTGAATTTCGCCTTGATCAGCTCATTCTTCTCTTCAAATCGTTGCCGCTGCATTGACGTTGTCCTTATGGACGAATGCTTCGTAGCGTGTTGTTAGTGGCAAATGTCGGTTCGCTCGCCGACGGAAAGCGGACCGGCAGCCACGATTGGTAGGTGTTCCCTGCTGCGCCGGCGCTGCCAAAATCACAGAGACGCAGCTTCTGGCCGTCGCGCGCTGTCGCCTCGAATAGCATCCACGGTTTGAGCCACGTCGGATCGGTAACCGGGCGCAGCTTGAGTGTTTCGGCGTCGAGGACCGGGAGGCGCTCGTGGTCGGTCGAGTTGTGGCGTGGATCGTAGGTCAGCAAAATCGGGCCACGATAAATGGAGGCAACGACGGTGTCCGGACGCGGCCGTTTGCCTGATTCCGCCTTCGTCAAGTCGCGGCCGACACTGAGCCAACAGCCGCGCGTCAAGCCGCCGGCTTGCTGGAAGGAAAGCAGGTTGCGCCCCTGGCACAGGTGCAGCGTCGCGCAATCGTTGCGGGATGTTAAGTCACCGCCATTGCCGGATTGGCGATTATCGAAAACGCACTGGCCGTTCAAATACCACGCGGTCCACCAGTCGCCGGCAAAAATGAGCCGCAACGTCTGCGCTTCTTCGACGTACCACTCCGCAAACCCATACGCCACCGGAGCACCGCCGACTTCGAGGAACAGCGCTCGGCAATCAATCACGCCACCCTTGCTCGTCACGTCGCGCGGTTGGTACGCTTGGCCGTTGACGGTCAACGCAGGCGGTATCTCCGTCAGACCTTCGAGCGATGGTGCCACCGTCATTGTCGGGAATTTGTCCTTGTTCGAGTCAGGTTGCGGCCGCGGGACCGGGCCGAATAACTTCCAGTCCAATTCCAAATCACATGCACTCTCGAGCGGCGTGTGCGCCCAGTAATGCAGCCGAAAATCCAGGTCGAGCGTGATTCGATCACCGGTTTTCCACTTCCGATTCAACTCGAGGTACGTTCCCGCCGTCGCGGCGACGGCCCTGCCGTTCACGCGCACTTTCGTCTGGGCCGACCATTGCGGAATGCGGAGCGCGAGTGTAAACGCCGACTTTTTCGCCTTCAGCGCAATCGTGATTTTGCCGGTGTGCGGGTAGTCAGTGGTCTGTGTCAGCTTCGCCCACGGCGTGTCGATGGTGCATGGGCCGTAGTAGTTCAACGCAAGCCCATCGCCGCGTGCCATCACCGCCCATTCGCACAACATTCCGAGCGCTCGCGGCCCGTTGACAGAACAGCAATTCAATTCGGGACTGCCCGGTTTCGCTTGGAACACGATGTCGTGCGCGCTGGCGCGGCGTTCGCCGTCCATCGGCGTGTTGTAGGTGACCCACCGGCCAGACGCGGACATCATCCCAATGCCGGAGTTGAACATCGCGAGTTCAAGTTCGTCCGCGACAATGGGGTTGCCGGTCAGCCGGAGCATCTCGACGCTGATCGCCATCCACGCGACCGTGCAACACGTCTCGATCGGCGACTTGTCGTAGGGTCTGCCGGTCGCTCGCTCGCCGGAGGTGAACCCGCCATTGTTGTGCCGGTCGCCTTTGCACATGCTCCACCACAAATGCTCAAATGCCTGTTGGAACTGCGCCTCCCCGGTCGCGTAATGCAATTCCGCCAGCGCCATGATCGGGTGCAGACTTTCCCACCGCGGCTTCGGCGTTTCCCAAAATTCCTTACCGGCCAGCGCCGTCCGGACGTAGTCCCCTGCGTCGGGAATCTCAAATTCGCGGACGATCTGTTTCGCCATCGCCAGGTACTTGTCTTCACCGGTAATCCCGTACAGCACGGTCAGCGAATGGGCCGGTGCTTGGTTCATCTCGTGGCAACCCGAGTCGTGCAACCCGGTATTGCCGAGAAACCGGTTGCAAAACAAATCGCCAATGCGGCGCGCACACTTCAACGCCTGCTTGTCGCCGGCGTTCTGATACCACAGCAGGAACCCGGTCATCGCGTGATAATGCCCCCAAGCATCCCAAGGATACTTCTCGGTCGGCGCGCCCTTCTTCAGCCGCCACGGCTTCGGCCACGGCCCAAGATAGCCATCGTCCGCCTGCAGCTTCACCAGTTCGCCGACGAACCACTCGATGTGCTGGCCCAACTCCGTGTCGCGTGTCAGCCGGTAAATCTGCACCATGTGGGTCAAATATTTCCCGGCAAACTCACCAGCCCACGGCACCTGGGACTGGTACGGTTGCCGGTCGCGGTTCCGGAACATCTCGAGCATGGCCGGATTTGAAAATGGTGCCGGTAAGATCCATTGGCGGGTCACGGCGTCCAAACGCCGGCCGATTTCGCCTTCGATTTTGAATTTCGCGGATTGAATGGGTTCGAGCTGCGGTTTCATCAGGTCTCCTGACGTTGGGCTTTGGTTGTGCATTCTTCGGCTCAACCTATTGGCTGGCCGAGTTGCTTGAAAAACTCTACCGCGGTCCGGTGTGCTTCGGCGTGGTGCGGGTCCCGCTTACCGACCAAGTAGCCGAAGTGCAAACCGATCTCGCGCACGGTCAATGCGACCGATTCGACATACAACAACTGCCGGCAAATATGTTCCGGCTTGGTGATTAACGAGTGTGTGTGGCAAGCCGTGTGTTTGCTGAGGGATGTCAGCGTGCTAAGGTTAACCCCCAATTCGCGCGCAATTTGCGCGACGGACTTGCCGCTGTCGCGCCAGTGTTGGAGAGCCGAGCGTTTGAACTGACATTTCCCATATGACCTGCGGTCCGCGACCATCGCGGACCTTGCAGTTTCATTGACCAGCATTTTATCCTTTCTGACAGTGCCATCAAGCCTTTTCCCGACTCCGGGAGCAATGCCTTCGGCTCTGAATGGCGTTCCGCACCGATTTTCGACCGAACGCTGACAAAGCATCGCCACCAGCCTTTCTTCCTTCGCATATTTGCCGCCCGGTACGCTAACCGGGTAGCGGTGAGGGCAGCCGCAGTTGCCCAATCCGCTGCAGAATCGCCCGGAACAATTCCCGTGGAACCGCCACCTCCGCCATTTGGAAGATGACCTGCCGGGCATGGCGCACCACCTGCGCCCCGATCTTGATCAGTTTCTCCCGCAGCGTCGTCAGCGTCCAGTGCCGCACCGCTCGGGGCAGCACGGCTTGCCGCAGAAAGTTGCCCAGATTGTACGCCAGCACAAATAGCTGCAAACGTACTTGGTTGGTCGCATCTCGAAACAATGTCCGCCAACCCGCCGGGGAGCTACGAAAAGGATCCGGTCCGGGTTTACCGGGAGTTTCAGCTTCAGTCCGGGGT
>JBAXYB010000002.1:0-85494 GCA_037127585.1 Verrucomicrobiota bacterium
CGGCGGACGATGGCGAATTTGTCGGCGTGTTCCGCGGGGTATTTCTGGAAGTAGCCGATGGAGATCGAGTGCCGATCCCACCGGTAGAGGCGGAGGAGTGGCCGGTGGCGTAGGGCGGCGGTACGCAGGAGTACTTCGTCGGTCGCCATGTTGGTGGCGGCAGCGGCGACGGGCGACTGAAGGAGATCCCAAATTTCCACGCGGGCAGTTTAGCTGACAGCGGCGGCGCGCGCCAGCCATCAACTCAAACCGCGCGCTTGGGGATTGGCTTTCTTATCTTTGGCGTGACAGGCTTGGAGGAGGAGGTTGTCGGTGCTCGTCCGAATGGTGCTGGCCGGATTGTCGCGCAACGGCAGGATACGGAACTGGCCGTCTTCCCAACTGAGGAGTTCGAGGGCGGCGGATTCGCCGGTCAAGTCGCCCCGGTTCGCGGCGATGATCTGGCCTTGTTGGAGGATGAGTTCGCCGGTGTGCTGCGCGGTTTCGAGCGAGATTTTGACGGAACGATTGCCGGCACTGAGGATTTGCACCATTTCCATGATGCCCATCTCGCGTAATGTGCCGTGCACGCCGTCGCCGCCGCTGCCGTCTTTGGTGGTATGTTGCCGGGCAATGATGCGCTGGAGTTTCATCGCCATGATTTCGACGTTGTGCGGTTTGGCGAGCCAGTCGTCGGCGCCGAGTTCGAGGGCGTATTTGACGAGATCGTTATCGGCCATGGCATGGAAGACGACCGGGATGCGTCGCAGCTCGGGGTCGGATTTCACGGTGCGCAACAATTCAAAGCCGTCGCCACGGCCGGCCAGTTTGTTTTCGGTGAGCACGAGTGTGAAAGGTTGGGCGCGCAATTGTTGGAGCGCTTCTTCGACGGAGGTCGCGGTCGCAACGTGGAGGTCGCTGTTTTCCAGACGTAACCGGAGCAATTGTTGATCGGCGGGATTGGGATCGACGATGAGCACAGCGGCCCAGAAGATGTTCATCGCGCTGATGGTCTGCTCGGATTTGCGCAGGTGGATGAAGGTTTCGAGTACTTGCGGATCAAACGCGCTGGTCGCTTGCCGGCGGAGTTCGTCAATGACTTGTTCTTCGGTCTGCGCGGTGCCCGTGTTGGGGCGGCGCAGTGAATCGTAGGCGTCGGCGACCCGGAGGATGTGGCCGGCGCGACTCAAGCGGGGGTTTATTGCGTTACTATCGTCGGGTGCAATGCCGGCGGCGGTGTTGATGAGTTCGGCGATTTCAAACGGGAACTTCAGGTTACTGAGCATCTCCAGGGTCGACCGGACGGACGCATCCAATGCTTCGCTGCGCGCATACAGCGGCACCCCGATTTGCCGGTGCGTCTCCAAACTGCCGAGGTCGTGGAGGTAGGCGGCCATGGTGAGGGCGTCGAGTTCGCGGCGATTCAAGCCGAGCTGTTGGCCGACGAGCCGGCAATGTTTCGCGACGCTGTGAGCGTGGCCGCGCGCGCCGACGTTCGCGCCTTCGAGGAGCGACATGAACAAGTCGCCGAGTCCAAGCGTGCATTGCGACATCGATTCGTAGTCGATGACTTGGCCGAGCATGAGTTGGGTGAAATCGTCGACGATGCGGATGTTGACCTTGGTGGCGAGTTCGCGCAGGACGCGCTCGGTTTGCAGATTCAACGGCACGGATTGCCGGCGGGCGAGCAGGAAATCTGCGCCGACATCCGCGAGCGCGGTCTTGGCTTCGGCGAGGCAGGAGGCGCGGATGATGGTGTAGCCTTCGTGCTGGAGCAACCGGGAGAGCAGCCGGCGGATTTCTTCATCGCTTTCCACCAACACGATGGTGCCGTGCACCGCCGCACCTTCGGCGGGGTCCGTGATTAGATTGCGCGTCTTGGTCGGCGATTTGGTCTCGTGTTTATCGAACTCGAAAATGTTGGGCAGATTGAGCTTGAGCGCGCTTTCGTCGAGATCGTGGGCGGGCGCGGCGGGGGGCGGGGCTTCCGCGGTGGCGGTGGCTGGTCCGGCGGGTGCCGGCGCTTTTGCTTTCTTGGAGAAGAGTCCCATGGCTACGCCGCGGCGGCCGCCGCTTGGGCGGCCAAACCGTTGGTCTTCGCCGCGAGAATTTGCGGATGTTCGGAATACTTCATCGCTTCTTCGGAGGTAATGGTGCCCTTTTGCACGAGCTCGATTAAATGCTGGTCGAGTGTCTGCATGCCATCTTTACGGCCGGTGCCGATGGTCGAGACGATTTGAAACGTCTTCTGTTCGCGAATCAAACTGCGCACGGCCGGTGTCGCGATGAGCACTTCGTACGCGCCGCAGCGCCCCTTGCCGCCGGCCCGTTTTGGTAATTGCTGGGCAATGACGCCACGCAACGATTCGGCGAGCATCGTCCGGATCTGCGCCTGTTGGCCAGAGGGAAATACATCGATGATGCGGTCAACCGTCTTGGCGGCGCTGTTGGTGTGGAGCGTCCCGAAAACCAGATGGCCGGTTTCTGCCGCGCTAATGGCGAGCTGAATCGTTTCGAGGTCGCGCATTTCGCCGACGAGAATCACGTCCGGATCTTCGCGCAACGCCGCGCGCAACGCGCTGGCAAACCCCTCAGTGTGCTCGCCAATTTCGCGTTGGCTGATGAGCGAGCGGATCGGTTCATGCAAAAACTCCAGCGGATCTTCGAGGGTGAGGATGTGGCAATTGCTGGTCGCGTTGATGTGGTGAATCATCGACGCCAGGGTCGTGGACTTGCCGGAGCCGGTCGGGCCGGTGACGAGGACGAGACCGTGGTTGTAATCGCACATCTTCTTGAAAACCTCGGGCGCGCCAATCTCGTCGAGCGACAGCACTTTGAACGGGATGATGCGGAACGCCGCGGAGATGCCGGAGTGTTTCCGGTAATAGTTCGAGCGGAAGCGCGCGATACCGGGCGAGCTGTACGCAAAATCGAGGTCGTTGGTCTTCTCGAAGCGTTCAATCTGCTTCTCCGTCAGCACCTCGTACAACATCGGCCGCAACACCTCGTCGGTCAGCGGCGGATAATCCACCTTTTTTAACGTCCCATGCAACCGCAACATCGGCGGCGCGCCGACCGACAAATGCATATCGGACGCCCCTTGGTCGCGCATTTCTTTGAAAAAAGCATCAAGTCTGGCCATACCGGCTAGTTTAAGCAGGGCATGTGCCGTGATTTCTCGGTTGCGCCCAAGCAGTTCCACGCGTATTTTCTCGCTCCGTGACACTTACAGAAAAGATTATGGCCCGCGCCTCGGGCAAAACAACCGTCAAACCCGGCGACAATGTCTGGGTTAATGTCGACGTCTTGATGACCCACGACGTATGCGGCCCCGGCACGATTGGCGTTTTTAAGCGCGAATTCGGCGCGGATGCCAAAGTTTGGGACAAGAACAAAATTGTCATCATCCCCGACCACTACATTTTCACCGCCGACTCCAAGTCGAACCGGAACGTGGACATCTTGCGCGATTTTGTCCGCGAACAGGGCCTCCAGTATTTCTACGACGTGATCGACGACCCAAACGGTCACTGGGTTTTCGATGCCGTCAAAGGTCCGATGAAACGCCAGTACGGCGACAGTTTTGCCGGCGTTTGCCACACGGCGCTCGCCGCCAAAGGTCACACCCGCCCCGGTGAGATTCTCCTCGGGACCGACTCCCACACCTGCATGGCCGGCGCGTTCGGCGAATTCGCGACCGGCATTGGCAACACCGATGCCGGTTTCGTCCTCGGCACCGGTAAGCTCCTCTTGAAAGTGCCGGAAACGATGCGCTTCCGGCTCGAAGGCAAAATGCAAAAGGGCGTGATGGCCAAAGACATCATCCTCCACGTCATCGGCGACATCGGGTTCGACGGCGCGACGTACCGGGCGATGCAGTTTGATGGGCCGGGCGCGAGTTCATTGAACATGGACGACCGGATGACCATCGCCAACATGGCCATCGAAGCCGGGGGCAAGAACGGCATCTTCGAGCCTGACCAAACAACCTTCGACTACGTCAACGAACGCACGAAATTCAACGGCACTAAAACCGCCTACGACCCGATCTTCTGCGACAAAGTGCAGTCGTTCTTCTACGACAAAACCTTCGACCTCACCCAACTCGAACCGACCGTCGCCTGCCACCCGAACCCCGGCGTGCGCAAGCTCGCCAAAGAACTCGGCAACATCACCCTCGACCGCGCCTACATCGGCTCATGCACGGGCGGAAAATCCAGCGATTTTTTCGCTTTCGCGCAGATCGTCAAAGGCAAGAAGGTCAAGATCGACACGTTCGGCGTGCCGGCCACCCCCGAAGTCATCGCCGACCTCCACGCCGGCAACATCTGGCAAATCCTCGTGGATGCCGGCGTGCAGATGTCGGAGAATCCCGGCTGCGCCGCCTGTCTCGGCGGACCGGCCGACACGTTTGGCCGCATGAACAAACCGATGAAATGCATCAGTGCGACCAACCGCAATTTCCCCGGCCGCATGGGCCATCTCGAATCGCAGGTATTCCTCGCCAGCCCCTACACCGTCGCCGCCAGCGCATTAACCGGTAAGATTACGGATCCGCGCGAATACTTGAGTTGATGAAACTCTATTTCCTCCGGCACGCCACAGCGACCGACATCGCGCCGACGGACGAAGCCCGTGCCTTGACGCCGCACGGCGAAGCCGAGGCCAAAAGCGCCGGTCTCGCGCTCGGCAAACTCGGCGCAAAATTGACGCACATCGGATGCAGTCCACTCCTCCGCGCCCGGCAAACCGCGGCGATCGTCGCGACGACACTCCAGTTTGCCGGCAAGGTTGAGCCACTGGAGGAACTCGTCAACGGCGCGCCCACGCTGCTGTTGCTGCAAGCGATCAAAGCGCGGACTGGCGTCAAAGAAATGTTACTCGTCGGTCACATGCCGAGTCTGGCCGGCCATTTAAGCGAACTGGTTTTCGAAATCCCGGCATCACGCGCCGGATTTACTCCCGCCGGCGCCGCGTGTGTTGAGTTGGCCCACCTGAAACTCAACGCCGGCCGGCTGCTCTGGTTCAAGCCGCACAGCGAGCTGGCGAAATCCGCCTGAGCCAGAGCGCAACACCGACGGCTCAAGCATCGAGGACAATTGGGAATTGATATGCTCCCCGAAAACTGATCCATTCAAACACGAGCTGGGACTGACGAACCGTCAGATCGCTGCCTTAAACCACTCGGCCATCCCTCCTGCCGCGTGGACGCGAGCCACTCGCGCGGGTTCTTTCAAGACGAGAACTACTCCCATGCGCCGGACCGGCGCGCTTGTTTCTTCGCGCCGTGCTTGGACTTGTCATCGAGCATCCGCGCTTTCGCGCGCCGACTGCGTTTGCGCTTTTGCCGGCGGATCCGTTCGCGCTCGGCAACCTCGGCGGCAACAAAACCTTTTTGTCGGCCTTCGATTTTGTCGAGCAACAGCCGGCGCGCAAGAAACCGATTCAAACCTTGTTGCCGGGTTTCCTGACATTTGACCTGAATGCCGGTCGGACGATGGAGCAACATCACGCAGGATGACACCTTGTTGACGTTCTGGCCGCCGTGACCACCGGAGCGGACGAAGGATTCTTCGATGTCCGCCTCCCGCACGCCGAGCGCGGCCATTCGCTGGGTGAGTTGGAGTTGTTTCTCGGGGTTCATCGAACGGAGATGATTTTATAATCCTGGGCGTGAAACTTGAACCGGTCGCCGACCTTCTTGCTGATGAGTTGCTGGCCGATCGGCGATTCGGGCGTGATGACGAACACGTCTTTGACTTCGATCCCCCCGGCTTTGGGACCGATGAAATACCACATCCGCTCGCCGCGCACTTCGAGTTCGACGAGGGCGGTGATGGCAATCGGCGACGCGGCGGTGAATTTTGCGAGCGTGAGCGCTTGATAAGCCGCCAACGCTTCTTCGGTCGCGGTGGCTTGCCGGGCTTGGGAACTGGCGAGGTAGGCGGTTTCGAGGCCGCGCGTGTCGTATTGGTCTTCGGCTTTGTTTTGTTCGTCCGAGGCGTCGGCGTGCATCGCGCGCGAGGCGCCGACCAACATCTCCAGCTCATCGCCGAGATGTTTGAAGACGTGTTGGAGGATGGCGTTTTTGGAAATCATCGGCGGGTCGAGCGATCGGCGGCCCATTGGTGAATTTCTTTTTGAGCGGCGTTCCATTTTTTTGCGTCACTGCGTTCAGCCAGAAACCGGTCGAACAACTCCAAGAGTATACACCGGAACGCGTCGAGTTTGAGCAGCCGATCTTGGAAACGGGAAACGGGTTCGAGGACTTCCTTCGGCTCCGGCATCTTGAGCGACCGGAAGACGAACAGTTCGGTGTCAAACGACACCGACCACGCCTCATCGGCGCGGGCGATCAAGAGTTTGGCGCGGCGCAGTTTTTTGCCGCTGAGCAGCGCGGTCTTGGCTTCGGCGCTGACCGTCGGCAACCCTTTGCGCAATGTGATTTCGTGCGCGCCCGCGCCGGCCCGCGTGAACAGCAGCGGCCCTTCCAAAGCCACGCCGACGTCGCCAAATTCCTTGCTTTTGAAAATCCCGCCGCGCGCTTCGGAGACGAACCAGACCCACGTCAGGAAATCGAGGCCGGGCGCGTCTTCCATTTCTTCGTCCATCACCTCGGGCGAGAAACTGGTCCGCGCCCAATCCCGCACGTCCACCCGCTGGCGCTCGGCTGCCGCGGTGGCGACGCCGACCGGGATGAGTTTGATGCCGGTCGTGTTGTGAAAGTGAAAAGTGAAAACATCCGTCTGACTCTCCGACAACGCGCCGGCATACACCAAGCGGGCGCGCGCGTCGTAGACAAAGGGAATTCCTTTCAGCGTTGGCGGCATGTCCGGCAGGAGGCGGCTCAAGATTTGTTTGCGAATCTCGCTCCGGGTTTTGCGGTCGACGAACGGCTTGTTCTCCGCGCGCATGTAGGCGACTTCTTCGAGCATGCACTCGGCGCGCAGCAACGACGTCGGCACCTTGCGTTCGGCTTTCAGCAAGACCAGGCGCAAATAGCCGGCGTAGATCGCATTGTCCTCTGTGATGGGTACGTCGAGTAAATGCCGGCCGCCAACCCAACCTTGGGCGACTTCGATGCCGATGGATTTCAACGGCGGCGCGGCGTGTTTGGCGAACCGCTCCACCGCATCTTGCGGCAGCGGGTGCGCGAGATAAAACATCCGGAATGCGACTGATCCTGATTCAAATGACATGCAAATTTCCTTCGGGTGAAGCGCGGCTTATACCACGAGATGCCCCGGGGACGAAAGGAAACGTGCCGGCTAGTCGACCGCGACGTAGACGATCCAGTTGGAGAAAATCAAGATCTGGTTGGCGCCCGCGTGGAATGGGACTTCCACCCGGTCCGCATCGGGATGATAACCGCGCAGTTCCTTGCCTTGCCACACGAGGTTGCCATTCACCCAGACCGCGAATCCGGGCGAGCCCCCCAACTGTAAAGTCGCTTTCTTTTCGCTCGCCGCATTAACGATGGTGAGCGCGAAGGCGCCCGTCGTTGTCGAGGCCATGCCGGGGTGCGTGGGGACAACGACCTGCCCTAATGGCATGACGCCGCCGCGTTGAATCCAACATTCCTGCCACCAACTGGTCTGGGCGGCTTCCGATTCCCGGTCAAACTTCCGCCAGCCGGCTTTGAGCAGATCCGTTTCAGCGGGAAGTTCCGGCACGGGTGGATAGGGCGTCCCGGCTTTCCAAGGTGTGGCCGGCGCGATGGACCACTCGGTCAACATTCCCGGCTCGACGGAAACTTTCTCGATGAGCGGGGCCGAGCAACCGAGCGCATCGAGCACCGCGCGACCCAGCGTCCGCCAGCCGTTCTTCGTATGATGGACGCCGTCCGGTCCCCAGAGAATCTACGCCGACTCCGCCGGCGGCGTTCGCCGGTCGGAGACAGCGTTCGCCTCGGCGATTGACGCCGCGCGCGTCCCGAGTCGGATCTTTGGGGTCCAAGATGCCGGGCGGGATGGCGAGCATCTGGAGCAGATACCGGCGGACCAGGTGGCGTGGGAGTTGGCGGAAAGTCGGAAACAGTTGGAGGATTTATTCCAGCGCCCCATCCGCGGCTTCGCCTATCCGTACAGCACGTACAGTCCGTCTGTGAAAGAGGAAGTTCGCCGGTAAGGCTCCGTCTACGCGCGGACGGCTATTCCCGGCCCCGAGTACGCCGTCGCACCGATCAACGTCCCCTCGGTCTTTCCACCCACTGACCCCATGGAGTTTGGGACCACGACACATCGGTTGAACCCGCGCATTTGGGACGAGTTTAACCACACGAAGGTCACCGGCGGCGTGTTTCATTTCTGGGGACACAGTTACGAATTCTTGAACGAAACGATGTGGAAAGAATTTGAAGCGAAGCGCGCCCGGCTCAGCGCCGATCCGGACGTTCGCTGGATGACCAACCTCGATCTCTTCAACGAACCGCGATAACGGTTTCCCGCTCCACCGACTCAATTGCCGCCGCCAAAACTTTCTGCGCCGCGAGTCCATCGGCACCGGAGCCATCGATCTGCTCAGGCGCCACACCGCCGGCAACCTCTTCCACGAACTTGTTGATCCGGTTGCGGAAGGTGTCTTCAAAATCGCGCATCCCCCCGAAAATCGGATTGGTGTAGACGGTTTTTTCCAATGTCTCGGCCGGGTAGAGCGTGACTTCCCGGAACATATCGTCGAGGACGAAGCGGCCACCGGTGCCGGCCACTTCGCAGCGTTCCATCGGATGGCCGCGCCCGATGTCGTAGCTGCCGGTCAGCGAGCCGACGACGCCATTCTTAAAACGCAAGTTGAACTGCGCCGTGGACCAGATCTTGCGTCCCGGCGCCTTGGTCGCGAAGCAGTGCACCGCGTCGATGTCGCCGCAGTAGTACCGCATGATATCGATGGTGTGCGGATGCAGCGCCTTGAGATGAAAGTAGGGCGAACTTTCGTTGGGGTTCATGATCCACATGCCCATGTTGATGAAGAGCAAGTGGCCGAGCCGTCCCTCCGTCACCCACTTCTTCGCGAGCACCGCGGCCGGGGTGAACCGGTGATTCAAATTCACCCCGAGCGAAAGGCCTTTGACGCGCGCCGTGGCCACCATCTCTTCCGCCTGCGCGATGTCATTGCTGATCGGTTTCTCACAGAGCACATGGCAACCGGCTTCGAGGGCCTGCAACGTCGGCGCGTAGTGCTCGCTGCCGTATTCGTAACCGCCGGTCGCCACACTACAAATGGCCGGCTTCAGTTTCGCCAGCATCTCCCGCGCATCGAGAAAATGCGGGACGTCAAACGACTTGCCGGCGGCGGCGGCGCGGTCGGGGCGCAGGTCGCAGACGCCCGCCAATTCCGCCAGCGGATTCTCTTGATACAACTTCGCATGCCGGTTCCCAATCGGCCCCATCCCGATGACGCAGACTTTCATTTGTATTTGTATGCCTGCAATGCCGGCGCGAAGAAATCAAAATCGTGCACGCCGGTATCGGTCTGCCACCGGCCAATCACGTCGGGACGCACCGGAATGCGGGCCAGCGGAATCCCGAGAAACTTCTCCAGGCGCTTGAGCGTTTTCTCCTGGTGCAGGACAAAATCCTCGAAGCGCACTTCGATCCAGTGCGCCGGGCGCGGTGTGGCTTTCACGAGATCGTATTGATACTTCCAGGAAATCGCGCGCCGGCGCCGTTCGTCGTCCGTTACCGGGTACTTGATTCCGAAACCTCGCAGATCGTCCGTCACGTGGTGGCCGATGATGCAATCCCGTGGGTCACGAATCCAGAAGATATATTTGATGTCCGGGAACAAGCGTTGGATCCACGGATACGCCAGCGTCGTCTCCGGTATCTTCCAGCCCCGGTGATCCGCGGCACTTTTCAGGACGGACTTCAAATACGAGTCGATGAGGCGCTGGAACTTGGCCGGAATTCTCTTTTTGTGTAACGCGCTGAAATCCCAGTTCAACTCGCCCAGCCATTTGACGTGGGGCGCGAGGACCCGGCAAGCGTCATACATTTCTTCCGGCGGGAGGAGATCGCCGGACACGTTCAGCGGTGCGCCCATGTCCACGCCGCTGGCCGACAGCGTGTGCGACATCGCGCGCGTGCCGGAATGGCCCCGGCCAATGACGGTGACCAGCATCTCAGATCTTCGATCCGCGTTGGGTTTCGTGTTCCTTGCGGACGGCGTTCGCCTGCAACTTTTGCGCGGCGACCATCGAGCCGATGTACATCGAATCGTAGGCCTGCTGCGAGGTCTTGAATGGCCCGAATTCATTGCCGTGCCAGTTGAGGTTTGTGAACATCGGGTTCGGTCGGCCGGTCTCTTTCTCGCGCTTGGCGATCCACGCATTCATCCGCGCATCGAGCAGCTTCACGATCTCCGGTTCCTTCTTGGCGAGGTTGTGATTTTCCAATGGATCGCGCACGAGGTCGTAGAGTTCGACTTCCGGTTTGAAATGGAAGTCCGGTTCCAAGGCGCGGATGTATTTCCACTGCGGTGTCCGCCAACCGTGTTTCCGCATCCACGTGCATTCCGTGATGTAAAACTCCGGCTCCACCTCACGCACTTTACCGCGCATCACCGGCGCGAGACTCCGCCCGTTGTATTTGATGCCGGTTTTGACGCCCATCAGGTCGAGAATCGTCGGCGTCGTGTCCTTGGCTTGCGTGATGTCGGCGAACCGTTTCCCCGCCGGCACCTTGCCTGGCCAGACAAACGCCAGCGGCAACACCAATGTCGGCTCATACAAACCGTGGTGATCAAAGTAGCATTCGTGTTCATCAAGCGTCTCGCCGTGGTCGGCGGTGATGACTACCAGCGTGTCTTCGGTCAACCCGAGCGCGGTGATCTGCGCGAACAGATTCGCAATGGCCGCGTCCATGTACGCGACCGCCCCATCGTACTGGGCGTTCACGTATTCCGCGTCGGTGCAACCCTCTGGCAACCAGCTCGTGATGTAATCGCGAAACGGCTTGAACGCCTTCATCTTGTCCAGCGAATGATTACCGGGGTCGCTCTCGTTACCTTGGTAGAACATCCGCTCGAACGGCAACGGCGGCAGATACGGCGAGTGCGGATCCATGTGGCGCAAGAAAAGGAAAAACGGCTTGTCGTCACCGGCGAGCCGCGTCAACTCCGGGATTGTCACCTTGTTCAACTCTTCCGCCTTCGGACTCCGGCCGCCCTGCGTGCCGGGGCCCCAGCCGGGAAATTCGAGGTACTTCTGAAACCCGCGCGAAGCCGGGTTGCCGCCAAACCCGACGCACGTCGTCTGGTAACCGGCCTCGCCGAGAATTTCCGCCAGTGTTTTCACGTGCGCCCCCAGCGGGCCGGCATGCCGGAGCGCCACCACATCCGTCCCGAAACAATCCATCCCGGTAAACATCGAGCTGTAGCCCGGCGTCGTCGGGATGTGCGGACTGAAATGACTCTCAAACACCGTCCCTTGCGCCGCGAACTTGTCGATATGCGGCGTTGTCAGCCGGTGATACCCGTACAAACTCATGTGGTCCCGCCGCAGACTGTCGATCCCGAACAGAATTAGATTTGGTTTTTTCATAAACTGATTCGCTTTCCTTGTTTGTCCGATTCATAACACGCCAGCACCAGCCGCAACACCTCCCGGCCTTCCGCCGCCGTCGCGAGCGATGGTCGTTTACTCTGGAGAAACTCGAGCAGCGGCCCGGCCAGACCGCGGATCCGCTCCCCGTGATCCTTGATCTCCGGCAACTCACTGGCCGTCCACTTCTCATCGCGAAACCACTTCAACTGCGGTCCCGCGCCCGGCGGCCGCGGCCCATTGCAACTCGGCACATCGCCGTAGTTCTGGATGATCACGCCGCGCTCGCAAATCACTTCCGTGACATTCTCCCCAGCCAACGCCAAGAAACTGCACGACACCTCGCCGAGCGCCCCATCCGCATACCGGAATAACGCGATGCCGGTATCGTTCGCCAGCGACATTGTGCTCAACTCCGCGCTGACGCTGACCGGCAGACCTTTGAGCCAATAGAGAAAATCAATCGGATGCGCCGCGTCGTCGGCGAAAATGTCGCGATTCAATTCCGGTTGGACATGCCACGATTTGTCGAAATCCTTGAACGTCTGGGTTGGTAACCCATGCCGGCGGCGCACCATGTAAACCTTGCCGAACTCCGGCAAGAGCGCCTTCAGTTGCAGGTTGTGCGGATCGACGCGCATCTGCCACGCGAGCGTGAACGGCACATTCTTTGTCGCCGCCACAATCCGGTCAGCCTCCGCCAACGTCAGCGCGAGCGGTTTCTGCAAGATGATGGCCTTGCCGGCGGCGGCGGCTTGTTCGACCAGTTCCGCGTGCCGGGAAGTCTCGGAGGCGATGACGACCGCGTCCACTTGCCGGAGGACATCCGCGACGGAGTCGGCGACTGGAATGCCGGACTTTTTCGCGCGCTCGACATCATGATCCCAACCGGCCACGAGTTGCACATCGTCACGCTTCCGCCATTCGCCGATGTACATCCCGACGTGACCGTGCGCGAAACCGAGGATGCCGAGATTCATCGTGCTCCGCTGGCTTGGAGACAGGCTTGCATGTGACCGCGCGCTTCCGCCGCGATGGCGACGCACCGGGGAATGTCATACTCCTTTGCGCCGATGACTTCCAAGTCGACTGGGCCGGTATAACCCGCTTGATGCAACGTGCGGATGTAGCCGAGCAAATCAATCTCGCCCCGGCCGTTGGCTTGCATCTCGGGGGTGCCGGGATTTTGTTGTCGGCCCTTGCAGTCGCGGATGTGAACGTGCTTGATGCGCTTCACGACCGCGCTGAGCGCATCGACCGGGTTTTCGTTCGCGCGATGAATGTGACTCGGATCCATATCCAGCCCGATGGCCGGGATCGCCTGCAAGGCGCGCAGCGTCGTCGGTGTGTTGTAGATCGCCGCGCCGACGTGAGCCTTGAAGCACAACGTAACGCCGTACTTGCCGGCTAGGGCGGCGAGTTTACCGAGGGAGTCGATGGATTGCTGGAACGTCGCCTCGTCGTTGCTCTTGCCGCCGGGGCCGCAGTTGACGATGGGGCAACCCATGGCGGCTGCGGCTTGGAAGGCGACCTCCATTGTGGCCGGGTCTTGCGACGGCTGTTCCATCGCGAGAATCGGGACGTTGTACTTCGCCGACAGCTCCTTGAGCGCTACCGGCCCGATCATGTGGTCGCTCATGCCGTTGATGGCGGAAATCTCCAAGCCATCATAACCACAGATGGCCGCATACTTGAACGCGGTCTCGACATCGTGACCGCCAAAGAGAACAGAATTAAAGCCGATTTTCATAGGGAACTCCGGTTATTGGTCGCGCGGGTCGCGGTTGAGCGACGGGAGCGGATGCGGGCGCACGAGCGTGCCGCCTTGTTCGTAGGACTCAATCGCCGCGAACGTGTATTCGAGCGTCGCCAACGCATCCCGCCCGGACGAGCGCAGGGCGTGTTTCGGCACGCGATTCGTCAGGTCTTCAAGATAGGCGTGGATGCGCGTCGGAAACGTCGCGCCGAAATCTTTGACGCCGGTATCCGTGACAACCGGGGTGGGTTGCTGGCCGAGGCCGAACGACTGGCCTGCCGCGGGGGCCGGGTAGTAGGTCAGTTTCTCGGTGACGTTCTCGATGCAGAACGTGCCTTTCGTGCCGCCGAGTTCAAAACTCCACCAACCGCCCAACCCCATAGTCGCGTCGCCGCGCGAACTAAAAAGATAGCCGATGGCGCCGCTCTGGAATTTCACGTGGACGCTGGCGATCGACACCATTAAATCCGCGGCATGCCGGCGCACGCTGGGGCGATCCATGAACGCCTGGATGTGCGTGATGTCGCCGCAGAAATGCCGGAGCAAACTGAACGGGTGCGCGAGAAACGCCTTGAGATGGGCGTAGGGGAAGCCGTCGAAATTCGGACCCGCGCCGGCTTTGTAGGTGTCTTCGCCGCCGACGAAGCCCGCCCGGTGCAGACAGTAAATCTGTTCACCGATCTTGCCGTCCGCCATCAACTGCTTCGCCTGCCGGGCCGGTTCGGTGAAAAAGTGGTTCAGGTTGCAGCCGAGGTACAAATCCTTTTCCGCGGCGAATTTCACCAAATCGCGCGCTTCCTGGATGTCATTGGAAATGGGTTTTTCCACCAGCACATTCTTGCCGGCGGCGAGGGCAAGCATCGCGGGCGCGAAATGCCAACTGCCGTTTTCGCTGCCGCCCGTCGAAACATCGACGATGTCCAACTCGGGATGCGCGGCGAGCATGTCCTCGAGCCGGTAGTAGGCTTTGACTTTGTGCTTGGCGGCGACTTCATCCGCGCGGCTCTTGACCACATCGCAAACGGCGACAAGTTTCGCGAGCGCGTCCGTCGCATAACTCTGCGCGTGTGTCTGCCCGATGCCTTTTAATCCAACGACTCCGACGTTTAATGCCATGGTGATTTCCTTTGTTCGACGAGTCGCGACAGTAGCGGACAACCGGCGACGTGTCCTTGACAATCCCGCCAAACATCTGGACGATCCTGCCATGGCTCAACACCTGCGTGGCGCGGACCTTTTTTCCGACCGGCATTTTCGGCTGCACGTCATGCGGCTGCCGCAACACGGTGCGTCGCGGGAACAACACACGCATGACTTCAATGAATTAGTGGTAATTCTGGCCGGCCACGGCCAACATGAAGTGGGCCGGGAAGTCTATGACATCAGTGCCGGCGATGTGTTCGCGCTTTTGGGCGACGCGAGTCATTGCTACCCCGAGGTCAAAAACCTCTCGCTGATCAATATCCTGTACGATCCCGCCACCCTGCGTTTCCCCCGGGCCGACCTCGGCGCGGTGCCGGGATATCACGCGCTGTTCGAGGTCGAACCGCGGCTCCGGCAACGCCAACGGTTCCAAAACCGGCTCAAGCTCAACATGACGGAACTCGGACAACTCGCGAAGTTGATCGCTGATTTGGAAGCCGAGCTGCGCGCCAAGACGCCCGGCTCGCGCTTCCTCGCGACCGCACACTTGATGCGCATCATTGGTTTTTTGGCGCGGGCCTACAGCCAGATTCCGGTCACGCAGCGCCGCCCGGTCACTCAACTCAGCGAACTGCTCGGTTATATGGAACAGCATTTCACCGAACCGTTGACCATCGGCAATCTGGCCCGCGCGGCGCACATGTCGGAGACGTCATTGTTTCGGCAATTCCGTCAGGTCATGGGCCGGTCGCCGATTGACTACTTGATCCGGTTGCGCATTCACAAAGCCGCCCAACTGTTGCGCCGGGAACAGATGCGCGTGAAAGAGGCCAGCGCGGCGGTTGGTTTCACCGACAGCAACTATTTCACCCGGCAATTCGCCAAGGTCATGAGCGTCAGCCCCCGCGAATATCAGCGGCGGAAATAGTCTCGGCTTTACGGGGTGGATTTTTTTGCGGGCGCATTCGTGGCCGGGAAGGCGCCGCGCAAGAGCCAATGTTTTTTGAGGCCTTGCACGAGGTTGTCGGTGTCGACCACCAACGTCGAGATGCCGGTCAGGATTTGGTCGTTGGATTGGACTTGGGAATTCAGGTTGCCGGTGATCGAGGCGAGGTTGAGCAGGGTGGCGTTGAGGCCGAACACAAGCTCATTGATCTGCGCGGAGAGATTGGTGGTGATAAGCCAGTCGCCCAGCGAACCGGTGGGATTGGTGAGGTTGCCGGTGATGAGGGTGGCGTTGCTCAAGACCGGCGCGAGTTGCGCGGTTGTGCGGTCGAGACTGGCCATCAGGGTGGCGCTGTTGGTGACGAGAATATTGGCATTGTCGAGGACGACGTTGAGGCGATTGGTGAGCGCGAGGATGTTCGGCAAGGCGCCTTCGACTTGGTTTAGCAGCTTCTCGGCGCGTTCGGTCACCCCGGCGGATTCGTCGGGCTGGAGGAAGACGCCTTTGGGCGCGAGGGTGAGCGCAACCATCTGGCTGTTGACGAGCACTTCGTGGGGCCGGTTGAGCCGGTCGGTCACAGTCGGGACGCCGGTCAGGCCCTTGGTGACTTCGAGTTGCCGGCCCATCAGACCGACGTTGACGACTTTGATTTTCGAGTCGGACAGGATGTAGCCGTAGTAGGGCCGCTTGATTTCGACGCCGACGAAGACGTTGTAGTACGCGCCGGGCGGTTCGGCCTCGATGACCGTGATGGCGCCGACGTCGAAGCCCATCAGCTTGACCGGCGCGCCGACTTCGAGACCGTCGGCTGTTTGGACGAACGTGAAGTAGGGGCAGCGCGGCACCCGCCAGCCGCGCCGTTCGGACAGGTGATAGAGGTAGTAGCCAAACCCCGCCAGCAACAGCAGCAGCGCCACCACCACAAACACACCCACGACGCGCTGGGTGCGCTCGGGGGTCGTCTCATCCACTGTTCGTTGTTCGTTCATCGTCCGAAATATCCGGCGAGAAATACCGCGTCGAGCACCACGCACAACGCGAACGCTTCCACCACTGCGCGCGTCGTCGCCGCCGGGAACTGCTCGATCTTCAGCATTCCCTCCAACCCGTGATAGCAACTCACAAGACCGATGACGATGCCAAACAACGCCGCCTTCAACCCGATCAACACGAAATCCATCCAGTGCATCGCTTCCGCGAGCTGCGCGCAATACGCGCTTGCCCGCAAGGGCACGTTCTGGATAAACGCCACGAGGTACCCACTGGCCAGCGCGATGGCGATCAGATAGATCGTCAAACAAAATACGGACACTCCCATCGCCACCACCCGCGGCGCCACCACGTCGCGCATTGTCCGCCGACCGAGCCGGTCGACAGACTCCGCCTTCCCGCGCATCGCGACCGCGCCGAGTTCAACGACCGTGGCCGCCCCCGCCCGCGCCGTCACGAGAAACGCCGTCAGCAACGGGCCGAGTTCGCGCAACACCACCGTCACCATCACCGTTCCAATGTAGCGTTGCGCGCTGACTTGCCGGAGCAGCGCCACCGCTTGCCCGATCACCAACAACCCCAACGCCACGCCGATGAAGCCGGTCAGCGGTAATTGCCGGACCCCGCATCGCCAGATTTCCCGGCTTGTCGCCGCGCGCTGCATGGCCCGCAATGGTTTCGGCACCACGAGCGCCGCCGCCAACGTCGCGCGCGCAAACCGCCAGCGGTGCCCCAACCCCGACGGCGATCGGAGCGCGCGCAGACCAACGTTACCTATCCAAGTTTGCATGTCGTGTCGAGCAGCGCGCCGTACCGGAGGTTGCGCGTGCTCACGGCCAACTCATACACGCTCAACGCTTCCATCGCAAATGCCAATGCGGCCCCGCCGGCCACAATGATGTCGGCCCGGTCGGCTGGCAGGCCGGGGACTTGCCGGCGTTCGGTGAGTGACATGGCGTTGAGCCGGGCGACAAGCGCTAGAACTTCGTCGAGTGTTTTGACGTTGCCGATTTTAACTAACGTGAGGTTGGCTCCGCCGGTCGCGATGAACTTGCGGCCGGTGGCGTTGTAATCGCGCAGCGTTGACCGGTAGGTTGTGCGGAGAAATTCGGCGAGCGCCGGGAAGTCGCCGCCGAAGCGTTCGGTCATCCGCACGGCGCCGAGCGGCAAGCTTTGGTGGCGCTCGATTTTGCCGACTGCGCCTTGGATGAATTCGACGCTGCCGCCACCAATATCCATCACGAGCAACCGGCTCTTCGCCAAAGCCGGGTCGCTGGACACGCCGCGAAAGATCAACTCTGCTTCGCGTTCGCCGGTGATGACTTCGACTTCGAGTCCGCATTGCCGGCGGACGGCGTCGAGGAATTCTTGCTGGTTGTCAGCGTCGCGCACGGCACTGGTCGTGATGGCGCAGATACCGGTGACTGATTGTCCCCGGGCCTCGGTCACGTAGTCGGCAATCGTCTGGACGGTGCGCGCGATGGCGGGGCCGGTGAGTTGGCGAGTTGCATTGACACTTTCGCCGAGGCGCGTGGTTTTGTCCTTAGCGACGAGGGAGACGACTTGACCGTCATTCACGTCGGCGATGAGGAGTTTGACGGTGTTCGTACCGATGTCGATGACGGCGCGGCGCATGGAGGGGAGGTTACTCGGTTCACGGTTCGCGGTTCAAGGTTGTTGCTGTCAACCCTGAACCGAGAACTTCCTTGAAAAAAGTCTTGCCTGCCGGGGGGCTTGTGATATTTTTCACGAACTTTGCGCCGCCCAAGTTTGCTTGCGAGTCGGTCCGGGTTGCATGGGATGTTTTCCAGATGAAACTACCGGGCGCGGCGCGTTACATGGCCTTGGGCATCCAGATGGTCATTGTGACGGCGGTCAGTGCCGCCATTGGGTACTGGCTGGATTTGAAAACTGGGAAAGAGCCGATTTTTTTGATCGTGTTTTTCTTCCTCGGGTCGTTTGGCGGGATTGCGGTCGTTTGGCGGGCCATGGATCAGGGCGATGGCGCGAAGCGGCCCTGACCACATATATATATGGATAGCGCGGCATGGTTGGGAGTCACAGAAGGGCTCGGCATCGGGTTGATTTACGGGCTGTGGCAGGCGTGGGATTTGCGCCGCGGACCGAGTGCGACGCCGACGTTGCAACGGACGTTGTTTGCCGGCGCACGGATGTTGGTTTTGATGAGCTTGTTGTTGGTGGCGTTGAAGTACGGCGGCGCGGATAAGATTTGGTTGGTAGTGGGTGTGGCGGTAGGATTTACGGCGGTATTTGTGTGGCGGATGAAGACGGCGTTAGCGAAGAAAAAGTGAACGAGTATGATTTACGATTTTAGCATTTCACATGAATTGAAGTTGGTTTGGATCGCGGCCGGGATCACCATGGTCCTGATGATTGCTGCGGCCCGCGCCATCACGGCCGGGTTGACCACCTCCGGCAAGTTCGGCCATCTGATGGAGTCGATGGTGGACTTTGTGCGCGGGAATATTGTCGAAGAGTTTCTTGGGCATCATGCCAAAGCTTGGTTTGGATTCTTCGCCGCGCTGTTTTTCTTTCTCTTGTTCGCGAACCTGATGGGCAAGTTGCCGGGGCCGGTCTTTAATGGCCACGAAGAGCCGCACTTCTGGCTGGAGTCGCCCACGGCCAACATCAATGTCACCGCCGGGATGGCGATTTTCGTGTTTCTGGTCGCTCAAGCAGTCGGGATTATCAAGCTCGGGCCGCTTGGTTATTTCAAAAAGAAGTTCATGCTGCCGGGCGCGCCGTGGTGGGTGCAAATCCTCGCCGTGCTCATCATGCCGATTGTGTTGTTGGCCGAACCTTTCTCGCTGGCGGTTCGTCTTTTCGCGAACATGGTTGCGGGCCATAAGGTGCTCGTCACCTTCGCCGTGGCGGAACTCGTCGGCGGTGTCTGGCTCTGGAATGCCGGCACGATGCACAAGCTGATTGCGATCTTGCCGTTTTCTCTGTCGGTCATCTTGCTCGCGTTTGAACTGTTCGTCGCCTTTATTCAGGCCTTCATTTTCACTTTGTTGTCCGCGTTGTATCTCAGCGAATCGTTGGAAGAACATCACTAGAAAGAAAAACAGGAGACATCCCCATGCTCGCAGCAGAAGTCGCAGCAGTTAGTCAGTTGATCAGCCCGGCCGCCCTCGCGTGGCTCGGCGGTGGTTTGGCCATCGGTATCGGCGCGCTCGGTGGCGCGATCGGCATCGGCAACATCTTCGGCAAAGCCATTGAATCCGCAGCCCGGCAGCCCGAAGCCTTGCCGCTCGTGCAACGCCTCATGTTCATCGGTTTCGCGCTCGTCGAAGCCCAGGTGCTCTACGCGTTGCTGATCACCTTCATTCTCATCGGCAAGAAGTAACCGGGAGATTCACGTGAAGAAATTTATCATCGCCGGTCTGGCGCTGAGTCCAGCGCTGGCATTTGCGGCCGAAGAAGCCGCCGAACATGCCGGCGGCGGCCCGCTCGAAATCAACTGGGGACTGCAAATCTGGGTCATCGCCACATTCGTGGTCATGATGGGTTTGCTCGCGAAACTCTCATTCAAGCCCATCGGTGAGGCTCTCGAACGCCGCGGTTCGACCATCAAGGCTGCGCTCGACGAAGCTGAGAAGTCGCGCGCCGATGCGAAGAAGCTGATGGAAGATTACCAGAAGCAAATCGCCGAAGCCCGCGCCGAAGCCGCCAAAGTCATCGAAGAAGCCCGGCAACTCGGCGAAAAAGTCCGCAAGGATGTCGTCGACAAGGCCACCGTTGAAGCTTCCGCCGTTGTCTCCCGCGCGCAGGAAGAGATCGTTCGCCAGAAGGACAAAGGCATCCAGGAAATGAAGGACACCATCGCGAATCTTTCCGTCCAGATTGCCTCCAAGGTCATCGAAAAAGAAGTCAACGAAGCCACGCACAAGCAGCTCGTTGAGAACCTGATCAAAGACCTCGCCAAAGTTCGGAAGCAGTAATGGCTCACGACCCGATCAATACCGGCTACGCTCGCGCCCTCTTTGAGATGGCGCAAGCCGAAGGCGTGGTCAGCCGCGTCGAGGAAGAACTCTTCCGTCTCCGGGAACTCCTCAAAGCCAACCCGGAACTATTTCAGTTCCTCAAAGATCCGAACATCAAACCCGAAGGCAAGCGCACCGCGCTCGGCGATCTTTTCCAAGGCCGCGTCCATCCGCTCGTGCTTTCGACGCTCATTTCGCTCAGCGATCAAGACCGTGCCGGCCGCGTGCTTCACGTCATCGAAGATTTCAGCAACATTGCCGCCGCGGCGCGCCAAACCATTACCGGCGAAGTTACCGTGGTCGTCACACTCGACGACGCCACGCTCGGCCGCATGGCCACCGAGCTCAGCCGCATCACCGGCAAGAACGTCAAACTCCTCCAGAAAATCGACCCGGCCATCCTCGGCGGCGCGATCATCACCGTCGGCGAACAAATCATCGACGGCAGCCTGCGTCGCAAGCTCGATCAGCTTAAAGACAAGTTAGCGCAGTAAGAGGTCAATCATGCCCGACATACTCACACTCGACTCCAAACAAATCTCCGACGTCCTCCGCAAGAGCATCAGCGAATTCAAATCGGAAGTCACCGTTCAGGAAGTTGGCGAAGTCCTCGAATGCGGCGACGGTATCGCCCGCGTTTCCGGCCTGCCGAACTGCCTCTCCGAAGAAATGCTCGAATTCCCCGGCGGCAACTACGGCGTCGCGCTCAACCTCGAACGCGACAACGTCGGCGTCATGATTCTCGGCGATTACACGCAGATCGAAGAAGGCCAACTCGTCAAGCGCACCGGCCGCATCCTCAGCGTCCCGGTCGGCGACGCCTTGCTCGGTCGCGTCGTCAACGCGCTCGGCCAGCCCATCGACGGCAAAGGTCCGATCAACACTTCCACGATGCGCCCGATCGAAGGCCGCAGCCCCAGCGTCATCGAACGCGAACCGGTCAAGCAGCCGTTGGCGACCGGCATCAAGTCCATCGACGCGATGATTCCGATTGGCCGCGGCCAACGCGAACTCATCATCGGCGACCGCCAGACCGGCAAGACCGCCATCTGCGTCGACACGATCATCAATCAAAAAGGCGGCGACGTGATGTGTATCTACGTCGCCATCGGCCAGAAGAAGTCCACCGTCGTCAGCGTCGTCGAGATCTTGGAGAAGGCCGGCGCGATGCCGTACACCATCGTCGTCAGCGCCACTGCCAGCGACGCCGCTCCGATGCAGTTCGTCGCCCCCTACGCCGGCACGGCGATGGGCGAATACTTCCGCGACCTCGGCAAGCACGCCCTCATCATTTACGACGATCTTTCCAAGCACGCGATTGCCTACCGGCAAATCTCGTTGCTGTTGCGTCGTCCGCCCGGCCGCGAAGCGTTCCCAGGTGACGTATTCAACGTCCACAGCCGGTTGCTCGAACGTTCTGCCAAGCTGAACATCGACGCTCCGAAGCTCAATCCGATTTATCCGAAGGGTGGCGGCTCGCTTACCGCGTTGCCGATCATCGAGACGCAGGAAGGAGACTTCTCGGCGTACATCCCGACGAACGTCATCTCGATCACCGATGGTCAGATTTACCTCGAATCCGACTTGTTCTACGCCGGTATTCGTCCCGCCGTCTCGGTTGGTCTCTCGGTCAGCCGCGTCGGTGGCGCAGCGCAAACCAAGGCGATGAAGAAGATCGCCGGTACGCTCCGTCTCAGTCTCGCGCAATACCGGGAACTCGCCGCATTCGCGCAATTGTCGAGCGACCTCGACAAAAACACGAAAGCGCAACTTGATCGCGGCCAGCGCATGGTCGAATTGCTCAAGCAGCCGCAATATCAGCCGATGACGAACGAAGATCAGGTCTCGGTTCTCTGGGCCGCGACCAACGGTTACCTCGACGGCGTGGCCGTCCCGTCGATCCGCAAGTTCGAAGTCGAGTTCCTGCAATTCCTCAAGAGCAAATACGCTTCGACCGTGGAGCAGTTGCGCGCGAAGAAAGAATTGACCGACGAAATCGTCGCCGGCTTGAAGAAGGCTGCCGAAGAATTCAAAGGCATTTTCTCCGGTAACTAAGGAATGGCCAGTCTCCGCGACATCCGCCGGCGCATCAAAGGCGTTAAGAACATCCGGCAGGTCACCAAAGCGATGAACATGATCGCTGCGGCCCGGTTGCGTCGCGCCCAGCAAAAGGCAGAGTCCGCCCGGCCGTACGCCGACCGGCTCGCCGAAATCTTGCAGGACGTGATGGCATCGAGCGGCGGTGCGGCCCGGCATCCGTTGATGGCGAAGCGCGAAGTGAAGAAGATCGCGCTCGTGATCATCACCGCTGACCGTGGCCTGTGCGGCGCGTTCAATGCCGGCATCATCCGCGAAGCGCAGCGTTTTCTCCGGGAGCAGACGCAGCCGGTCGAGTTGATCACCGTCGGTCGCAAGGCGCGCGATCATTTTCAACGGCTCGATTACAAAATCGCCCAGCATTTCACCCAGCCGTCGCGCGATATCCGGCTGGAAGAAGTCGGCGGCGTGAGCAAGCTGGTCATCGGTGAGTACGGCGGCGCGAAGTATGACCAGGTGTTTTTAGCGTACGCGAAATTTGTCAGTGTGTTGAAGTCGCAGCCGACCGTCGTGCAGTTGCTGCCCTTCGTAAAACCCGCCGACGCCGGCAAGGTCGGTAAGGCCGCGTATGAATTTGAGCCGAACGCCGAGGAACTACTGAACACATTGCTGCCGCAGTATGTCGAGGTGTTGATTTATCGGTCGATTGTCGAATCGCTCGCGAGCGAACAAGCCGCGCGCATGGTCGCGATGAAAGCCGCCACCGACAGCGCGTCCGATATGATCACCGGGCTGACGCGCAAGTACAACAACGCCCGGCAAGCCAGCATCACGAATCAATTGTTGGAAGTCGTATCCGGCGCCGACGCGCTGGCGAAAAAGGACTAGGAGATTTTCATGAGCACTACCGCAATCCGCAAAGGCAAAATCGCACAGGTCATCGGGCCAGTTGTCGACGTCGAGTTTTTCACCGAGGATCTGCCGGCGATCAATTCCGCCATCAAGATCGACGACGACGCCAAGGGGATTCACCTCACCGTCGAAGTCGCCGGTCACATGGGCGACCGGATCGTTCGTGCCGTCGCCATGAGCGCGACACAAGGTCTCGTGCGCGGGATGGAAGCGATTGATACCGGCGCACCGATCTCGGTGCCGGTCGGCGCGACTTCACTCGGCCGCATCTTCGACTTGCTCGGCAATCCCATCGACGGCAAAGGCCCGGTGGATGCCAAACTGCGCCTGCCGATTCATCGCCAGTCACCGGCATTCGAAGATCAAGTACCGGCCACGAAGCAATTTGAAACCGGTTTGAAATCCATCGACTTGCTTGCGCCGTTCGCCAAAGGCGGCAAGGTCGGTCTGTTCGGTGGTGCCGGCGTCGGTAAGACCGTGTTGATTCAAGAGCTGATCCGCAATATCGCCAAAGAGCACAGCGGCTACTCCGCGTTCGGCGGCGTCGGCGAACGCACACGCGAAGGTAACGATCTCTACCTCGAAATGACCGAGTCCGGCGTTATCGCCAACACGGTCATGGTGTTCGGCCAGATGAACGAGCCGCCGGGCGCCCGTCTCCGCGTCGCGCTTTCCGCGCTCACGCAAGCCGAATACTTCCGCGACTACGAGAACAAGGACGTACTCCTGTTCATCGACAACATCTTCCGTTTCACCCAAGCCGGCTCTGAAGTCTCCGCGCTCCTCGGCCGGATGCCCAGCGCCGTCGGTTACCAGCCCACGCTGAGCACCGAAATGGGCGACATGCAGGAACGTATCACGTCAACAAAACGCGGCTCGATCACGTCCGTGCAAGCCGTCTACGTCCCTGCCGACGACATCACCGACCCCGCGCCGGCCACTACTTTCACCCACTTGGACGGCTCGATCGTCTTGTCCCGGCAAATCGCCGAACTCGGCATCTACCCCGCCGTCGATCCACTCGCGTCGACTTCCCGGATTCTCGATCCGCTCGTCGTCGGTGAAGATCACTACAAAGTCGCCCGTGCGACGCAGCAGGTATTGCAGCGCTACAAAGATCTGCAAGACATCATCGCGATTCTCGGTATGGAAGAATTGAGCGAAGACGACAAGCTCACCGTCTCGCGCGCCCGGAAGATTCAACGTTTCCTGTCGCAACCGTTCTTCGTGGCCGAACAATTCACCGGCACCCCCGGCAAGTACGTCCGCACCGCCGACACGATCCGCAGCTTCAAAGAAATCCTCGACGGCAAGTGTGACGACCTACCGGAGCAATCCTTCTACATGGTCGGCGCGATCGAAGAAGCCCGCGCCAAAGCGGAGAAGATGAAGTCCTAATGTCCTCGTTCGCCTTCGAAATTCTGACGTTGCAGAAAGCCTTCCTGAAAGAGGAAGTGGGCTTCGTGATCGCCCCCGGTCAGGAAGGCCAATTTGAAATCCTCGCGCACCATGCGCCCTATGTGTTCGCCCTCAAACCCGGTCCGCTTCGCATGCGCTTACCGGACGGCAAGGACAAGTATGTGGCTGTTGGGACTGGTTTTCTCTGCGTCCAAAAAGATCGCACGACAGTCCTGACTCGGAGCGCCGAGCAGCCGCAGGATATTGACAAAGCCCGTGCCGAACGCGCCAAACAGCGTGCCGTTGAACGCCTCGCGAACAAGACCGGCACCATTGATACCGCGCGCGCGCAGGCGGCGCTGGGGCGCGCCCTTGCCAGATTGCAGGTTGCCGAGTACCGTCCGGTGGAATGAGCACGAACTCCCACGGGTGGGCGATGGCGAGCCTTGAGGCTCGAATCACCGCACACGTGCATGCGTGGGAAAAAGCTAAGGAACGCGGTCAGCCACTCGCCCCCGAGACGTATCCGTTCGTTACCATCTCCCGCGAATTCGGCTGTGAAGGATCACTTCTCGCTTACCGGCTCCAGGAAATCCTGAACGAGCGGTGTCGGCCGTTCTTCCCCTGGGTCGCCTATGACCATCAACTCCTCGACAAGGTGGCCCGAGAGCTGCATTTGTCACGGGGCGTCGTGGAGGCCATTGATGGTCGCCGGCGCAACGAAATGAGCGCGATCTTCGATTCGATTCTCAACAACCGGGTGGAAGAATCCGTCATTGTCCGGAAGATGGCCGAAGTGATTCGCTCGCTCGCGATTCACGGCCACACGATCACCGTTGGCCGCGGCAGCCACCTGATTACCCAAGACCTGCGCAACGGCATGCACGTGCGCCTCGTCGCACCTCGCGGCTGGCGTGTGCACCAAGCCGCGGCCGACCGCGGCCTCACGGTTCATGAAGCGGAACAATTCATCGACCAAGGGGAACGCGAACGCCGGCAGTACTTGAAAACTTTCTTCGTGGAAGATGCCGCCCACCCCTTCCATCACGACCTGATTATCGACAACTCACGCTTCAACCTCGCGCAGATTGCCGAGATCGTCTTCACCGCTCTCAGCGCGCGGTTTGGTGAAACATTGGTCGGCGCCTAACCGGTCACTTCCGCCAGAACGTGTCTTTCTGCCCGGCTTTATAATTCACCCACCGCGCCAACACGAACAGCGCATCACTGAGTCGGTTCAGATACGGAACAGCGAGACCGTCCGGCTTGAGTCGCACACAAAACCGCTCCGCGCGCCGGCAAACCGTCCGCGCCACGTGAAGTTGAGCCGCCGCCGGTGTTCCGCCCGGTAAGATGAATTCCCGGAGCGGACCAAGCTTGGCGTTGCACGCGTCCATTAATTTCTCCAACGCGTCAATCTGCGATTGCCGGACCATGCCCGGCGCGCCGGCCAGTTCAGCCCCGAGATCAAAGAGATCATTTTGGATTCCGGCGAGGATGGCGTCGGTCTTCTTGTCGAGCTTACCGGCCCGGGCGACGCCAATAACGGAATTCAATTCATCAACCGTCCCGTACGCCCAGAGGCGCGGCGAATCCTTGCTGACGCGTTCGCCGTCGACCAAACCGGTATCCCCGGCGTCACCGGTGCGCGTATAGATTTTTGTGAGGCGTGGCATTTAGCACTTCTGAAACTTAGCCGGGATCAGGCACATGAACTTAAACGGCTTCTCCCCGGTATTCTTGAACTGATGCTTTTCGTCTGACGGAATGTAGAGAATGTCACCGGCCTGCAGCGCAACTTCCTGCCCCTCGCGCCAGACGGTGCCCACGCCTTCGGTGATATAAATTTCGTGCTCGTACGGGTGGTTGTGCAGCGGCGTATTCCCACCGGGGGCAACGTCAAAAAACCGCATCGCCATGCTGGGCGCGCCATCGCGGGCGGTGATCGCGACTTGATAATGACAATCCTTCACGCCGTCCATCTCCACCCGCTCCGCCGGTATGTCTTTGAGGCTCGTGATTTTCATTTTGATTCCCCTGGCTTAGTACGGGAGGGGGAACCGGCCTGTCAGCGCTTTGACCTTGTCTTTCACCCGAGCTTGCACGGTCGTGTCAGCGGGGGCGAGGAGGACTTCGTCAATCAACGCGGCAATTTGTGTCATCTCGCCCACTTGCATCCCACGGGTCGTCATCGCGGGGGTGCCGATGCGGATGCCGCTGGTGACCGCGGGTTTTTCCGGGTCGAATGGGATCATGTTTTTGTTCACGGTGATGCCGGCGTGATCGAGGGCTTCTTGCGCGATCTTGCCGGTGAGTTTCTTCGGGCGCAGATCGACGAGCATCAGGTGATTATCGGTGCCGCCGCTGACGATCCGGTAGCCTTTTCCGGTCAGGGCCGCGGCGAGGGCCTGGGCATTCTTGACGACTTGCTGTTGGTAGGTCTTGAACTCCGGTTGCAGGGCTTCTTTGAAGCAAATGGCTTTGGCGGCAATGACGTGTTCGAGGGGGCCGCCTTGGATGCCGGGGAAGATTTGGGAGTTCACTGTTTTGGCGAGTCCTTCTTTGCAGAGTATCAACCCGCCGCGCGGGCCACGGAGGGTTTTGTGCGTCGTGGTCGTGACGATGTCCGCATACGGGACCGGGCTCGGATGGACTCCGGCCGCGACGAGGCCGGCAATGTGTGCCATGTCCACAATCAAGGCTGCGCCGACTTCTTTGGCGATGGCAGCGAACGCGGCGAAATCGAGGATGCGCGGGTAAGCGCTGGCGCCGGCGATAATGATGCGCGGTTTTTCTGCGCGGGCAAGGCGCGCGAGTTCGTCCATGTCGATGCGTTCGTCCGTGGCGCTCAGGCCGTACGGGACGATGCGGAATAACTTGCCGGAGAAGTTGACCGGCGAACCGTGCGTCAGATGGCCGCCAAAATTCAGGCTCATCGCGAGAATGGTGTCGCCCGGTTTGGCGACGGCGAAGAACGCGGCCATGTTGGCTTGCGAACCGGAGTGCGGCTGGACGTTGGCGTGTTCGGCGCCGAAGAGTTGTTTGGCGCGGTCGATGGCGAGCTGCTCGACGACGTCCACGCATTCACAGCCGCCGTAGTAACGCTTGCCGGGGTAGCCTTCGGCGTATTTGTTGGTGAGCACCGTGCCGGTGGCTTCGAGGATGGCCGGGGAGACGAAGTTCTCGCTGGCGATCAGTTCGATGTTGTCCTGCTGGCGTTGTTGCTCGTGCTGGATGGCGCCGAAGATCTCGGGGTCGACTTGCTCGATGGCTGAGGTTTTGTTTTTTAGTGGTGTGGGTGGGTTGTCCATTTTCTTTACGCGCCGCTCGTGGCGGCCTCCTTCAAATTCGGTTTTGAGCCAGGCTTCGAGTATCAATGTCGCCTTGGCGTCGTTCATTTCCAAGGCGGAGAGGACGAGAATGTTGGCGTCGTTGTGTTCGCGGCTCAGTTTCGCCCAGTGCTCGTCGTTGACCAGCGCCGCGCGGGCGCCGATGACGCGGTTGGCGGCGATGCTCATGCCGATGCCGCTTTTGCAGATGAGCACGCCGCGGTCGAAGTTGCCGGTGGCCACTTCGCGGGCGACGACGAACGCGTAATCGGGATAGTCCACAGCATCCGTCGAGTGGGTGCCGAAATCGGCGAATTGATATCCGTGTTGCACGAGCCAGTCTTTGACGGTTTCTTTCATCGCGACGCCCCCATGGTCGGCGGCGACGGCCACGCGGGTGACTTGCCGGGGCTTGGGGGATTCGCGGTGCACTTCGGTGCCTTTGATGAATTCCAAAATGCTCGGCAACGCCTGCTGGATCTGGTCACGGGTGCGCCGATAGACGTCGAGCGATTGGCCAATCGGATCGGACACGTCTCGGCCAATGACTTCGGCGTCCTCGAATTCCCGCAGCAGAAAAGTTTTTTCGGCCGCGCTCGGATAAAACGCTTGGATCGTGTCCTGTTGTTGCCGGGTCATCGTAAAGATGAAGTCAGCGGCTTCGACCAACGGGACACGCAACGACTGGCTGACGTGGCTGGCAATGTCCAACCCGATTTCAGCCATCGCTTGCACGGACTCCGGGCTGGCCAGTTGGCCATCGAGCGCGCCAATGCCGGCGGACGCGACCCGGTAGTTTGGATTATTACCCAACGCAGCGCGCAACAACCCCTCCGCCATCGGGCTGCGACAGACGTTGCCGGTGCAGATAAAGAGGATCGTTTTCATCGCCAGGACAAGAGCACGCGAATGCCTTTCAAAATATCGACCGCCCGCTGCAACACGATGTCGCGGACCGTCTGCAAGTCGCCATCTTCCTCAGTCGTGCCGAGCGCCAACGCGTTCGTCGCCAGACCGGATTGTCCGCCGAGCTTGAGGGCCGGCGACTCGATGCGGTCGCCGCGAAAAGCCTTCACCAGTTCCGCCTCGGAATAGCCCTTCTTCTTCACGCGCGCCTGCAAGCTGGCGGTCAGCGTCATGTTCGTTTGCAAATTAAACACCACCTCGTGCTCGGTCTGCGGATCGATCTTCACCATGATATCGGGAATCAATCCGCCGGGAAAAGTCGCGCCGCCTTTGGGAAACGAAATCTTTGCCGTGGCCAGCCGGAGCACGCGGCCGTCGGACAGCTTCACATCTTCCCAAGCGACCGGTAAGCCCGAGGTCGGTCCGCCAATCACAATCCCGCGATCCTGAGCGCGTAACGCGCCGACGAGGACTTCGGCGCTGCCGCGCGTGTCCCCGTTGACCAACAACATCAACGGCGCGTTCGCCAATTCGCTGGCCAACGTCTTGGGCGCCTCGACGGTGTGAAACACTTGCGGTTCGCCAGTGGATTGCTTCAGTTGGAACACCTCCACGCCCGCCGTCAGAAACCGGCTCGCGACGATGGCCGCCGCGGCATAATTCGTTCCGTCAGCAAACCGCAGATCGAGAATGTAGCCGGTCACCTTGGCATCGGCGAATTTCTTAAACTCGGTATCCAACGCCAGCGCTGTCTCCGGCGTCACGTCGACGAGGCGAATGTAGCCGATGTCCGGCTGAATGGCCTCGACCCGCGCCAGCGGCTCGTGTGTGAGATCGACAGTCGGCGTGACCACAGTGGAATTCGAGGCCGCTTCCTCCGCGGTGAGCAACTTCGCCCCCGCCCCGAGCATCTGCAGCAGGCCGGCCACCGAAGCAGCATTCAGCTTCTTCGCATCCAGCGTCTCGCGGTCAACATAGTGTTGCTTGAGCACGTCGATGAGTTCACCCGCCGGCAAGCCTGGCGTTTCCGCGATCAGTCCGAACCCTTTTGTCGGCACGGGTGGCTCATCGGTAATCGCACGCGGTTTGCCATCACGACTCTTGAGAACATCCATCGGTCCGATTTTTGCCGGCATCTGCGGTGTCTCAGGAGTCACACTGGGCTCGTCTCCATGACCGGTAACGGTCAGCAGCAGTGCCAATAGGCTAAGGAAAAGTTTATGTTTCATTTATGTCGTGCCGCGATGTCGCGGCGATAATGCGCGCCCTCGAAGTGAATCAACTCCACGCCCGCATACGCGCGCTGCACCGCTTCCGTAATGTTCGCGCCGAGGCCGGTCACGCCGAGGACCCGGCCGCCGTCAGTCACCAACGTGTCGCCAACCTGCTTCGTGCCGGCGTGAAACACGGTGACGTTAGCCAACTTACCGGCCTCTTTCAACCCGTCAATCACTTTCCCGCGTTCATAGTTACCGGGATAACCGCCGGCCGTCATGACCACGCACGCCGCCGCCCCGGGCTTCCATTTCACCGTAAATTTATCGAGCGTCCCGGCCGCCGTCGCGAGACAGGCTTCCACGAGATCAAAATCCATCCGCGGCACCACCACTTGCGTCTCCGGGTCGCCGAACCGGCAGTTGAACTCAATGACCTGCGGCCCCGTCTTCGTCAACATCAGCCCGGCATAGAGCACGCCCCGGTAATCAATGCCGTCGGCTTTCAACCCGGCCAATGTGCGCGCGAAAATATCTGTGGCATCCACCGGTATCCCCATCGGCGAATACGCCCCCATCCCCCCGGTATTCAACCCGGTATCATTGTCGCCGACGCGTTTGTGATCTTGGGCCGGCACGAGGATCTTGAAGTTCTGACCGTCCACCAACGCCATCACGCTGGCTTCTTCGCCGACGAGACAATCTTCGATGACGACCTGCGCGCCGGCATCGCCGAACACGCGTTTCTCCATGATGTCGGTAATGGCTTGTTCGGCTTCCGCCACGGTCTTGGCAACGATGACGCCTTTGCCGGCGGCGAGACCGTCGGCTTTGACGACAATCGGCGCACCGTGTTGGCGGACGTAAGCGCGGGCGGCGGCCGGTTGGTCGAAGATGCCGGCGGCGGCGGTTGGGATGCCGTGTTTTAAGAGGAAGCGTTTCGAGAAAACTTTACTGCCTTCGAGTTGCGCTGCGGCTTGGGTCGGGCCGAAAATCCGGAGTCCGCGAGCGTGAAATGCGTCGGCGATGCCGGCGCAGAGGGGCACTTCGGGGCCGACGACGGTAAGATCAATTTGGTTTTCGGCAGCGAAGGCGACCGGATCGGTCAGGGTCACGCATTCGGCAAGTTGCGCGATACCGGGGTTACCGGGGGCGCAGTATAGTTTTGTGTCGTGCCGGCTTTGGGCCAGCTTCCACACCAAAGCATGTTCGCGGCCGCCGCCGCCAATAACCAAAACCTTCATAAACTCGCGGCGGCACTGTAGGAGAGTGCAGCAACTGGGTCAACTACTTGGTTTTTGGTTTCTCAGCTTGGAGCGTGGTGCCTTTGTCGTTTTCGTCTTTGCCACGGAGAACCAGCCGATTGGCCTTCTTGGAGACTTTGCCGATGAAGGCGGCTTGCAAGGTGCTTGTCCCAAAATTACTGATCGTGTAACCGGCGGCGTTGCGGTCGGTGGTGACGAGCACGGCACCGGACAGCGCGAACGAGCCGTTGTTGTCGATGCCGTTGCCGTTGAGATCGAACCAGCCCGGCACGTTGTTCGTTGAGGGCGTGAGGGTGAATGTTTCGAGAGTCTTTTTGCCGTCAGATTCGACGGAGGCGGTCCAACTGCCGCTTAGGTCCGGGATAGGGCCGGGGGCGGGCGCTTTGAATTTCTGCGGGCCATGCGTGGTTTTAACGTGGCCGACAAATCCGCCATTGCCGCGCACGCGGCCTTCAATGATGCCGGCTTGGCTGCCGCCTTCGACGAATTCGGTGAAGCCGCCGACGATGTCGCCGTTGGCGTCGTTGTCCCAGGTTCCGGCAATGGTAAACGGGCCGAGCGCATCGAGCGAGATCCCGTAGCCGGTCGAGGTGAAGTCATTCGCAAAGGTCAGAAAGATCACGCCGCGATCTTGACCGAGAACGGTGATTTGCCACGGGGCGGCGGGTGCCACACCGGCAATTGATTGTGCGGTCACCAATAAACTAACCGCGGTCCCCAAAACTAATCCATAAATATATTTACGCATCTGTTGCTGGCCTCCATTCCAGCGAAGACAGTCGTAAAAAAGCCGATTTTGGGGGCAATTGCAATCTCAAAAACAACAAACCCCGAGCTAGGCCCGGGGTTTGTGTGTTGGGATTGTGCTGGGTGTTTAGGAACAGCCCATGGAGTTGCCACAGTTCAGGCACTTGTAGCACGCGCCGTTGCGGACGGTGATCGCGCCGCAGGTGTCGCAGGTCGGGGCATCGGTCATGAAGTGCGCGATGGTTTTGCTCAGGGCTTGGACGCTGGTCAACGGCCGGGCGGCGACTTCGCCGGTCTGTTCCAGATCCTGGACGGGCCGGTTGACGGCTTTTTGCTCTTGTTCGGCGACTTCTTTGAGTGGCAATTCGGTCTGGCCGGCGTTGGGCGAGTTGGCTTCGCGGTAGCCGGGGATGAACTGGCAAGCCAGCCAACGGAAGAGGTAGTCGGTGATCGACTTGGCAATCGGAATGTCCGGGTTCTTCGTGAAGCCGGACGGTTCGAACCGTTGGTGGGCGAATTTTTTGACGAGCGTTTCGAGCGGCACGCCGTATTGAAACGCCATGCTGACGAGGGTGCCGATGGTGTCCATGAGGCCGCCGATGGTCGAGCCTTCTTTGGCCATGGTGATGAACAACTCGCCGGGGGTGCCGTCTTCGTAGAGCCCGACGGTGATGTAGCCTTCGTGGCCGGCAATGTCGAATTTGTGCGTGACCGCCTGCCGCGTGTCCGGCAACCGATGGCGCAGGGGCGCGGCGGCGCGGGTGCGCAGTTCGTTAATTTCGGAATCGAGTTCGAGGATGCGCGATTTGAGTTCGTCCGTTTCCTGAACGGTCGGGGCGGGCTTGCCGCTGTTGGTCTTGGACGTGTTGAGAGGCTGGGAACGTTTCGAGCCGTCCCGGTAGATCGCAACCGCCTTGAGGCCGAGCTTCCAGCCTTCAATGTACGTCTGCATGATGTCGTCAACCGTGGCGTCCTGGGGCATGTTGACGGTCTTGGAGATGGCGCCGCTGAGGAACGGTTGCGCCGCGGCCATCATCTTGAGGTGCGCCAGATAATGGATGGTGCGTTTGCCTTTGGCGGGTTTGAACGCGCAGTCGAACACCGGCAGGTGTTTGTCTTGCAGATCCGGCGCGCCTTCGATGGTGTCGTTCGCGTCGACGAACTTCACAATGTCGGTGATCTGGGACTCGCTGTAGCCGAGTTTGCGCAAGGCCATCGGCACGGTCCGGTTGACGATTTTCAGCATCCCGCCGCCGGCGAGGAGTTTGTATTTCACGAGCGCGATGTCGGGTTCGACGCCGGTGGTGTCGCAGTCCATCATGAACGCGATCGTGCCGGTCGGCGCGAGGACGGTGACTTGGGAGTTGCGATAGCCGTACCGGCGACCGAGCTCGACGGCTTCGTCGCCACAACGTTGCGCGGCAGCCCGGAGGTAGTCGGGGCAGCTCGGGTGAATGCGTTTCACGGAGTCGCGATGTTGTTCCATGACTTGGAGCATCGGCTCGCGGTTCTTCTCGAAGCCTTCAAACGCGCCGAGCTTCTCGGCGATCCGTGCGGATTGCACGTAGGCTTGGAGGTGGATGATGGCCGTCAACGCGCCGGCAATGGAGCGTCCTTCGTCGCTGTCGTAGGGCAGACCGAGCGCCATGAGCAGCGAACCGAGGTTCGCGTAGCCGAGACCGAGCGGGCGGAAGAGATGGCTGTTCTGCGCGATGTCATTGGTCGGATAACTCGCGTTATCGACCATGATTTCCTGGGCGGTAATGAAGATTTCAGCGGCGGCTTTGTAGCGTTCGACATCAAAGGTGCCGTCGTCGCGGAGGAACTTCATCAAATTCAGCGAGGCGAGGTTGCACGCGCTGTTGTCGAGGAACATGTACTCGGAGCACGGGTTGCTGGAGTTGATCGGTGCGGTGTTTTTGCAGGTGTGCCAGCGTTGGATGGTGTCCTCGTACTGGACGCCGGGATCGCCGCAGGTCCACGTGCCTTCGGCGATGCCTTGCATCAACTCGCGGGCTTTGTACGTCGGGCCGGGCTTGCTGGGGTCGGTGACCCAGTGGGTCGTCCAATCCTTGTCGTCGATGACGGCGCGCATGAACTCGTCGGTCACGCGGACGCTGAGGTTTTCATTTTGGAACGAGACGGAGCCGTAGGCGTCCCCGTTGAAGTCGCCCGAATAGCCGGCTTCAATCAACGACCACGCTTTCCGCTCTTCCTTCGGCTTGGCTTCGATGAAGTCCTTGATGTCCGGATGCCAGACTTTCAAGGTGTTCATCTTCGCCGCGCGCCGGGTCTTGCCGCCCGATTTCACCACGCTGGCGATCGAATCGAACACGCGCAGGAACGACATCGGCCCGCTCGGCCGGCCGCCGCCGGACAGTTTCTCGCGCCGGCTGCGCAACGTGGAGAGATCGGTGCCGGTGCCGCTGCCATACTTGAAGAGCATCGCTTCGGCCCGCGCCAATTCCATGATGTCTTCCATCGTGTCGCCCACCGATTGGATGAAACAGGCTGAGCACTGCGGATACTCGTATTGCGTGGTGGCCTGTTTGATCTGGTTTGTCTGGCGGTCGAAGCAGAAGTTACCGGGGCCGCTGTTTTTCCCGATGTGATATTCGTGATAGAGACCGCAGTTGAACCAGACCGGCGAGTTAAACGAGCCGTACTGGTTGACGCACAACCAGGTCAACTCGTCATAGAACGCATCGGCGTCCTTATCGCTGGCGAAATAGCCCTGCGCGCGACCCCAGTCTGAGACGGTGTTAGTGACGCGGTGGACGAGTTGCCGGACGCTGTGCTCGCGTTCGCTGGTGCCGTTCTCGCCGTAGAAATATTTTGAGACCACGACCTTCGTCGCGAGAATCGACCAGTTCTTCGGCACTTCGACGTTGTCCTGTTTGAAGATCGTCTTGCCGGCGTCATCGGTAATCTCGGCTTTGCGGCGTTCCCATTCGAGTTCGTCGAACGGTTTCACGCCGGCCCGACTGAAAACGCGCGGCACAATTAGCCCATTTTTCTTGGCGCTCGGTTTGGATCGTTTACTCGGACTGCTGATGGTGGGAATATCGGCTTCAACTTCTTTACGGCTTAACTTTGTTTTATGCACAGAAAATACTCCTGTGCTCTGCTTCAGATTGATCACAGCTGCCTCCTAATTCTGCCCCGCGTCGTAATTCTGCAATTTCTGGGAAAGAGGAAACGTGCCCCAAACCCCCTCTAATAGTGACGTGCACCACTGTAAGACCCCACATATGGTGTTTCAAGAAAAAAGTGTTCCGGATCACAACTTTTTTTCAAAGTGACGTTTTTGTGGCGGTTTTGCGACGAAATCTTTTCGCTCACGCGCCCGGAGTTCGAGCACGACCGGGCAACTGGTGAAGCTGTACGTCGCCCGGACTTTGTCCGTGAGGAAGCGTTCGTAGTGTTTCGTCAAACAATCCACATCATTGACGAATAAAAGGAACCGCGGCGGCCGTGTGGACTTCTGGAAAGCATAATAAATTTTGAATCGCCGGCCGCCCACGTACGACGGTGGATACGCGTCGATGGCGCGGGCGAGCAACCGGTTCAACGCCGGCGTCTCGATCTCTTTCTCCATCTCGCTGTCGATAACGCCAATGGCTTTGAATAACTCGTTCACCCCTTGGCCGGTCTTCGCCGACGTGAATAACACCGTTGCCCAATCCAAAAAGAACAATTCCTTGTGCAGCGCCTCGATGTATTCATCGCGAAAATCTTTCTGGCGCTTGCCGGCAGCTTTCATATGGCGCGTTTTCGCGTCCAATTCAGCGGCGAGATCCCACTTGTTGACCAAGATCACGCAGGCGCGTTTGGCTTCCGCGATTTGGCCGCCGATCTTCTGATCCTGTTTCGTCACGCCGGCCACGGCATCGAGCACGAGCACGGCCACGTCGCATTCCCGGATCGAGCGTTCCGCGCGCATCAACCCAAATTGATCCACCGACGTATTAATCTTGCTCCGGTGCCGCAACCCGGCCGTGTCGATGAGCATGTATTCCTTGCCGGCGAGCCTGAACGGCACGTCCACCGAATCGCGCGTCGTCCCGGCCACCTCGCTCACGATGGTCCGGTCGCTCTTCAAGAGAGCATTCACCAGCGACGATTTACCGACGTTGGGGCGGCCCACAATCGCAATGCGCGTGGGGCGGACCGCGACTTCGACTTCGCCGACCGGGAAATCCGCTGTCGCCGTTTCCACGAGACCTTCAACGCCCTGCCCGTGAATCGCCGCGATGGCGAACGTCGCCTCGAATCCCAGTTCGCTGAACTCCGCCACATCTTTGGCGCGTTGCTCGTTATCAACCTTGTTCACCGCGAGAAAGACCGGCTTACCGCTCCGCCGCAATTTCTTCGCGATCTCCAAATCCAACGGCGTCACCCCGGCCGTCACGTCGACAACCATCACCAATGCGTTGGCCATCTCGATCGCGACTTCCGCCTGGCGTTTCGACGCGATGGCGATCAAGTCGCCGCCCTTCTCCTCGTCCATGAACGCGATCCCGCCGGTATCCACCACCTCAAAATGTTTATTCCCACTCTCCGCCGGCGCGCTGACCCGGTCGCGCGTCACGCCGGGTTCTTCGTGGACAATGGCAATGCGCCGCCCGGCAATGCAATTGAAGAGCGCACTCTTCCCGACATTGGGGCGGCCGACGATGGCCAAGATGTGTTTTTTCGCAGTCACAACGGAAACTCGCACGCGCATCCTAGCCGCGCGAAACTTTTTGTCCAGCCCCGGACTCGCTTCGGCGCAAAATATTATGCTAGCTTTTCCGAAATGACTGCCCGGCAAATCGCTCTTGAACTTCTCGACGCCTGGCCGCGCGCGCGCCAGTTCGCCGACGAGCTGCTCGACGAACGGGCGAAACTACCGGCGCAAGACCGCGCTTTCGTGCAGGAACTCTTCTACGGCTGTCTCCGGCACCGGCTCGAGCTCGATTATCTAATCGAGTCCGTCGCCGGCAAGAAACCGCGCCCGGTCGTGGCCAATCTGCTCCATCTCGGCCTCTACCAACTTCACTACCAGAAGACCGCCCCGCACGCTGCCGTGCATGAAACCGTCGAACTCGCGAAACAGCACGTCAGCCCGGCCGAAGTGCGCTTCATCAATGCCGTGCTCCGCCGGACCGACCCGGCCGCGCTGGAACGCGCCGAACCGTGGGTGCGGCTGTCGCATCCGCGCTGGTTGTATGACCGGCACGGTGCCGCGTGGTGCGAATGGAACAATCAACCGCCCTCCATATATATACGGATCAATACGCTCCGAACCGGCGGCACAACCTCGCCTCTAGCGGCTGAGCCGACCGCTCATCCGTTGGCGTGGCGCGTTACTGACTCAGCCGGCATGTTTAGCTCACCGGCCTGGAAGAATGGCGAGTTCTATGTGCAAGATCCGTCCACGTTGCTTGCGGTAGATGCGCTTGACCCGCAACCGGGCGAGGCCATTCTTGATATGTGCGCCGCGCCGGGCGGTAAGACCACCTACATCGCCGCAAAAATGCAGAACCGCGGCCAGATCATCGCCGCCGATTCGTCGAATGTCCGGCTGGGTTTGGTGACGGAGAATTGCCGGCGGCTTGGGATTACCATCGTCGCGACCTTGGCCTGCGCGAATGGCCGGTGTCTGCGCGGCCGGCAATTCGATCGGGTGCTCGTTGATGCGCCGTGCTCAAATACCGGCGTCATGCGGCGGCGGGTGGACTTACGGTGGCGGCTCCAACCGGCGGAAATCACCCGGTTGGCCGCGATCCAGAAAAAGTTGCTCACGGATGCCGGTCAGTTTGTGAAGCCGGGCGGGGTGCTTGTCTACAGCACGTGCAGTGTCGAGGCGCAGGAAAACGAGCAGGTGGTCACGCAGCTACCGGGGTTTGTGATCGAAGCCCAGCGCGCCGTGGTGCCGCCGCGCGATCAGATGGACGGCGCGTTTATCTGTAAATTGCGCGCGCCGTAATGTGGGAGCGGCCTCAGTGCCGCGACCGACAACTCAACATCTGTCGCGGCGCTGAGGCCGCTCCCACGTTCTTAAAATAGAACGGCTCTCGTCCGTTGCCGAACGAGAGCCGCCTGGAAGGATCAACGTCAATTACTCAGCGGGAGCAGGCTTCGGAGACTTCTTTTCGCCCTGATCGCCGCGCGGGCCTTTGCCCATGCGTTCGCGAATTTCTGCCAGTCCCTTGTCGAGGGTGGCTTTCTGCTCGTCCGTGAGCGAGGCGCGAAGCTGTTCGACGTAGCCCTTGCGGGTATCCATCAACGGCTTGCGTTGTTCCAACAGCTTTTTAATCGCGTCTTTATCCTTGGCGGCATGGGCTTTTTGCATCTCTTCTTTGAAGCCCGGGTGCGTCTTGTCCCACGCGTCCGCGTCTTTCTTGAACGCGGTTTCGAGGCCGTCGTATTTTGTCTTCTGATCGGCGGTGAGCTTCAGGTCATCGAGGATGGGGGGAGGCAACAGATGCTCCATCATCTTCGCGGCGCCGCGGTGGATATCGCCTTTGGCGGGGGCCTTGTCGTCCGCATACGCGTACGACGTGACCAAGCCAATGATGGCTAGGGCGGTGAGTGCTTTCAGTAACTTCATGGGTTCTCCTTTTGGGGGTTCTCGGTTTTGGTTTCTCGGTTCTCGGCTGGCGGCGGCTTGTGACCACGCGGCGGGAACGGGGGTTCTTCGCCGGGATGTTCCTGCCGCCACTTATCTTCAAATTCTTTGCGCTGTTGCCGGAATTGTTCCCGGGCTTTCTCGCGTTGCTCGGGTGACATTTTTTTCCACCGGTCGCCATTCTCTTTCAAGCGCTGCCGCTCTTCCGGAGTCATCTCCACAAACCGTTTGATGCGTTCATGAATGAATTGCCGTTCCTCCGGCGGCATCTGATTGAGTGCGCTGTGTAACCGGAGAACTTGCATCTTCGCTTCTGGCGGCAACTTGCTCCAGTTCTCGTTGGCGCGTTGCTCCATCTGCGCCTTCTGTTCGTCAGTTAATGGCTGCCGGTCGCGCGGCGGCTCTTGCGCCGCGGCGCCAACTGCTATCAGCAATGCGAGCACGAGCCATTTCATAGCCTGTTGTCGTCCTCCAATTGATCGAGCGCGGCAATCACATCGTAATCTTCGAGCGTATCCTGATGGGCTGCGGCATAAACCTCCGCGTTGTGCCGTGCGATTGCGCGCCGTTGAATCACGAGACCGCTGATGCTGATCATGGCCACACAACTCAACGCCGTCGCCCACCGAAACACCGGCAACTGCCAAAACCGGCGGGCCGGCGCCTCGTGCAAACGGCGGATGGTGCGCTGCGCAAAACCAAACGAAGGCTCAATCCCGCGCTGCCGGCCCAATAACTCCCAGGCGGCTTGCGCGTCTTTGTCTTCGTATTCATCGCGGTTCATATTCACTTCAACACCGGCCCTTCCGAAAGGTTGCGGTCAATAACAACCGCGCAATTTCTCCTTCAACGCTTCCCGGGCCCGATTCAGCAACGATTTCACCGCCGACACCGAACACCCCAGCACCACGGCGATTTCCTCATACGCCAGACCCTCGAATCGGCAGAGAATCACCGCCGTCCGTTGCGCCTCCGGCAACGTCTGGATGGCGGCGTGAATCGTGTCCTGCAACTCCCGCTCGACAACTTCCTGCGCCGGATCCGCTGTCCGCGCATCGGCAAACTGGCGAGCACTTTCCTCGTTTTCGGTGAGCGCGTCGAGCGACTCCGTCGCCCGTCGGCCGCGGCGCCGGTATTCATTGAGAACCGTATTGCGCGTGATGGTGAATAGCCACGTCGTGAATTTCGCCGTCGCTTGATACCGGCCCGCCGACCGGAAGACTTGGATGAAGACGCGCTGCGCGAGGTCTTCAGCTTCCCAGGCGTCGCCGATACTCCGGTAAATCATGTTGATGACGGGCCGCTGGTAGCGCTCGATCAATTCGCGAAAAGCATCCTCATCGCCCTCTTTGACACGGGTCATGAGGACGAGATCGGTATCGTTGGAAGCCATCGCCAGCAAGATTAGCTGAAGGACTCCAACACCGCAACGCCGGCAAGGTTGCGCGACGATAGGTTCGATCACGTCAACGAGAAGCGGGGTTAACAACCGGCAGTGTATCTATACAATAGCGGATGCTTTCTTCTAGGACTGGACCTGAACGAGCATTGATGTGGATTGAACGGACGCTATTCCACCAAAGGATTTCGTTGGTTTGCCCATCTACCAAGGCCACGATATTTTGCACTTGGCCGGGGGATTCGTAGAGCGGTGTCACCGCAACGCCAGTGGCGATGCCTGTGGCCACACCGATAAGGATTCCGAGTGCCATCTTGCCACGGCGCTTGTTACGTGCCATACGCGATTCGAGAAATACGGAACTATCCATCAAGAGGATCGCTGGAGCGTCTTGCAGGCCGAGAGCGATCTTCAGTTCCGTCAAACATTCGCCCATCTGATAATGAAATGGCACGGGCTGTTTACGTTGACGATCTTGCAAAATCTTAAAGCTCAGGAGCCAAAATTCATCCTGTACTGCCTGTAATGTTGTAGCTGTGTTTATATCAAATTGTGCCCAGTCCTCGTTCAGGCAAAGGGGTTGCGGTGAAGCGCGGAACGAGTAACCCCTCTCCGAAAAAACTTTCTCTACGGCAGCCGCAAGATTGGTCTTAACCAAATGCCCCTGGCGATCCATGTCGAGCGCATTCTGGGTTTTATCGGAATTACCTTTGATGGACAGTCGCGATGGAACTGCGGCAATTTCGCGATAGGCTGCAGGGTTCGTTCGAAACGACTCGTTAATTCGCAGTGGCGGCGCTTTGCAGCCAATCCAAAGACAAGCCGAAAGTAAAAAAAACACGCTGAACAGGATTCTTTTCATAAAAAAAGCCTATTCCATCTGCCACTTCACTTTGACGCCGCGCTTCTGACCGAAACGATCGACATAGAACACTTCACCGGCCGCCTTGCCGTATTCATGGAGTTCTTTCGTGATCTTCACGTCGAAACAGCAGTACTCGGCGATCTCCATGATCCGGCCTTCCTTCCACCACTTCAAAGCGGCCATGCCATCAGCGACTTTCGGAGCGCCGAGCGTCGGCACAGCGCACGATTCGAGGGACACGCGATGACCGAGCGTGCCTTCGAGGTCTTTCATCAAATCCAGCGTCGGGACTTCATGAAAATCAAACAACGTGTAGTGCGTCAACACATCGTAATCGAAGTTGATGATGTTGAAGCCGACGACCAAGTCCGCCCGGCGCAGTTGCTTGATCAAATCCTCGACCTGCGACTCGGGGAAAATCCGGTATTGCCCCTCGCCGGTGCTATACGTAACTCCGACCGAGACGAGCATGTCAGCCTTCTTGTTCCAGCCGCCGACTTCCGCCGCGCTCTTCTGCGTTTCCAGGTCGAAATAGACGATATTTTTCATTTTGATTCCCTGCGCTGTGCAGAAGCGCAGCTACAACGGCTCTTGGTGTAGCGGCGCTTCTGTGAAGCGCCGTTCGATGTCATGCGGCAATCCTTGGCAACCCCAGCGTCCGCATCGTGTGCAAACCCGCCCGCGCTTCCATCAAGAGCGGCAAAGAATTCACCAGCAAGGCCGGCGTCGCAATGTCACCGGGCGTCCCGCCGTCGAGCACGAGTTTCATCGGCGGATCGCCGGCAATCTCGATTTGGTCGCGCGGATTCTCTGCGCCGGCATACATCTGCAACTCCAACCGCAAAACTTCCTTACCCTTCAACGCGCCGACCGCGACCTGACGCACGCCGGCCACTTGACCGGGCGCCGCCGTGAAATATTTCGTCTTGATTGGCTTAACGGCGAGGACAGGTCCGATGCTCTCGTCCACTTTTTCCAACTTCCAACCCAACGCATCCGCCAAAAACACCAACGACTCCGTCAACCCGACATGCCGGATCTTCTTGTCGCTCGCGAGCTTCGTAAATTCCGCCTCGCTGATGCCGACGCCGACCTTGCGCTGCAACGCCTCGCGTCGCGTCGCGGCATCCACCACGCGGGTGACATGAATCGTGTCGATCTTCCGGCACGCTCCTGTCAACGCCAACGCCAGCGTGTCCATCACAAAGCCAGGATTCACGCCGGTGCCGACCACTGCGCAACTTTTCTTGACGCACATGTCGTCGAGTTCGCCGGCCAAAACGGGATTCCGGTATTTCGGAAACATCGCCTCTTCGCAGGACGTCACGCAATGCAGCCCGGCTCGCACGATCTCGACCAGTTGCGGGTACACATCCGCAAAACTCGACCCGGTACAATGAATCACCGCATCTGCCTGCGTCTGCCCGAACAACACCACCGCCTTGTCCGTGACCTTGAAGCCGAGTTGTCGGCCAATGCCCAGCACATCGCCGAAATCGCGCCCGACCGCCTGCGGATTCAGATCAACCGCGCCGACCAGTTGCATGTTGGATTTTTGGAGGACCAGTTCCGCCGCCGCGCGACCAATCGCTCCCAGCCCATACGAGATAACACGAATAGGTTTGCTCATCGTGTCCGCCATATTAACACAGCGCCTGCGGCAAAGAGAACTGTTGAGTAACCAAACGCCACCGCCGGCGAGCACGTCGTCCACAACACGCCCACCACGATGCTCGACAGAAAATCGCCGACGCCGTTCACCGTCGCCAACACGCCGAATCCCATCCCGTGATGTTCCTTGTCCACCAACTCCGCCGCGAGCGAATCCTCCACCGCCTCCTCCGTCGCCACAAAGATGCCGGCGAGCACAAACACGAGCACCAGCACCGGCAAGTTCATCGGCGCAAACACCAACACCAACCCGGTCACTGCCGCCAGCCCATACCCACCGGCCAGCAGCGCGCGCTTATTCATATGATCCGCCAGCCATCCGGCCACAAACGCAAAACCGGCATAGAGCACGTTATGTAGCACGTACAACGCAACCGCGATGCTCGCCGCCTTGGCCTGACCGTATTGCGGCGTCAGCTTCTGCGTTGCGAGCAGGATTAACATTGAGTGTGCAAAGTCACCGGCCCCAAACAAACCCACCGCCAGCAAAAACCGCTGAAACGATTTCGGCAACGCCGCCAACCGGGCCCGAAACGAAATGTACTTCACGTGAACCCGGTCCTGTTCCTTCACCAACAACGCAATCGCCGCTGCCGCCAGCAATCCCGGGATGAGTGTCACCAACAACACCCGCGAGAAATTATTGTGGAACGCCACCAACAACAGCGTCGCCGTAATCGGCCCGACGATCGCCCCGCACGTATCCATCATCCGCTCAAACCCAAACGCGCGTCCGTACGTCTCCGGTGTGACCGCCGCCGCCAACAACGCCTTGCGCACCGGCGTCCGCACCCCGCGCCCAAGCCACGCCCCTGCGCGACACAACAAAATGTGCCAAGCCTGCGTCGCCAACCCGATGCACGCCGTGCCGGTCGCCGTCACGAGGTAGCCGACCACCGCAATGGGTTTCCGCCGTCGCATCTGATCGGTGTAATACCCCGACCCCATCTTCGCAAAACTCGCCAACCCATCCGACACCCCTTCGATGATCCCGAGCCACGCCGCCGCCGCCCCCATCGTCGCCAGAAACGCCGGCATCACCGCCGTTGCAATTTCGTGTGACCAATCACTCAACAATGATGCCAGCCCGATACCCAGCACCGTCCGATTAAGCCAACGCGCCATACCGGCGTCGTAACAGAATCGCCTCTGCCTGTCACGGTTGTTTACCGGAAACAGTTTTGTTATCGTGCCGGCGCTTTGAGGAAGCTCATCATTATTATCGTGCTGGCCTTAATTGCTGTTGCGGCGTGGTGGCTGTCGCGTCGCAACGGGGTCGCCACGACGGTTTCCGGCACGATCGAAACCGACGAAGTCCACGTCGCCTCCCGCTACGGCGGCCGGGTCATCAAACTCCACGCGCAAGAAGGCGACGCTCTCAAAGCCGGCCAGCCTATCGCCGAACTCGACGCCACCGAACTCACCTCCCAGCGCGATTACGCCGCCGCCGTTCTTGCCGAGCTCGAACACGGCCCGCGTACCAACGAGATCGCCGCCGCAAAACACACGTGGGAATCTCTTACCGCGCAACTGACTTCGACGCGCGCCGATGCTGACCGCGCCCGGCAATTATTCGCCAGCAAGACTATCTCCGAATCCGAAATGCAGAACACCGTCAGCAAAGCTGACGCGTTGGCACAAAGTGCGGATGCGGCCCGCAAGCAATTCGAACTCCTCGCCGAAGGCACGCGCCCCGAACGCATCGACCAAGCCCGCGCGCAGTTGGCGACGATCGAAGCCCAACTCCGCGAAATGCGAATCGTCGCGCCGAGTGATTGTGTGCTCGAAGTCCTCAGCGTCAAAGTCGGCGACGTCTTACCGGCAAATCGTGAAGTGGCGACGCTGTTGCTGACTCAACATCTCTGGGTGCGCGTGTTCGTACCGGAAACGTGGCTCGGATTGATCCAAGTCGGCCAGACACCCAAAGTGCGGACCGACTCCACGCCCGACCGGGAATTCACCGGCACCGTCGAACAGATCAACCGGCAGGCCGAGTTCACACCACGCAATGTCCAAACCGTTGAGGACCGCATCCGGCAAGTCTTCGGCGTCAAAGTCCGGCTACCCACCGATACCGGCCTGTTGCGCGCCGGTATGTCGGTGGATGTTTTGTTCCCCAACGTCCCGCCGCCGCCCCGGTAAGCCGATGATCGAGTGCGCCAATCTGACGAAGAAGTTTGGCGATTTCACGGCGGTCGACAACGTGAGTTTTCGTGTCGAGAAACAATCTATCTTCGGCTTCCTCGGCCCGAACGGCTCCGGCAAGACGACGGTTATCCGGATGCTCTGCGGCATTCTCGAACCGACCAGCGGTGACGCGCGCATCGGCGGCGTGGATGTGGTGCGCGACACGGAACGCGTCAAGGGCAGCATTGGTTACATGTCGCAGAAGTTCTCGCTCTACGATGAGTTGACGGTGAATGAGAATCTTTTGTTCTACGCGCAACTCTACGGGCTGCGCGGGACGGTGGCGAAGCAACGCCGGGATGAACTCGTCGCGCTCACACATCTCGAACCTTATCTCGACCGGCGCGCGGCGTTGTTGTCCGGCGGCTGGCGGCAACGATTGGCGATGGCGTGCGCGTTGGTGCACAAGCCGAGTGTGTTGTTTCTGGATGAGCCGACCGCCGGTATCGATCCGGTGGCGCGCCGGGAGTTGTGGGATTTGCTCTTCGAGCTTTCCAGTAACGGCATGACGCTATTTGTGACGACGCACTATATGGACGAGGCGGAACGCTGTTCGCATGTCGGCTATATCTTCATGTCGAAGCTCATCATCTGCGGCGAGCCGGATGATCTGAAACAGTTGGCGGACGTCAATCCGCCCGGCACGCGTCGGCTCGACGTGACGTGCGATCATGTGACCGTCGGGTTGCAGGCGGTGCGGAAACTGGCCGGCGTGCAAGCGGCGACCGTGTTTGGGCAGTCGATGCATCTGCTGGTGGATGAATCGCTGCCGGAGGCGAGTTTGCGGGAGACGTTGGTGAAAGTGAATGTTCACGCGACGGACATCCGGCCGATTGCGCCGTCGTTGGAAGATGTGTTCGTGGCGTTGACGTCCAAGCATTCCAACAACAACGGAGGTGCCGCATGAATCCGTTCCGTGGCTTTCGCGCGATTCTCTACAAAGAGTTCAAGGTCATCTTTCGCGACCGTGGGACGCTGTTCTTCATGTTCTTCCCGCCGCTGCTGCAGATCATCGCGTTTGGCTTCGTGCTCGACAACGACGTGAAACACATGGCGATGGCGGTGTTCAACGAAGACCGCACCGTCGAAAGCCGGCAACTCATCGATGCGTTCGTCAACACGCAGACGTTTCGCGTCGTAGCCGAAGTGAACAGTCAGGCGGAGTTGGAAGAAATGGTGCGGCGCGGTAAAGCCTACGTGGGCCTGCAGATCCCGCCCGACTTCACCCGCAAACTCCACGCCAATCAGAAAACCACGTTGCAAGTGCTCATCGATGGCTCGAACTCGACGACGGCATTGCAGGCGCTCAACACCGCTCTCGGTATTGCAATGCGTAAATCGATCGATGTGTTGTTGGGACAGACTGGCCGGCGTGAACTACCCATCGAGATGCGCCCACAGGTTCTTTACAACCCGGCCATGCGTGCCCCGAACTTCTTCGTGCCCGGCGTCATCGGTACGGCGTTGCAGATTGCGACCGTGTTCGCAGTGGCAATGGCCATCGTGCGCGAACGGGAACGCGGCACGTTGGAGAATCTCATGGTCAGCCCCCTCAGCCGGTGGGGCTTGATGCTCGGCAAGCTCGTACCGTACGTCTGCGTGTCGATGACAATGGCACTGTTCCTCTTCACGATTCTCCGCTGGGTGTTTCTCGTCCCGATTCAGGGCAGCTTGGTGATGCTCTTTATGGCGGCGCTGCTGTACGTTTTCGCGCTCGCGTGTCTTGGGTTGCTCATATCGACGAAAGCAAAATCGCAGAACGAAGCGATGCAGATGAGCATGACGATCATGTTGCCGTCGATTTTCTTCAGCGGCTTTATCTTCCCGCGTGAAACGATGCCGGCAATCTTCTATTGGCTCAGCACGCTCTTGCCGGCGACGTACTTCATTGAGTTGATGCGCGCGATCATTCTGCGCGGCGCGACTTTCTTCGAGTTCTGGCGGCACCTCTTGATTCTCGCGGTGATGGGCGTGGTCCTCTTCGCCCTGTGCGCCCTGCGTTTTAAGAAGAAGTTGGCGTAGTATGCTTCTCGATGTACGCCTTCACCGTGCGCCGGTCGAGGTTCGTACGCCGGGCGACTTCCTCGTACGTGGCGTGCCGCTCGTGCAAGAGTTTGCAGTACCCGGCCAGCAACGCATCCGCATCGAGCGAACCATCGACTATCCCTGCTTGTAATCGGCCGGTCAGGTTAGGCGCAATGGCGCGGGGGTCGCCGGTGTATTGCCGGGTCAGCAGGATGCGCCGGACGGCTTGCTCCAATTCACGGACGTTGCCGGGCCACGCATATTTTGCCGGTAGGGCTTCGCGCAGTAATGCGATAATCTCCGGCGCCACCTGCCCGGTCAGTCGGCGCACGATCAGACGGAGGAGATCGTCGAGTTCAGCGGGCTCTTCCCGGATGCGTTGCCGAAGCGGCGGGACGGTGATGACGTCGGAACACAGCCGGTAAAAGAAGTCGTCACGGAATTGACCGGCGCCGCGCAATTTCTCGATAGGTTTGTTCGTCGCGCCAATCACCCGGCCCCGAAACCGCAGTTTCTCGTGGCTGCCGACCGGCGCGAACGTCCGTTCCTGGAGCACGTGCAGCAGTTTGATTTGAACTGGGACACTCACGTCGCCGATTTCGTCGAGGAAGATCGCGCCGTACGGGCTGCACCGGGCGAACACGCCGTCGTGGTCGGCAATCGCGCCGGTAAAAGCGCCCTTGCGATGGCCGAATAGCTCTGACTCAATCAGCGTTTCCGGGAATTGCGACAGGTTCAGCGCAAGGAATGTCTTGGTGAAACTCTCAGCAAAACAGCCGCGTTTCTCGTCGAAGGGGATGAACCCCGACCGGCCGATGGCCGCCGCGGCCGCGCCTTTGCCGGTGCCGGTCTCGCCGAGCAGTAGTGTCGAGAAATCTTCCATCCGGTTCCAGAGATGCCGCTCGTAGAGGCGGATATCGTGGGTGAAGACGTTGTTCCAGAGATGCCGGCGGAGTTCCTTCATGCACTCGCTATGGCCGACCAGGCCGTGGTGGATAAAGTAGAACGCGCGGCGGACTTGGAAGATGACGGCGAAATACCGGCGCGCTTCGTCCGCCGTGAAACCGCGGCGCGTAAACAACGTCAGCGCCTTCTTCGCGAACGGTACCGGGACCGAGCGATCGCCGGCCGCGATCTGGTCGGCAATGAGTTGGTCGAAGGCGCTGAGATACCGGTGGTAGATTTCGTAGAGACACGCCGACCGGAGAATCTCGCGGTCCGCGTCGTCGACCTGCTTGAAGTTGGTGAGACCGGCGGCGTGGAGTTTGTGGAGTTCTTCATTCCAACGCTCGACCGGTGACACATCCTTGCCGCCGATAATCTGAAGCTGCAACTGATCGAACTCATCGCTGAAGGGATTACAAGCCGCCGCCCGGGTGACGAGGATGAGGAACTCGCGTTGGGCAGCCGGGAGGAGTTTTACGCTAGCCATACATTATTTGTAGCATGGCTAGTCATTTACTGTCCATCACTGGGATCGCACCTGACCGGAACTCGTGCAAATTCACCATTTCCGACACTGGCACGGCGGCAGCGTAAGGGTTTGAGTGGAGAACATCATGAAGAGGCAAAATCCAATCAACCCGTTTGACCTCCTTGCGTTGGTCCTTGCCGGTGCGATGATTGAATGCCGAAGCCGGCCAGCGTGGGCGGTATTGATCGCGGTGTCCGCGCTAGCGGTCGGGCTGGGCACGTTCAGCTTCGCGACGGCCATCACGCAATTTGGCGGATTGTCCGGTATCGCCTGCGCGGCCATTGGATACATAGCACTACTATGTATCAGGCAATCCGGCGCTGGCCGGTACGTGATGCTGGGCGCGCTGCTCCTGCTGGCCGGCAAGATCCTCTGGGAATGCGCCACTCACCGCGCACTCTTTGTCGCCAGCGATAGCCGGTTAGTCGTCTTCCCACTCGCCCATGCCATTGGGCTGGCCAGTGCATTTGGGCTTTGGCTTGGGACCAGCACTTTTCAACAACGTCGGCGCATCCATCAAACCGAAAGGCGCGATCGTTCCGTGGCAACGACCGTCACAGTTATCCCATGAACGCGACCCCGGTAACACTGAACTGGTTTGTCGGCTGGTGGTTGATCCTGGCCGGCTTTGCCAGTGGTGCGGTGATTGGATTGTTCTTTCACCAGGAAAAATTTCTCGGCGGGTACGGCTCGTTTCGGCGGCGGCTGTTGCGGCTGGGCCACATCGCGTGCGCAGCGTTGGGGATGTTGAACTTGATAGTCGCCGTGGCGCCGGTGATGTCGCCGTTGCTGGCGGTTGGCGGGGTCTTGATGCCGACGGTTTGTTTTCTGACGGCGTGGAAGGCGCAATGCCGGCACTTGTTTGCGATACCGGTGCTGGCGTTGGTGGCAGGAGTGGTGGTGGTGATGTGGTGTAGTGGCGCTTCTGTGAAGCGCCCCGTCGTGGCGGGACAACTGCCCGCGCTTCACAGAAGCGCGGCTACAACCGGAGATTGACGATGAAAATTGGTTTTTTGGCGATGAGCGGGATCCGGGCGCATGACCCGGAATTGTTGAAACTCGGATTGACGTTGCCGGGGTTTGTCGAGCGCAGCAAGGCGATTGCGTCGCTGCCAAGTCTGGGGTTGCTCTATCTCGCGGCGGTGACGCCGGCCGGACACGAACTCGAATACTTCGAGGCCGAGGCGGACGGGAAGGAGTCGGTCGCGCTGTACGATTGCGATCTCGTGGCGATCAGCACGTTCTCGGCGCAGGTGTTCGAAGCGTACGCGATTGCGGATCGGCTCCGGCTGGCCGGCGTGAAGGTGGCGTTGGGCGGGTTGCATGTGACGGCGTTGCCGGCCGAGGCGTTCGCGCACGCGGACTATGTGGTGACCGGCGAAGGCGAGAACGTGTGGCCGGAAGTTGTGCGATCCGCGGAACGTGACGCGCCGCCGCGGACGTTCGCAGCGCAAATGTATCCGGCGGTCGATGTGACGCGCTTGCCGGTGCCGCGCTATGATTTGTTGGGCGTCCGAACAGGAGAATCGATGTGGGAGCGGCGTCATTCCCCTCAGCCGGTTGCGGCGGGGACGCCGCTCCCACAACAACCGCCCGCTATCCGGTACAACCGGTTCACAGTGCAAACGACGCGCGGGTGTCCGTGGCGGTGCGAGTTCTGCGCGTCGAACGTCATGCTCGGCCAGCCGTACCGGAAGCGGCCGGTGTGGGACGTGGTCCGCGACATCGGCACGATCCAGCAAGTGCGCGAACGTCCATTCATCGAGTTTGCCGATGACAATACGTTCGTCGATAAAACGTGGGGCAAGCAGTTGTGCCGGGCGCTCGCGCCGCTGCACTTGAAATGGTTTACCGAGACCGACATCTCGGTGGCTGAGGATGGGGAGTTGCTCGAGCTGATGCACGCGGCGGGTTGCCGGCAGATTCTGATTGGGCTGGAGAGTCCGAACGCGTCGCCGTTGCATGGACTGGAGATGAAGGCGGATTTCAAGGCGCGGTGGTTTACCCGCTACGCCAACGCCATCGAACGCATCCAGTCGCACGGCATCACGGTGAATGGTTGTTTCATCCTCGGCCTCGATGGTCACGACACCGGTATCTTCGAGCAGGTGCTCGACTTTGCCCGGCAAGTGTCGCTCTACGACGTGCAGATCACGGTGCTGACGGCGTTTCCCGGTACGCCGCTGTATGCACGACTGCTCCGGGAAGGCCGCGTGATCGAGCCGGGCCGGTGGGATTTGTGCACGCTCTTTGACGTGAATTACCGGCCGGTCGGGATGAGTGCGGACGAACTGCGCGCCGGCATGCGGTGGTTGACGGAGCGACTTTACAACGACGAATGCACGCAAGCACGGAGGGCGGGATTTTTATCTTCCTTTCGGCGGGCGACGGGAACAGAATTACAGACGAAAGCCGCATGAAGCCTTCCAAACAAATCCAATGGTTGTACGAGGAACTTCCCAAACTCACCCAAGCCGGAGTGGTACCGGCGGAGGTGGCGGAGAAACTCCGGCAACATTACGGCGCCGCCGAGTGTGGCGGGCGCCGGTGGGCCATTGTGTTGTTCGGCATTTTGGGCGGGGCGCTCATCGGGGCCGGAATCATTTTGTTGCTGGCGCATAACTGGGATGAGTTGTCGCGGCCGGTGCGGGCGGTGATTTCGTTTCTGCCATTGGTGATTGCGGTGGCGTTGGCGGCGTTCGTGATTTGGAAGCGGGCCGGGAGCACGGCGTGGAGCGAGAGCGTCGGGATATTTTGGGCGTTGGCAATCGGCGCGACGATTTCGCTGGTGGCGCAGACGTATCATATCAGCGGGGATTTCCCGGCGTTCATCCTGACGTGGTCGCTGGCCGGGTTGCCGATTGTGTATCTGTTGAACTGTAGTTCGGCGGCGCTGTTGTTTTGGGTTGGCGCAACGGTGTGGGCGGGACACGCGTGCTGGAATCGCGACGAGGCGATGTGGTTCTGGCCGTTGGCGGCGTTGGCGGTACCGCATCTGTGGCTAGTGGCTCGAACAAACCGGTACCGGCCGAGGGTGGCGATGCTGATCTGGGGGCTGGCCGGGTGCGCGGCGTTTGGGATTGGGTTTGGCCTGACGCACCGGATCGAACACGCTTGGATCCCGGTCTTCACAAGTTATTTTGCGGTGTTGTACATGATCGGCAGCCGGTGGTTCGATGAGGGGCGCACTTTCTGGCAGCGGCCTCTCCAAACTATCGGGGCGTTGGGCGTCATCGCGCTCGGGGTGGCGCTGACGTTTGGGGATGCGTGGCGCGGCACGTTCCGGCAGGGGGACTGGCCGGGTCTTTTTCAGTCGCCCTTGGTGGTGTTGCCTGTGGCGGCGGTGGTGTTGTGGGTTTACACGTGGACCCGGCAGGATCCGGTGGCGTTGCTTTTCGGTGGGTTACCGGTGGTGGGGATGATTGGGACCGCACTGGCGGCCGGGCACGCTGGGGTGGTGGTGCTGGTGTTAATGAACGTGTACGTGTTGGGATTAGGCGTGGCGCTGATTACGTTGGGGGTGCGCGATCAGCGGTTGGGCGTGGTGAATCTGGGGATGCTGGTGACGTCGGTGCTCATCATCGCGCGGTTCTTCGACAGCGACATGGGGTTTGTGCTGCGCGGACTGGCGTTCATCGCGGTGGGGATCGGTTTCTTGGTGACGAATGTGATGCTGATTCGACGGAAGGGAGGCGCTCAATGAACTGGCGCAAGAGTGTTTTGATTGTGGTGGCGGCCGGACAGTTGGCGATCCCGGCGTATCTGATTCACCGGCAGGAGACGACGTTGCGGGAGGGGCGGGCGTACAAGTTCAAGACGGCGCCGGTCGATCCGTACGACGCGTTTCGCGGCCGGTATGTGGCGTTGCGGTATGAACAAGACCACGCGCCATGGCCGGGGACGAACCAAGTCCTGCGTCAGCAGCGAGCCTATGCGCGGGTTGAAGAGGGCGTGGACGGGTTCGCCTTGGTGCGTGAAGTCACGCCGCGGCCGCCGGTGACAGGGGATTTCTTCAAGGTCCAGGCGAATTACGCGGGCTGGGGCACGAATGCCGGGACGGTCTACTTCACAATGCCGTTTGACCGGTATTATATGGAGGAGACGAAAGCTCCGAAAGCCGAGCAAGTTTACAGGGCCAACAACCGGCGCGGTCAGACCAATCAGAACACGTATGCCGTCGTGCGCATCCGGCAGGGCCACGCGGCGCTGGAAAATCTCTTCGTTGCCGGCCAACCGATCACCGAGATGTTGCGCGAGAAGCAACCGTAGTTTTTTTGGCATTTGACGGTGGGGGGTGGGGTCGGTATTCTCGGCCACTTTCTTAAGGAATTTCTTATGTTTATTGCTCATGGCGAAAAAGTTCGGAAACACGCGCGGTGGATCATGTTTGGCGTGCTGGTGCTGTTGATCCCCGGGTTCGTGGCGTTATTCACGACCACGGGCAGCAAGTCGGACCGGCAGGCGGGCGATGTGCCGACCGTGCGCGGCAAGCCGGTGGTGGCGGCTGAGTTTGACCAGATGAAGGAATTGGTGCGCGCACAATACGTGGTGATGCGCGGCCGGGATCAGTCGCGGACGATGCAGATGCAGGATCAGATCAAGCAGGAAGCGGTCGTCCAGATGTTGATGCTGCAGAAAGCGAAGGAAATGGGCGTTGTGGTCAGCGAGCCGGAGTTGCAAGTCGCGCTCATGTCCCAGCCAGTCTTCCTCAACAGCGCCGGCCAGTTCGACCGGGAACGCCTCCGCCAGTTCATGATTCTGTTGAATAACAATGGCGTCAGCGAAGCGATGTTCGAAGAAGTGATGCGGCAACGGTTGTTGATTGAGAAATTGCAGGGGCTCATCACCGCCGCCGCCAAGGCCACGCCGGCCGCCGTCCAACAGGCGTACCTGCCATTGCACGAAAAACTTTCGATCGATCTCGTGCAATTCGACATGGCCGACAACAAAGTTCCGATCACTGTTTCCAACGCCGAAGTCCGCGCGTTCTACGAGCAGAACAAGGAATCGTTCCGCGTGCCGGCCAAAGTCAAAGTGCAGTATGCGGAGTTCACCGCGGCCGCCGCGAAGAAGACCGTTCAGTTGACCGAGGAGGAAATCGCGGAGTTCTACAACCGCAACAAATTCCGCTATGCCGGCACGAACAGCGTGCCGCAACCGCTCGATGCCGTGAAGGCGGAAGTGAATGCCGAACTGCTCACCCTGCGCGCCGACCGCGCCGCCGCCGACCGGGCCACGGAGTTTGGCGTGAAACTGTCGCAGTCACCCAAACCGGAGTTCGCCAAAGTTTGCGCCGAGTTCGGCGTGACGCCGCTCACCACGGACTTCATCGCGGCCGTCGACAAAGTTCCCGGCGTGACGGACTTGCCGGATTTTGCGACAAAAGCGAATCGCCTCTCCGCCGACATGCCGGTCAGCGATCCGATTGGCGGGTCGAACACCTACTACATTCTCGAATTCGTGGCCGGCCAACCGAGCGCCGTCCCGCCATTCGAGCAAGTCGAAGCCGAAGTCACCAAGCAAGTCACGCAAATCCGCACGTACGGCGTGACCCTCGAACGCGCGGAGGCGACCATTGGCCAACTCAAGAAGTTGATCGCCGCCGGCAAGACCTTCGCGCAGGCCTGCGCCGAATTGAAACTCAAAATCGAAACGCCACCGGCGTTCACAGTCGCCGAAGAAAAACTAAAGTTGCCGGCGGCCGGCCAAATCCAACAGGCATCGCTTGAGATGCCGGTGAACGCGGTCAGCGAATTGATCGGCACCCCGACCGGTGGGCTGGTGTTCCACGTCCGCGAACGCCAACCGGCAGACTTGGCGGAGTTTGAGAAGGATCGCGAGCGCATCACCCGGCAAGTCTTGCAGCGCGACCGGCAAGCGTTGTTCAGCGATTGGATTCAGGCGCTCGTCCACGGTGAGCAAGTGGACTTCAAAATCCCGCGCCGCCAGCCGGAAGCCGAAGAAGTTACGGCTACCGAGTCGACGAACTAACCAACGCGCGGAACAGCCGCCGGAACCGCGGCGCGACATGGATCAAGCGTTCGGGGTGAAATTGGACACCCCAAAAGAAACGCGCGGACTTGTGCTCGACCGCTTCGATCACGCCATCCCCAGCTCGCGCGACGACGCGCAGTGGTCGCGCCACCGCATCAAGCGCCTGATGGTGCGACGTGTTGACCTTACCGGCGGCCGAACCGAGCAAGGTGCGCATCTGCGAATCAGCCGCCCACGTTATCGTCTGGCATAAAGCGTCGGGTTGTGGATTCCGGTGACCCGTGAGATCCGGTATCAGTGTGCCGCCGAGGGCGACGTTCATTACCTGAATCCCCCGGCAAATCCCCAAGACCGGCCAGTCGCGTTTCAGGGCGGCGCGGACCAGATAGATTTCCATTTCGTCGCGCTGTTCATCAACGCCGCTGATTTTCGCCGTTTGGCGAGGCGTGTAGAACTTGAAACTCACATCGCCACCACCGGCCAGCAGTAAGCCATCACAGTTTTTGACGAAGTGGTTGAGGACGCTCCGGTCGTCGGTCAGCGGCAAGATCACCGGTATGCCGCCGGCCAGTTCGATGGCTTGCGAATACGAGATGCCGCAAAATGCGCCCCGGCCATCCTGCCGGGACGGCAAGCGAATCGCTTCGGGAGTGACCGCAATAACCGGCTTCATTCGCCTCGGGCGAGCAGGACCGGCACGCGGGCTTTGCGGAGAATGTGCGTCGTCGTCGAGCCGAGAATCCATTCCCGGATCCGGGTATGACCGTAGGCGCCCATCACGATCAAGTCCGCCGCGACTTCCATGGCGACTTGGAGAATCGCTTGTTCGGGATCGAGGTGGAGTAGTTGGGCGTGCGTTTTGAGGCCCCGCGCCAAGGCGAGTTCGCGGGCTTGGTTGAGAATGTTGGCCGAGCTTACTTCCTGCTCATGCGGGCCGGCGGTCACGATCGTCACGGCGGCTTCGAGCGCGACCGCGAGATTGAGTCCGCGATGCAGCGCCTTGGTGGATTCGTCGCTGCCGTCGTGGGCGATTAACACGTTCCGTGTTTCCCGAAAAGTTTCCGGCGCGATCAAACACGGTTTCTTGGAAGCGCGCACCATGCGCTCGACGCTGGCCCCGAGCATGTCGCCGTGCCACTGGGCATGTTCGCCGCGTTGCCCGAGCACGACCAGATCGGCGCGCGGCTCGTACTCCAACAACGTATGCACCAGACTGCCGGTCGCGTGGGCGACTTCGCACGCGACACCGTTATCGTGACAAAGCTGCGCCGCGGCGGCTAAAATCGTTTGGGCGCGGGTCGTCTGAATCTCACGCACTTGGGACAGCAGCGCTGAGTACGGTTGGGCGCCGAGCGCGCCCGAGAGATCGGCGAGCCACGGACCTTCGAGCAGGCGGATATCCGTGACATGCAGCGCCAGGATGCGCGAGTGAAGTTTCTGCGCGAGCCAGACCGCGTGCCGGGCGGCACCATCGGCTCCCGGTGAGCCATCAATCCCTAAGAGAATATTCTTAAACATACCAACTCCTTTCGTTTGACCTTCCCACGCAACATACGCCAAGCCACCACCCCCGGCCAGTGCAATGAATGACACAGTACAAAGCGCACCGGGTAGTGATTCGGATTGCGAGGCGGCACACCTTCCGGTATAAGCCACGCATGACTTCCCGCAGTATCGCGTTCGCGAACCAAAAAGGGGGCGTCGGCAAAACCACCACGGCAGTTAGCATGGCTGCGTGTCTCGCCGAACGCGGACAGCGCACGTTGCTCATCGACTTGGATCCACAGGCGAACGCCACCAGCGCCCTCGGCCTGGAGAAACTTACCGGCGGGAGTATCTATCAAGCGTTGCTGGGGCCGGCCGCGCTTGCGGATTCGATTCGTCCCAGCGGCATTGAACATCTCGACGTCATTCCCAGCGAAGTTGATTTGGCTGTGGCCGAAGTGGATGTCGCGCGCACCGAAAACTACCTTCAGCGACTGCGCACCGCCGTGAACCCAATCCGGGCCCTGAACCGGTACGACTTTATTCTCATCGACTGCCCACCGTCGCTCGGCATCCTGACCATGAACGCCTTGGCGGCCGTTGACCGCGTGATTGTGCCTATTCAATGCGAATACTTCGCGCTCGAAGGGTTGGCGGTCATCATGCGCGTCATCGGCCAGATCAAGACGAGCGGCGCGAATCCCGAACTCGACATCCTCGGCGTGATCATGACGATGTACGATGGCCGGACGAATCTGGCGCAGCAAGTGGTTGGCGAAGTCCGCCGGCATCTGGGCGATAAAGTTTTTAAGACGCTCGTGCCGCGCACGGTCCGGTTGGCCGAAGCGCCCAGTTTCGGCAAACCGATCAACATCTATGATTCCGGCTCGTATGCGGCCGCGGTTTACCGGTCGTTGACGGAAGAATTGTTAGCGCGGAATGCGCCCCCGGCAGCCGCGCCGGTCGTCCCCCCAATAAAAAAAGCGGACGTTAAGCCCAGTTTGAAGTAGGCGGGAAACTGGTGCAGCCGGAGGATTCGACGCAGTCTCAACACGGCGAACAGAGACGTGGCCTCGGACCGCCCCTAAAAAACCCGGAGGGAGATTCTCACCACCGCCCCTCGTCGCCGCCCGCAGCAAGGAAACCCGCCGGACACCTACCGGACTGCGTAAATCATCGGCAGTACCGCCTTGCTGTGCACCCGCAACCGGTTCTGGAGCATTGCCAACGGACATAACCCGGCGTTAGCATAAAGCTATGAGCGCATCCAATCGCCAGAAGAAGATCCTCGCTTTTTTCAAAGTTCCTTTTTCTCCAAAAATTTCCGTCGGTGCCGCAGGGTGGGAGATTGCCGAACTAATGGAGGACGACGCATGTCGCGAACGATGGCGTCGCTACCTTTATCTGACAAAAGACTTTGGTTCCACCTCCGACCAATTGATTCCGGTCAGTGAGAAAGAAATTGAGGCAGTAACTATTCCTGAGGGGTGGAGTTCTTCGGAGGCAATCAAAGAATTTCAGAGTGAGGTAGTCGCTCAAGAGCTAGTTGACCACTCGCCATTTGACCAGCCGCAGCCGGTTGTTGAGTTTCCGCACCGTAGTTTCATTTTCACAGGCAAATTCGCTTTTGGTTCCCGTAATGCTTGCCAAGCAGCTGTGATTGAACGCGGCGCGTTCGCGCCAGACCAGAAATCCATAACGCACGAAATTAACTATCTAGTTATCGGCGCGGAGGGAAGCAAGGCGTGGAAGCGCGGTTCATACGGCAACAAGATTGAGGCAGCAATTCTGGCTCGCCGTGAATACGGCTCGCCTGCGATTATTTCCGAGAAGCATTGGACCGCATCTCTAACAAGAACATCCTAAGCCAGCCTCCACCACCGGCACCCTGAGCCGCCGGCCCGGGGCTTGAGCAAGCCACCACTGGGGCGATAATCCCGGGCGCAGGACTTTGGGTGATAACTTGGGTGATAACTCGGTTTTTGCGCATTTGGGGAGCGTCGCGACTGCTTGGGCGCAGTTCGCACAAGTTGCTTACTGGCAGGACTAAATCGAGTGGTGCGGCCGGCGGGAGTCGAACCCACAACCTTTGCCTTCGGAGGGCAACGCTCTATCCAGTTGAGCTACGGCCGCACTTGTCAAACGCGGCGCACTCTAGCGGCGCCCGCGCCGCTGTTCAACCTCGAAAAAAGTGCGGCAAGTTTGGGGCGCTACTGGACGCTGTTACTGTGGGAGCGCCCTTCCGGGCGCGATTTGCTCGAATGACCAACCCGGTCGCGCCCGGAAGGGCGCTCCCACAACTGGCCAGCCGGATTTTGATGGTGGTGTCAAAAGGCCCAAGCTAGGGATCGACCCAGAAATAACTTGCCGCTACTCGGCGCGCCGGTCATCCTTCGCGCCATGAAACGTTTTGATGGTCGCTTGGTGGATCAACTGCGGACACTGAAAATCCAGCCGAATTATCTCGCCACGCCGGCCGGCTCGGTGCTCATCGAAATGGGGAAGACACGCGTCATCTGCGCCGCGTCGATCGAGGACGGGGTGCCGCGGTGGATGAAGGAACAGAAGGTCGTCGGCGGGTGGGTGACGGCGGAGTATTCGATGTTGCCCTATTCGACTTCGCCCCGGAAATCCCGGGAAGTCGCCAAGGGCAAGGTCGAGGGGCGGACGCAGGAGATTCAGCGGCTCATCGGCCGGTCCATACGGGCGGTGACGGATATGACGAAGCTCGGGGAGCGAACGGTGTGGGTCGATTGCGATGTGCTCGAAGCCGATGGCGGGACGCGGACGGCGTCGATTACCGGGGCGTATGTGGCGATGCAGTTGGCGATGCAGAAGTTGATGGCGCTGAGTTTGGTGAAGGAGAATCCGGTCACGGCGGCGGTGGCGGCGGTGAGCGTGGGAGTGATCGAGGGGACGCCGTTGTTGGATTTGAATTATGTCGAGGACGTGGCGGCGGCGGTGGACATGAATGTGGTGATGACGGATGCCGGGCGGTTTGTGGAGGTGCAGGGGACGGGCGAGGAGTCAACGTTCAGCCGGGAGGAGTTGAACGAATTGCTCCGGTTGGGCGAGCGCGGGATTCAGGAGTTGCTCGCGGCGCAGCAGCAGGCGCTGAAGTAAAAACACCATCGCGGCTCACAGAGCCGCGGCTACACCGGCTGGTTAGCCGATGTGGGCGGCTAACTTCTTTTCGAGGTCTTTCTTGCCGACCATGCCGACGAGTTGCTCTTTCACGACGCCGCCTTTGAAGATGAGCAGGGTCGGGATTGCGCGCACGTTGAACTTGGTCGCGAGATCTTGATTTTCGTCGACGTTAATCTTGGCAATTTTGACCTTGCCGACTTTTTCGTCGGCGATTTCGTCGAGGACCGGCGCGATGGCTTTGCAGGGGCCGCACCATTCCGCCCAGAAATCCACAAGGACCGGCACGGTGGACTTCACGACTTCTTGATCGAAATTACTGCCGCTGATTGTGACAATATTGGCGCTGGCCATAAAAGGGTCTCCAGTTGGTTGATCGGTTAGATGCCGTTCGGTGTGGAACGGTTCAAAATTCTATTGGACTTGGCCTAATGAGAATAGGTAGCCGGCCACCGCCAGCGCCACAAGCATCGCGGCAATGGCCAAGCCGACGTCGATGCCACTGATGGTTGCGGCTGCGGCCACCGGGCGAGCGGCCGGTGCAGGAGCCACGGTTGGGGCCGCGGCCGCCGGAGTCGCTGACGAAATTTGGGACGTGCCTTCTTCGCGCTTGAGTTTGACGGTCGGGCGCGGGGTTTCGGGCAGACCGGGCTTGGCGGCCGGCACTTGCACGCGCGAGGTGTCTTTCTTTGGCTTTGGTGTGGCCACGGGCATGCCCATGACGGCGGTCTCTTTCTTGGATTCGTCGTCAGTCGGGGCCGCGCCGGGCGCGGTGGCGGCTTTCAACCGGACGGTAGGCGTCGGTGAGCCAGCCGGTTTGACGGTCCCGGCTTGCGGTAAGTTAATGCGGACGGTGTCCTTCTTGGAATCGTCGTCAGGAACATTTTGAATCGGTTGCTCGTCAGCCATGGGATATATCCTCCGAAGTGCGGCGGCAGAATACGCGGCGGCAGGGCGGGCGTCAACTTCTTTGACGGTATCCCGAAATGACCGGCTCAGGCTTTTTTGACGCAGCAGTGCAGGATGTCGTAGGGCTTGATGTCTTTGAGTTGTGGGCCGGTAACGAGATAGATGCTATCGGTCAGCCGTTCGACGCTGCGGTGGTAGTCCCACCGGAGCATCGCGGTGTGTTGGACGACGAACCGCGGATCGTCATCCCGGAAACACGAGACGCAACTCGGGTCCGGCAGGCCAACGAGGAATTGGTCGGCGCTGAGGTTGTGCGCGGTCGTCTCATAGAAATCGGCAAACATGATGAACGACGCCGCAAATGGATGATCGACGTAGCTGATGGCGCGGGTTTCGCCTTCGTCATCGCGCAAGCCGCGCGGCGCGGTGGGCGGGATGGCGTAGAGGTTTTCCAGAAGGTCGTTGCGGATGGCGGCGAGCGAATCAATGCCCCAGGATTTGAGGCGTTCGCCATTGACGCCGTAGTTGAACACGGTGCCTTGGATCACCGCCCCGAGCGCCAGGCCCGGCCAGAGTTTCAACCGATGCGCCGGTAACGCGCCGCTGCCGGTACGAAAAAGTTTCGGGAACAACAGCGGTTTGACCGATTTGAGGCAAGTGAGATCCGGCACGTCGTCGCCGCAGTAGTCGAGCAAGCCCATGTGGGACTCGATCAATTCATCCATGCGCTCCGGCTCCTGGAGGTAGTGGTTGAAAAGATGTTCGAGCAGGATTGTCTGGCCGTCGGCAAGAGTCAGGGAGAGGCCGGTCGGGGGTTGGTTGACGAGTTGCGGGCGGTGCCGTTTCAACAAGCAGTAGTAATAATTTGTGAAACTATTGGCGTCGAGGTGATGGATATTGGTCAGCAAGAGGGAATTGATAATGCCGTCCAAATCCTCGTCATCCACTCCTGCATCGGTGCTCCGGCACCGGTAGAGGCCGCGCACTTGCGTATCGCCCCGCGTGAACACCCACGCCCGCGTATGGCCAAAATCCGTCGCATGCGCCTCGTCCTTCGGTTCGATCCGCGTGTAGGTCGTGTACGCGAAATTCATGTAATCGCGACTGCGGCGTTGAATGTGAGGCTCGCCGATTTGCGCCCAGGTGCGGCGTTCGGCTTCGGTCAACGTGCGGAGCGTTTTCTCGGGGCGCAATTCGTCCACATTCGGCTGGTCAAATTCGTACGCCTCAATTTTGAGATAGCCGCCCGTGGTGAGGCTCGCCAAACTCACGTGTTGCGAGCCTTCATGCGTCAGCGGTAACCACCCCTCGGGGTAGTCCAGCGTATAAAGGCTCTCGGGATCGCTGTATTCAGGCATGCCAACCCTTTAAGCAGAAGCCTTGCCAGCCCGATTTCGATGCGCTACTTTGCCCGCCTATGAGCAAGATCATCCGTGGTCGGGCCTACGTGGTTCGCGACAATATTGACACTGACCAAATCATCCCGGCCCAATATCTGGCACTGGTGCCGACGATTCCCGACGAATACGAAAAACTCGGCAGCTACGCGTTGTGTGGCCTCCCCAAAGACCAATACCCGACTCCCTACGTTGCCGCCGGTACCACAAAGACCACGTACCCAATTGTCATTGCGGGTCGCAATTTTGGTTGTGGCAGCTCCCGCGAACACGCGCCCATCGCGCTCGGGGCGACCGGTTGCACCGCCGTAGTCTCGGAAGGATTTGCCCGGATCTTCTTTCGCAATTGCGTGGCGACCGGCGAACTCTACCCCGTCGAAAGCACCCAACGCCTGTGCGATTTGGTGCAGACCGGTGACGAAGTTGAACTCGATCTCGATGCCAACACAGTCACGCTCCTCAAGTCCGGCCAGGTAGTGGCCACGAAACCACTCGGCGATGCACGGCCCGTCATTGATGTCGGCGGCATTTTCGAGTACGCCCGCGCCACCGGGATGATCAAGCGCTAGCCGCTTACCGGCCCATCAGCCGGTGGACGAGCCACACGCCCACCACCGCGACCCCGGCAAGGATCATCCAGTACTTGTCCCACCACGATGCCGTGTCCTGTAAAATATCCGTGGACACCGGCGCCCCATCACTCGCCGCCGCGACAGCCGGTGCAGCGGGCGTGAGCCGGCGGTTTATCTCCGCCAGTTGGGCGCGCATCTTCTCCACCTGCGGGCGCAACTTCTTCAATTGCGATTCAGCGGCCGTCAATTCAGTTTGGGCGCGCAACCGATTGCTGCTTTCGACCCCGAGTTTGCCGTCACCGGGAGACGGATTGGCCTTCGCCGGCTTCGCCGAGCCCTGCGCTCTCTCCAACCGGTGTTGCGCGGCGGCGAGTTCGGGCTCGAGTTGCTCGAGCTGCGGCTGCAAGACGACCCGCCACGCCGTCAACGCCTCCGTCGCTTGCCGGTTGGCGAGGGCTTCCGTCACCCCGCTGGGACGCAGCGCGAGCAAGGCGTCGTAAGCGCGCACGGCCTGCGGCCATTGTTTGGCTGCGAACGCGTCGTTTCCTTGTTTCATCAAGGTCTGGATATTGTCGCGCAGTTGCCGCTTCTCGCGTTCCTCCTTCGTGAGCCACGTGCCGTCGACTTTGACCATGCCGGCAGCGACCTTCTGGCGCTCTGCTTGCCACTGCGCGAGCCGGTCAGTGACCTCTTGTTCGTACGACGAACCGGGATAGGTCGTCAGGAAGTTTTGCAATTCGCCAATCGCTTTATCATAGGCCACCACCGAAGCACTCGTGTCCGGATCCGGTCCAGTTTTGGCCAACGTCTGGTACGCCCGCTGCATGGCCACGACTCGCTTTTGTTCCGGGGTCCACCGCGCGAAAGTGGTCACGGTCGATTTGGGGATGACCTGGTTCTGCAAAATCGTGCCGCCAGCGATGGCCACCTCGATGGTGAGGTTGGACTCGGTCTCGCCGACGATGGTTCCTTCCACCGTCTTGCCGTCGTGGAGTTGGATCGTGTCCGCCGACACGGTGGCCACCAACACGAATAGCCAACGCCACTTCATCGTTGCGTCCGGTAAATCTCGATCGCCACGTACTGCGAGCCGGGAATGCTGAATTTCTTCACTTCGACCGTTACCGCCACCGCGAGGCGCTTTTGCAGAATCGCCCCGGCAATTTCGTCGGCCACCGCTTCCACTAATTTGCGCGGCCGTTGCGCCACGACTTGTTTAACGAGGTCCGTGACGACGTCGTAGCCGGTGGTGGACGCTTCCATGTCGGTGCGGCCGGCCTCAGCGAGATCGCGTTCCATGATCACCGTGACCAAGAGCCGTTGCGTGTGGGCCCGTTCGGCCGCCGTTACGCCGATGTTGGTTTGGACTTCTAAATCCTTGATTGTGATTTTATCCATGGTCGCTCAAACGTTGCTGCAATTCCCCGAGGTGCTCACAAATCCAGTCCGGCTGCGTCGCCTGAAGTGTCTCGCAATGATTGTACCCCGTCAAGACCGCGCACGTGTGGACGCCGCCCGCCTTACCGGCGGCGATGTCGTGCTCCATGTCGCCCACGAAAACCGCTTCACCCGGCACGATCTGATTCTCCGCGAGGATCTGATGAATCGCCTGCGTCTTATCCTCGATGCCGATGTACGCCTTCGTGACGTACCGGTCGACGCCGAACCGCCGGGCTTGCTGGTCATACGTGTGTTGGTCCACCGTGCTGGCGATGAACACGCCAAGCTGCTGTTGCCGGCAAAACTCCAAAAACCCGAGCGTGTGCGGCAGCAATGTGATGGTGCCGAGCAGTTGGTGATACTCCGCGAGAAAGACTTCTTCCAGTTTCGCCTGCGGCACCTGCGGGATCCGGCGCTCGTAAAAACGGCGGACCGGCAAACAAAAATCCCGGCGAAACTCATCCAGCGTCAACGCCGGCAACCCGAACATTTGAAAAACGTGATTAGTCGTTGCGAACACCGGCGGCAAGTCGTCCACCAGCGTGCCGGACCAGTCGAGGATGACGTGCCGGATGTGCATCAAGCTTTTTCACGGGCGCGCGGCGACCGCCGGTTGCGGTTGGCGAGTTCGTTGGTCTTGCGTTTGCGCAATTGCCGCTCAATTTTCTCCGCCACGATGTCCAGCGCCAGCCGCGGCTCCGGCCCGATTTGTTCCGCGCTCAAGTCCCGCCCCGGTAACTCGATCAAGACCCGCACGACATATTGGGCCTGATTCGCATGTGCGCTGGATTTCCGAAACCGGACCCGGGCCCGGATGGCGCGCGGCGCGTACTGTTCGACGCGCCCGATTTTTTCCTCGACTGCCTCGCGCAAAGCTTCCGTCAAAACAACGCCGTCGGTGTGAATGAGAATATCCATATGCCGGCATGCTAACAGCCGGCGCGCCGAGACTCAAGCGGGCAAACAGTCCACGGTTTGCCCTTATAACTCGAACGCATGGGGCAGCAGTTCCGCGAGCCGGTAGGTCTGGATGCGCTTTAGGTTGCGCGAGTCGGCGCAGATGACGGTCAGGTCGCCGAACTCCGCCAAGACTTGCCGGCACGCGCCGCAGGGGCTGAGCGCTTGGCTCGGCGCGATGACCGCGATGGCTTGGAATTGCCGGTGACCTTCGCTGACGGCTTTCGTCAGGGCCACGCGTTCGGCGCAAATGGTCAAACCGTAGCTGGCGTTCTCGACGTTGCAGCCGGTGTAGATCTGGCCGGACTTCGTGAGCAGCGCGGCACCGACAGGAAACTTGGAGTACGGGGCGTGGGCGTGACGTTGGGCGGCTTTGGCGGCGGCGAGGAGTTTCTTATTCATAACAATCCGAGGAACTCGGTGAGCAGTTTCGCGAGCTTGGCTTGGCTGGCTTGGCCAACTTCGAGGACTTCGGCGTGGGATAATTTTTTACCGCTGATGCCGGCGGCGAGGTTGGTGATGCAGGAGAGACCGGCAACTTCAATATTTTGATACCGGGCCATGATGACTTCGGGGACGGTGCTCATGCCAACTGCGTCCGCGCCGAGTCTCCCGAACGCCCGGATCTCGGCCGGCGTTTCGTAGCTGGGGCCGGCGGTGGCGAGATAAACTCCCCGGCGAATGGACGGGCCACCGGCGGTGGCGAGTTTCTCGCGGAGGCGCAGCGAGTAGGCTTGGGTCATATCGATGAAAGTGGGTTCGCCAATGAGCGGGTTGATGCCCATCAGGTTGATGTGGTCGTCGATGATCATCAGGTCGCCGGGGTTGAAGGTGGGGTTGATACCGCCGGCGGCGTTGGTGACGATCAGCGTTTTCGCGCCGAGCGCAGCAGCCACCTTGACCGGGGCGACCAGTTCGCTGACGGGGCGGCCCTCGTAATGGTGAAACCGGCCGCTGAAGATCAACAACCGTTTACCGCCGAGTTCGCCGGCCAGGAGTTTGCCGGCGTGGCCGGCGACGCGCGGTTGGGGGAAGCCGGGTATGTCGGTGTAGGGAATCGTGACCGGCTTCGTCAGCGCGGCGGTCACGCCGCCGAGACCGGAGCCGACGATGAGGGCGACTTCGGGTTTGAAGCCGGTGAGTTTGCTTTCGAGGAATTCTTTCATGCGATGCGGTCGGTGATCAATTGTGGGCGGCCGGCGACGGGTTCGTCTTTGAGCTGATAGGCGTGTTGGACGAGGTGCTCGGCGGCAGCGATATGGGCGGGATTGTTGTAGTGCATGAACAGGAGTGGTTCGCCGGCTTCGACGCGATCGCCGATCTTTTTCGGGTGTTCGAAGCCGACGGCGAAATCGATTTTGTCGGCGGCGATTTTCCGGCCGCCGCCAAGAGCGATGACGGCGTAGCCGATTTGCGAGCAGTGGATGCCGTGAACGTAGCCGGCCTGCGGGGCGACGATGGGTTTTTGGTGCTGCGCGACCGGCAGGTGGCTTGCGTCACCGCCTTGAGCGCGGATCATTTCGTGAAACTTCGCGAGGCCGGCTCCGCTGGCGAGGTGTTCTTCGAGATCGTTCGGCTGACCGGCCAACTTGAGCATCTCCGCCGCGAGCGCGAGCGAGACTTCGACGAGATCATGTGGCCGAGTCTTGCCGGCGAGGATGTCGAGGCATTCCTGGATTTCGAGGGCGTTCCCGATTTTGTCGCCGAGCGGTTGGTTCATGTCGGTCTGGAGGGCGACGACTTTTTTGCCGTAACGCTTGCCGACTTCGACCATCGCGCGGCCGAGTTCAAGCGAGGATTCCCGGGTTCGCATGAACGCGCCGGTGCCCCATTTTACGTCGAGCACGAGGCCATCGACATTTTCGGCGAGCTTCTTGGACATGATGCTGGCCACGATAAGCGGTAGACAGGAGACGGTCGCGGTCACATCGCGAAGCGCGTAGAGTTTTTTGTCGGCGGGCGCGATTTCGGGCGTCGCGCCAATCAGGCAACAGCCGACTTGGTCGGTGATGCGCTGGAATTCTTCGAGGGCGAGGCCGGTCCTAAAGCCGGGAATGCTTTCCAACTTGTCGAGTGTCCCGCCGGTCGGGCCGAGGCCGCGGCCGGAGATCATCGGCACGCGCATGCCGCAGCAGGCGATGAGGGGCGCGATGAGCAGGGAAGTTTTGTCGCCGATGCCGCCGGTACTGTGTTTGTCGGCGAGGAAGTTGCCGGGTTTCCAGTCGACGACCTGGCCGGATTCGACCATGGCGCGGGTGAGCCACATGGTTTCGTCGAAGTTCATGCCTTGGAAGCAAACGGCCATCGCGAGCGCGGCCATCTGGTAGTCCGGCAAGTCGCCGCGGGTGAAGCCGTCGATGAAGAAACGGATCTCAGCTTCGGTCAGTGGTTGACCGTCGCGCTTCTTCTGGATGACTTGCGCTGGAAGCATCAGTCCCATCGTATCACTTGCAGGCGATTTGGGAAGTCAACTGTCGTTAGCAAAGGACTGGAGTTACCGGGCTCGGCTGCCTATGATGCGAACACTTTGGAGGAATGAGTATGATGAAATCTTTGGCTATCGTGGGTGTGGCGGGGGCGTTGTTCGCTCAAGCCAGTCGCGCGGAAATTTCCGTCACCGAACCTAACCCGCCGCCGCCACGGTCGAGCGGGACGATGACCACGGCGGATGCTCCGACTACTATACCAGTCGCCGTCGTCGTGGATGGGGATGTGTTGAAATTTCGCAATGGCGATAATCTCCACGGCACCGTGCTCGGGGCGACGCCAACTGGCGGGATGCGGTGGCGGCGCAGCGATGTGAAGGAGCCGGTGGTTTTCAATTTGGAGAATGTCGGGGACGTGCTGTTGGCGCCGCGGGTCAAAGCGAGCGTGGGACACCGGGTGATTGCGGAGTTGACCAATGGCGATGCGTTGGCCGGTGATTTGGTGGGGCTCGTTGAGAAGACGCTGACGTTGAAGACGTGGTATGCGGGGACGTTGGCGATCAAGCGGTCGATGTTGCAGCGGGTGGCGTTTGTCGGTGAGCTGACGGATGCGACGTATAGCGGGCCGAACAGTCTGGAGGAGTGGAAGGGCGACGGAAACCGCGGGGCGTGGACGTTCAAGAAGGGCGCGTTGTACGGAGTCGGCGGGGGTGGCATTGGCCGGGATGTGAAGTTGCCGGAGGTCGCGAATATTGAGTTTGATCTGGCGTGGCGCGGGCAGCTGTACTGCAACGTCGGGTTTGGTTTTGACGACGTGCGGCAGATGCACCAAGCGGGCGGGTATATGGTGCAGATGAGTTACACCCAGATTTATCTGCAACGGTACCGCCCCAACCAAGGCAGTGGCAATCTCGGCGGGAATGTCGAGATGCAGGAACTCCAGCGGAAGACGAAGATGCACGTCTCGATCCGCATCAATAAACCGAAGAAGCTGATCGCATTGTTCATCGACGGAAATCTCGTCAAGCAATGGAACGAGACCGACGACTGGGCCGCCAAGGGCACCGGCATGGTGTTGCTTTCGCAGGGGCAGGGGCAGTTGCGGGTCAGCGGGATTTCGGTCACGAGTTGGGATGGCCGGCTGGATGGCGATACCGGCGGGTCGGCGAAAGAGGCGGATCTGTTGCGGTTGAACAATGGCGATAAAGTTTCTGGGACGGTGAAGTCGATTGCCAACGGGCAGGTCGCGTTGGCGGCGAGTTTTGCCGAGATGAATGTGCCGCAAGAGCGGATCGTCGCCATCGAATTCGCCAGCGCCAAATCCGAACGGTCGCGCCGCAATGCGGCCGACATTCAGGCGTTCTTTCCGGATGGCCGGCGGGTGACGTTTGCTTTGGAGAAGCTCGATGAACAGAATCTGGCCGGCACGAGTGAAAGTTGCGGTCGGCTGACGGCGGCGTTGGGCGCATTCCGGCGCATCCAGTTTCACATCTACGAGAAGCGGGACGATAATCCCGACGAGGACGAGTGGAGTGGCGGCGGCGCGCCGGGAGCGGTTGAGGTTATTATTAACGAGTGACCGGTGAAACAAACCGGCCTGCCACGCGGGAGGCGGGGCAGGCCGGTTGAAGTGCGCGTCAGCTTAGTTAATGTCGGTCCAGCAGAACAGGACTTTGAAAACGTGGGTGATGGTGTCGCCGATCCGCGCAAAGATGCAGCCAATCGGGCCGAGCGGATGGGGATAACCGCCGACGATGTCGCCGCCGGCATTGATCTTGTCGACGTGAGCCGCGAGCTGGGCAAGTTGGGCGTCGTCGAGTTTGGCGAGCCGGGCTTGAGCTTGGGCTGGGGTGACGCCGAGTTTACCGAGTTGATCGGTCACGGACTGCTCGCTTAGGAACGAGTCCACTTTCTGGAGCGAGGGTTTGGCCAACGCTGACTCGATCGATTCAATCGGCGCAGCGAGCGCGTTAGAGATGCTGATAACGGCAGCGGTGGTTAGGGACAGTAGACATGCAATCTTCATGAATCGCCTTTCGGGTTAACTGGTCGCAGTATAGTCCTTGTCAGACCCGGCTCAAGGACAATTTTTCACGCACCCAAACGAGCTCCCGGCAGATGTTTTCGACCAGCCGGTCGCGGCCGCCGAGCTGTTCGGGCCAAGTATAGGTCTCGATGATGAACGGGGTGGCGGGGTGGAGTGGTGGAGGATTGGTGAGAAATTCTTCGACTTCCCGCAGCGTCGACGGCAGGTTGGTCGGGAAGACCGGTAAGTGATAATGACACCGGTATTTCATAATCCCGGCCGGAATCTGCGCCGGCCAATCCAGGGAAAAATAAGTCCGTTTGCCGGTCGCGTCGCAGCCGGTGACTTGGTGGAGGTAAATCGAATCGGCATAGAACGGTTTCAATTCGGTCAGCTCGGCGGCATTCGACACGTGGATCTTGGCGATGCGGATGCCGGCCTCTTGCAGGCGCACAATCGACTCCCGCAAATTCTCGAATTCGACCAACTGATGCGACAGATCAAAATTAACGGCCAAGTGTTGCCGCAGACTGGCCGGCACGTGGACGCGGAAGAATTCGAGGACTTCGTCAGTGGTTTCCACGCAGAGGCCCGGCTCGGGTTCGAGGGCCACGACGCATCCGTTGGTTGCCGCGTGCTCACCGGCGCGGAGGATGTTCGGTGCGATCGCCGCGTGGGTGACCGGCTTGAGTGCGCCGAAGGGGACGCTGACGGAGGGCCACGGATCGGGAGGGCGAGGCTCCCGCCGAGCCGTGGTAGTTGACGCGCGATTTGGCTCGGCGGGAGCCTCGCCCTCCCAATTCCCCGGCGTGAGCTGCGCCAGCAGATCAACGCATGTATTTGTGAAACGCAGCCGCGCTTCGCTTTCGTGCCATGCCGGCAGATACACGCGTTCTTTCACCCGCTCGCCATGGAAGTGTGGCATGACAAAGCCGTTTACCGTCACTAGCGCGAGATCGTGCATGTCGAGGAAGTACTTTAGGCGGGCGACTTCATCGCAGTGCAAATCGCGGACAATCTTTTCGGAGAAACGCAGTTCGATCGGGAACACTTCGTTCGGGAAGACGCGCTGTTTGATTTGCAGCACCTCGGTTTCGAGGCAGGTCCACAAATCCGCCAGCGTTTCCGCCGGGAAAACGTTCAGGGCGTAGCCGACGGTGGGGCGAACTTTTTGCATGCAGCGTGGAGGAATTCGAGTGACCGGCGCGCGACTTCGGGCGCGCGATGGCTGTCGCGGGACAACTCGACGTTGATGAGACCGTTGTATTTGTTTTCGGACAACACCCGAAGAATGGCCGGGAAGTCGAGCTCGCCCTCGCCGAACATGAGGTGCTCGTGTTTTCGGTCGCGGATGTCTTCGATGTGAATGTTGCGAATCAGGCCGGAGAATTTGCCGTACACTTGCCGGAAGGGCGCGGTCTCGGTGCAGAACGCGTGGCCGATATCAAGCGTCAGGCCAAAGCGCGCGCTGGTGATGTGTTTCTTCAGTACCTCAAACTTCGCCATGTCATCGAGGAGCATGCCGGGTTCGGGCTCGAAGGCGAGTTGCACGCCGCGGCGTTTGGCGTGTTCGGAAATCTGTTCACAGCCGGTCACGAGCCAGTCCCAGGATTGATGCTCCGGGATGTTCTCTTCCAGCGTGCCCGACCAGAAGCTGACGCATTCCGCCTTCAACTCATGCGCGATGTCGACGGCGCGGCGTAAAAACTCGATTCGGATTTGCCGACCTTCCGCGCTCACGAGAGTCGGGTAATGCTTTTTGGCGGGATTTAGCAAGTACCGCGCGCCGGTCTCAATCACGCAGCGCAGCTGCAGTTTCTCAAGCAATTGGCCGAGCCGGGCGAGTTCGGGAGGCTCGGTCGTAAATGGATTGCAGTGATAATTGTCCAGCGTGAGCGCAACGCCGGCATAACCACAGTCGGCGATGATCTGCAACGCCTCGTCGAGCTTGTGATGGGCAAAACCGTTGGTGTTATAACCGAAACTTAAATTCATCTCGCCTACAACTCGGCAAAGTAGCGGGAGTCTGGTAGATTGACCAGCGCAAATGAGCTTCGCCTACCTCGCCTTATTGGCCGTGCTGTCGGTCGGACCCGACACCGATCCGGTCTTGCGCAAAGGCGCCCCGCCAATCCGGCAGCGCGACCCCGCCCGCGCGAGCTTGTACCAAGGCCGCGGCATCGAATTCGTCAATGCTGGCAAGTACGAAGCCGCCGTCGATCAATTCCGCCGCGCGCTTGCCTTCGATCCCGGCAACGTGGGCACCTTGGTCAATATCGGTTACTGCCTCGACCGGCTCGGCCAGTACGATGCGGCGATTGACGAATTGAAACGCGCCGAAAGTCTCGACCCCAACAACGCGATGATCTTCGTCAACTGGGGCAACACGCTCATCAACCTGAAACGCTACGAGGACGCACTCGAACCGCTCCACCGCGCCATCGATCTCGACGCAAGCAACCAACTCGTTCGCCTCAACCTTGCTGCCGCGTTCTCCAACCTTGGCCGCCGCGACGAGGCCATCACCGAGTTATCCAAAGCCGCCGACATCAACCCCAAGAACCCGGTCATCTTCATCAACTGGGCAACGCTCCTCATCGCCGCCGGCAAAGAAGAGGACGCTGTCGAAAAATACCAGCGCGCCGTCGAACTCGACCCGAAGAACATCCAGCTAATCTTCACCATGGCTGTGCTCCAAAGCAAACTCGGTCTCAACAAGGCTGCCGCCGTCGCAATCGAGAAAGCCCTCGCCATCGACCCCAAGAACACGCTCCTCGCCTTCAATCTTGCCGTCGCTCTCTCCGCTGCCGGTGAGACTTCGCGTGCCATCGAAGCCTATGACCGGGCGATTGAACTCGACCCCAAAAACATGACCGCCTACTACAACTGCGCCGCGCTCTGTGAGAAAGCCGGCAACCTCGACGGTGCCATTGCGCGAATCGATGCCGCCACAAAAGTCGAGCCCGACAACACCATGCTGAGAGATATTCTCGTCCGTCTCAAGCAAGCGCGAGACAAAGCCCAAGCCGCTGTGACGCCGACCCAGTAGCCGCGCGCGGCTACTTCTGCTCCTGGGCTTTTGTGTAGTAGTCGATCTGTTGGCAAATCCGGTGGAGCACATTCACATCGCGTTTCTCCAGCGGCGCGCGGCTGATGACGCGACGGAGCGCCCGCAGAAACGTGTCGGAATTGCCTTGATGCGGTCGGAAGCCGACTTTCGCCAACGAGGTCGACATGTGTTGCAACATCGACTCAACTTCGTGAACGGTCGCGAGATTGTAGCGTTGCCGGGGAACGTCGCCGAGGCTGGCCAGAAAAATCTCGTAGGCGAAAATCATCACGGCCTGCGACAGATTTAACGACGGATGGTCGGAGCTCTGGGGGACGGTCGCGATGTCGTGGCACTTCCGGAGTTCCTCGTCAGTCAGACCGGTTTCCTCGCGGCCAAAGACGAGCCCGACCCGGTGTTTCTCGGAGAGACTCGCGACCTTGACGGCCGCTTCGCGCGCGGCAATCATCTGTGGATATTGCGCGCGGCGTTTCCGGTGCGTCGTGCCGATCAGCCAATGGATGCCGGCGGTGGCTTCTGCCCACGTCGGAAACTCGCGCGCGGCATCGAGCACGTCATGGGCGCCGTGGCCCATCATGGCGGCTTGCACCACGCCCTTGAACTTGACGCCATTGACGACGACAAGGTCCGCCAGCCCCATCGTTTTCATCGCGCGCGCGGTCGCGCCAACGTTGCCGGCGGTGGCGGGTTCAACGAGAATGACGCTGACGTTGGCGAGATTCGGGAGCGCGCCGTACGTCATGACCGGCTCGGGATGTTGCTCAGTAGGTTTTCTCATCGTTCCAACACAATCGTGACCGGTCCGTCGTTCACCAATTCCAAACCCATCATCGCGGCGAACCGGCCTTCGGCGACCGGCAGACTCGTTGCGGCGCGCAGTTTCGTCATAAAATCCCGGTAGAACTTCTCGGCCTCCGCCGGCGGCATCGCGGCGGAGAAACTCGGGCGCGTGCCTTTTTCTAACTCACCGTATAACGTGAACTGCGAGACGATCAAGAGGCTGCCGCCGATGTCTGTCACCGACAAATTCATCTTACCGGCTTCGTCGGGGAAGATGCGGAGCTTGAGTAGCTTGTCGATCATCCAATCGCTGGTGGCCGGCTCATCCGTCTTGCCGATGCCGAGCAACACGAGCAGGCCGCGCCTAATCTCGCCGACGGTTTGGCCGTCGACGCGCACGGCGGCGCGGGTGACGCGTTGGATGACGGTTCGCATGGCCGCGGAGTGTAGCGGGCTAGGGCGAAATCTTCACGCGGTAAAAACGCTTGGGCACATCGCCGGCATCCGGGAGTGTGAGTATCGAGCCATCGCCGATGACCGCAGCACCGACATTCGTCCAGATGCCGGACGGCAAATCTTCGCAGACCTGGAGTTGGTAGGTGCGGTTGGTCACTGAGGAGATCGTGACCGGCACGACTGAGAGGATGTGGGGATAGGATGCCGGCGCGAGCGGGTCGGTGCCGGCAGTGAGTTCGTCGAGGTTGGTGGTTCCGTCGCCGTCGGCGTCGCCGGTCGGGGTGAGGTGCCGGTAGGTGATGGGGACGGAGAGCGCGGAGCTGTTGCCGGCGGTGTCGGTGGACTGGGCGGTGAATGTGTTGAGTGAATTGGTGGCGACGGTGACTGTGATGGAGTAAGCGCCGGTGGCGTCGGCGGTGTTGGTGCCGGTAGCGGCAATGGTGGCGAATGGTTCGGTGGTGCCGGTGAGCAGAATGGTCAAATTGGTCGCGGGGGATGCCGGCCCTGTGAGCAGGGGCGCCGGTGGGCGGAGGGTGAAGCGGATGGCTTGGTTGTTGGTGAGCAATGTGCTGCCTTGGTAGCTGATTTGGCGGCCGATGGTGCCGGTGCTGTTTTCGATGCCGACGGTGGCGCCGTGGCTCGCGCCGTACAAGGCGTTGGTTGGTTGCACTTCCAGGTATTGAAAGACGATGTCGTGGCTGGTTTCGTAGAGGAGGACTTGGAAGGTCAAGGGGGTGGTGTTGTCGTTGAAGTTCGGGACGCCGACCCAACTGATGACTTCGACCCGGTCGGGCGCGGTGCCGGTAGTGCCGACGTAGACGGTGCCGGCGACGCCGGGGTCGAGGTCGGCCCAGTACGGAGCGAGGAGATTGTTGGGGGTGCCGGGTTTTGGTAACGCCGTGTGGGCGGGCGTATTGAGGTTCGCGGAGTTGAAGCCGAGGAGGCCGTTGGAGCCGACGTAGAGCGTCGTGTTGGTCTGGCCGTAATACACAAACGCGAAGGGCAGTGTCTGGGCGCTGCTGCTGGAGTCATCCGTCAGTGCGAGCGGGGTCATGCCGGTGGGGTTGATCCAATTATACGCAGTGGCGCGCACGTAGTAGTTGTTGCCGACGGTGACGGGGTGCGACCGGGCGTGTGTGCCGCCGGGGCCGGCGACGGTCAGGGTGACGGCGTAGGCGCCGGCGTTGGAGTAGGTGTGTGAGCTGTGGAACGCGCTGGCCAGGCCGCCGTCACCAAAATCCCACGCGACGTTGGTGACGGTTCCAATGGTGCGGTTGTTGAAGTTGATGGTGTAGCCGCCTTGCTGGGTTGGTGTGAAATCGGCGAGGGGCTTGGGGATTTGGGTGAGTGCTTTAAAAACATTCAAGCGTCCGCCGGTCACGGTGATGTTGGACAATGAGGAGAGCGGATCGACGGTGCCGAACACGCGGTGAATCAGTTGGGTGTACGTCTCGGTTGGGAATTCCGCTTTCACCAACGCGAAGGCGCCGGCCACGTGGGGACACGCCATCGAGGTGCCGCTGTTGCCGCCGTATGAGTTTGTGCTGCCAAATGTTGTCGAAAGAATCCCCACGCCGGGCGCGCCGAGGTCAACTCCTTCACGTCCGTAGTTCGAGAAGCCGGCTCGATTGTCGGAGGAGTCAGTGGCCGCAACGGAGACGATGTTGTCGAGGTCGAACCCGGCCGGGATGAATATATTATTGTCGATATCGGTGCCGTCGTTGCCGGCAGCGGCGACGAAGATGATGCCGGCGTCGCGGGCGTGCCGGATCGCGTCGTAGATGGCGGGGCTGTCGCCGTAGCCGCCCCAACTGTTGCTCATGATGTGCGCGCCTTTGGCGATGGCGTATTCGATGGCTTCGACGGCGTCGGAGTCGTTGCCGCTGCCGTTGGCGGCGATGAATTTCAGCGGCATGAGTTGGACGCGCCAGGCGACGCCGCAGACGCCGAGGCTGTTGTTGCCGGCGGCGCCGACGGTGCCGGCGGTATGGGTGCCGTGGCCGTGATCGTCGGTGGGATCACCGGTGCCGGTGATGGTGTTGATGCCGTGGAAGTCGTTGGTGTAGACGACGCCGTTGACGGGACAACTGACGCACGGATTCGACCAGAGATTCGAGACGAGGTCTTCGTGGTCGAGGCGGGCGCCGGTATCAATGACGGCGACGATGACGGTGTCGGCGTTGGTGCGAACGTCCCACGCATTCGTGCAGCCGATTTTGACAAGGCCGTAGAGTGAGCCGGGGAAATACGGATCGTTCGGCGTGGCGACGATGTGGCGGACGTAATCCGGTTGGACATACTCGAAGAGGCCGAGTTTCCGGTAGTGGGCGAGTGCTTTCTCGACGGTCATGCCGCGTGGGAGTTTAATGACTTGCAGGCCACCGAGCCGGTTGAATTGCCGGTGAACGCTGCCGCCAAATTTCTGATGCGCCTGCGCGATCTTGGCGGCCAGACCGGGTTTTGGTTTGACGATGATCCGGTCGGCGCGCTGCTCGGGCGCAGCACCAACACAGCAGGCGAACAAGAGTATGAAGTAGATGAACCGCACCGTGGGGGGAAAGTCGCCGCGCGGGTGGTTCTTGTCAAGGCGCGGGCGGGCTTGCTAGGGTGCGCGCGTGAAGATTTGGTTTCTTTGTCCGCACTGCCAACACGAGTTGAACTTCGACGATCTGTCGGAAAACGTCGCGCCGTGCCCGCTCTGCGACAAACCGATCCCACTCCGCATCACCGAACGGACGCGAAAAGAAAACATTATCGAGCATTGTGTGATTTGCGATTGCCCGAAGGTGTATGTGCAGAAAGATTTTAACCGGACGGTTGGGGTTTCGATTTTTGTGGCTGGGGCGATTTTGTTTTTGATTTGCGCGTGGTTCAACCGGCTCGTGGAGGGCACGCTGGTCTGGGCGGTGTTCACGGTGGCGGACGCCATGCTCTACAAATATCTGCCGAACGTGACGATCTGTTACAAATGTCAGGCGCAATACCGGGAGTTCAGCGACAATCCTTACAATACGGCGTTCGAACTTGGTCTGGCGGAGAAGTACGATCCACTCGACAAGAAGGCCGGTGCCGAGAATCCCGCCGCTGACTGGAACAGCGGCCGGTAACTACGGCTTTGCCGGAGCCGCGACTTCGTGTTCGCAAAAACTCGCGGAGATCAAGCGGTGGTCACTGGCTTTACCGGCTTCCGGGCTTTCGTGGAGTTTGGCGCTGCCGGTAATGAACTCAGGGGATAGGCCGGGGCTGGTCAGGAGGTAGTCGATGCGGCTCCACTCTTTTTGGCGCGCCCAGAAGTGCGTGTTCTCGTAACCTTTTTCGCTCTTGCAGGGCAGCGGGAAAAAATTGAACGGCGCGTCACCGATGATCGTTTTCAGAGTGGTTGTGTCCAGCGAGTCGTTGAAATCGCCCAGTGCGATGAGATTGAGTTGCGGGTCTTGCGTGAGGGCTTTGCCGAGATGCGCGCGGAGTAATTTCGCTTCTTCCAACCGCATCACCGCCTGGTCGCCGTCCTCCGTCGTCCGCTTCGATTTCAAATGCACGACGACGGCGCGGAAGGAATAATGGTCGTTGACTTGAATGACGACATCGAGGATGCCGCGGCCAATCGAGTATGATTTCTCGCCGATGGAGTAGGTGTAATCGACGCGCGAGTTGCGCTGCACGATGGGAAAGCGCGAGAGGAGGCAGACGTGCCGGTCTTGATCGTGGGCTTGGACGTGTTCCCAGTGCGGATAGTGGAGACCCTTGGCCGCGAGCATTGTGAGCAACTCGGCCAAATCATTGGTGTTGCCCATCTCTTGGATGCCGAGCACGTCGGGATGCACGGCTGTAATGACGGCGACCACCGCCTCGCGTTCCGCCAGCGGCTTGGGTTGATTGAGTTTCTTGTTCCGCTCGATGGAATTCCAATTCTCGACATTATACGAACCGACGGTGAACGTATCATTCGATTGCGCCGGCACCGTTTGCGCCAACACCAGCAACAGACCGATAACAAAGAATTTTCTCAACATGTGGACTCCCGGGGAATGGTGCGACGCTAACACACGCGCAGTGAAACGCCAGACGTATCTCGCCGCCATTGGTAGGGCGGTCGCGCCGTCCCTACCGGCACTGGTGCTGCAAGAACCACTCGTATAATTTCGGATTCGCGTACGTCGCCGTCCACGAATCGTGATCGACGCCGGGGTAACGCGTGAAACGAACATTGCCGCCTGCCTGCCGGAGCGCGTCCACCATTTCCTTCGACCGCTTGAACGGTACGACGCTGTCCTTCGTCCCGTGAAACACCCAAGTCGGCAAATGTTTGATGCGCGGGGTCGTCCACCAATGTCCGCCGCCGCAAATCGGCGCGATAGCCGCGAACCGGTGCGGATACGTCAATGCCAGCGCCCAAGTCCCATACCCGCCCATGCTTAACCCGGTCACATAAATACGCCGCTTGTCCACGCGATACCGGCTCTCGATCTCGTCGAGCAATGCTGCCAACACTTCCGCGCGCCACCATTCGCCGGTCGGACACTGCGGCGACACGACGATGAAAGGAAACTCCTGACCTTGCTTGATCAGCTTCGCCGGCCCGTGGCTCTTGACCAATTCGAGATTGTTGCCACGCTCCCCCGCGCCATGGAGGAACAGCAGCACCGGCCAGCGTTTCTTCCGGTCGCTCGCGTACTCCGGCGGCAAGTACAACAAGTACGACGCCTGCGCCGTCATCGTGATCTGGCGTTTGAATTTCTTTGGTGTTTGTTTCATTTTGATAATTCTTTGAGCATCTGATCAACCGTTTGCTCGCGTTGAGGCGCAGACTTCAGCCCCACGAAATCGTCCATCCAAAAGATGTGCGGTACGCCTTCCTTCATACTGATATCTACAAGGAGTGCGTATTGTCCGCCGTCGATCACAAAGACGGGCTCTTCGATGGGAAACGGGATCATTGCCCAGTATATGCGTTTTTCCTCTTCCGTGAGATTTCGTACAACCGGTTTCTCTGCAAATTGGAAAGTCGCCGAGATAGCGGTTAAGAATGCGCGCGCTTCAGTTTCATTCTGAACGATGCGCCCCTCCATCGACAGCATGCGCCGTGACGGCTGACCGATGGGAATGTTGAAGTGTCCAACGCCAAACGTAATACCTTTCAAGGCAGGATGATCTTTAATGTCATTCCAAAGCCCGGGCCCTATGGTGACCGCGGTGGTTAGCAACGAATCGCATTTGTCCCAAGATACATTCGATCCAAAACATTGAGTAATCGCGTTTCGAGCTTGCTCATTCACTTCTGGAGTTGCGGTCTTGTACTTAATACCGGTATTCGACGGTGACGTTGACGAACACCCTGCCAAGAGCAGTGCGAGCACCCAAAAGCCAAGTAAACGAATCATCGTGATTCTCCCTCCGTCAGTGATTCTAGCAGCTTCTTCAATTCTGTCAGCTTGTCTTCCGGTCGCTCTTTCGTGAAGCGCGGGAACTTGCCGGCGATTTGGAAGAGGACTCCGCGTTGGCTGAGTTGGATTTTGTCTTCATTCGTTTCGACGACATCGACGTGGGCTTGGGCGGCGAGGACTTTGGTTTCGGCGCATTGGAGGAGTAACCGGACTTCGCGCGGTAACTTGCCGTACCGGTCGCGGAATTCGTGACGCAATGCTTCTACCTCCGGTAACTCTACGACGCCGGCAATTTTCCGATAAGCCTGGATGCGGAGGCGGTTGTCTTTGATGTAACTGGTTGGGATGCGGGCGAAGGTTTCGCCGGCTTCGTCGGTCATGAAATCTAACTTCATCGTGACTTGCGCGAGGCGTTTGGGTTTTTCGCCTTTGAGGCGGCCGACGCTTTCTTTGAGGAGTTGACAGTAGAGGTCGAAGCCGATGGCGGTGATGTGGCCGCTTTGTTCTGCGCCAAGGATGTTGCCGGCGCCGCGGATTTCGAGGTCGCGCATCGCGATTTTGAAACCGCTGCCAAGCGAACTGTATTGTTTGATGGCGCTGATGCGTTTGCGGGCGGTCTGGATGAGTTGCATGTGGCGCGGGATGAGAATGTACGCGTAGGCTTGGTGTTTGTACCGGCCGACGCGGCCGCGGAGTTGGTAGAGGTCGGCGAGGCCGAACCGGTCGGCGCGGTCGATGATGATGGTGTTGGCGTTGGGGATGTCGAGGCCGCTCTCGATGATCGTGGTGCAGACGAGCACGTCGGTGTGGCCTTTGACGAAACGGTGCATGACGGTCTCGAGTTCGTCGTCGCTCATTTGCCCGTGGCCGACGTCGATCTGAATAGTAGCGCGGGCGTCCCGCCCGTTCCGTTCTGCTTCCGAAGACGGGCGGGACGCCCGCGCTACTTCGTCCATCAACGTCCGCAGCCGGTCGGCCACGGCGTCGATGGTCTTGACGCGGTTGTGGAGAAAGTAAACCTGGCCGCCGCGGTTGATCTCGCGCTGGATGGCTTGCTTGATGAGACGCTCGTCGTACGGCGCGATGATGGTCTCGACTGGCAAGCGATCGACGGGCGGGGTGTCGATGGTGCTCATGTCACGCGCGCCGGTGAGCGCCATGTAGAGCGTCCGCGGAATCGGCGTGGCGCTGAGCGTCATCACGTCCACGAGTTTTCTCAAGAGCTTGAACTTCTCCTTGTGCAACACGCCGAAGCGTTGCTCTTCGTCAATGACCACCAGCCCGAGATTTTTGAAATGAATATCTGCCGACAGTAACCGGTGTGTGCCGATCACGATATCCACGCCGCCTTCCGCCAACAGCTTCACGACTTTCCGCGACTCGCCCGGCGTGCGGAATCGCGACAACATTTCCACCGTGATCGGGTAGCCGGCCATCCGTTCGCGAAACGTATTCCAATGTTGCTCGGCAAGAACCGTCGTCGGACACAACACCGCGACCTGCATCCCGTCCATTACCGCCTTGAACGCCGCCCGAATCGCCACTTCCGTCTTCCCGTAGCCGACATCGCCGCAGACCAACCGGTCCATCGGCTTCTTCGCTTCCATATCGGCTTTCATCTCCTCGATGGACGTGAGCTGATCCGGCGTCTCGTCATACGGAAACGCCGCCTCGAACTCCCGTTGCCACGACGTGTCCGGCTGGAATGCATGCCCCTCCAATGTCGCGCGCGCCGCGTGGATCTCCAGCAGTTCGCTCGCGAGATCCATGATCGCGTTTTCGGCCGAAGACTTCTGCCGTTGCCACAACGTCCCGCCGATTTCGTGCAACTTCGGCGCACGCTTACCGGCGCCGATGTATTTGCTCACGAGATGCGCCTGATCGACCGGCACGTACAACCGCGCCTCGTTAGCATACTCGATGGCCAACGCCTCCGTCCGCGCTCCGCTCACCTCCAGCGTCTTCAGCCCTAAATACTTTCCAATGCCGTGCTGAATGTGGACGACGTAATCGCCCGGTTCGAGTTCCGTCCAATCTGCGACCGCCACCGAAGCGGCGTGTAGTTTCTGACGCGGTCGGGCCGGTTTGTAGCGGCCGAAGATTTCTGAATCCGTAATCACCGCCAACTTCGCTTCCGGCCACAAGAAGCCGCGGCTCAAGTACCCAATCGTTGCCGGCAGCGGTTCACGGCCTTCACTCCACAACTCCTCAAACCGCTGCCGTTCCCCGTCCGTACTGCACAACACATGCAGCCGGTAACCTTCTTCCAGCCAGCGTTCCATCTGCCCAAAGAACGCGTGGCGCATTCCCTCGGCGATTTGCGGGTCGGGCGCGCGCGTGTCGAGTGGCCGGAACGCATCGAGCGAGGCCAACCGGAGATTGATGTAGGCTCCAGAGTCTTCTGGTGGCACAGGCGTCCCTGCCTGTGTCATTTGAACAACCACAGGCAGGGACGCCTGTGCCACCATGCTTCCCAAAGCAATCTTCTCGGTCAGGTGCACCGTCGTCAACCCGGCCGCCAGCGTATGTTGCCACGGTGCAAAGAACCGGTCGTCCGCCGGTATCTGGCGCGCATATTGATCGGCGGCCAGCAGGAGATCATCCGGTTCGTTGAGCATGAGCAACGCATTCTTCGGCAATAGATCAACGAGCGGCGTGGGCATTTCGGTCGACTTCTTCAGCAAGCCAAGTTCGCCGGCCGGTGAGATGTTCAGCAACTCGAGTTTATCCCGGGATTGCTGGGATACCGGGTCGAAGCTGCGGATGGATTCGACTTCGTCCCCGGCCAGCTCCACGCGCACCGGTAAGTCTCGGTCGAGTGGAAAGAAGTCCACAATGCCGCCACGCACCGCCATGTCGCCGCGTTCGTTGACTTGAAACTCCGGGTGATAACCAAGTTCAACAAGGCGGTCAGAGAAATCTTGAAGATCGAGCTTCTGTCCAAGTGAGATCGCAAATCGCAATGCGTTGAGCGACGCGTGTGAGAATGTCTTTTGCATCAGCGCCTGAACGGAAGCGACCGTGACCGGCGCGTCGAGTTTCGCGAGTGCCTTCAGCCGGTCGGCGATCGTGGCGGCGTGGGGGAGTTTGTCTTCGTGCGGCAAGGTTTCCCAGGCCGGGAAGAATTGCGCGTCGGGCTGGAAGGTTTGGAGGTCGTTGAAGAATAGTTCCTGTGCTTTGAGGCCGTTGGTGACGATGAGGATCGGGCGGTTCGAAATCTGGGCGAGCAGGGCGACGGCGAAGGGTTTGCCGGCGTCGGCCAGGGAATTTAGAGACAAAAAATCCCCTGCCTCGAGACGTCGTTGAATGGGGGGTATCAACGGCGATCCCAGTGCGGCCGCGAACAGGGTGTCGCTTTTCAAAATGTGAACCGACTATAGCATTGGTTTTCCGGTTGCGCGATGGCGGGATTGATGAGAAGTAGTTCGAAATTTTAATTATGCAAACTACATCTCTTTCCGAAATTGTGCCGGTGCTGCAGACAGCCATTGGGCCGGTGATTTTGATCTCCGGCACGGGCTTGTTGCTGTTGACGATGACGAATCGCCTGGGCCGAGCGATTGATCGCGCGCGGATCTTGGCGCGCGAGTTACCGGCGCAGCCGGCAGCGGCCCGTCCAAAAATCGAGGCGCAATTACGGATTCTGTGGCGGCGCGCCAAGCTGATTCGGTTGGCGATTGCATTGGCGGCCGGCAGCGCGCTGTTGGCGGCGGTCTTGATCGTGATGCTGTTTATTACGGCGCTGCTGCAGGTGGATTGCACGACGGTGATTGGCGGGTTGTTCATTCTGTGCGTGTGCAGTCTGGGTTGTTCGCTGGCAGTTTTTATTCACGACATCAATCAATCACTGGCGGCATTGCGGTTGGAGTTGGATGGGGCGATATGAATTTGAAGGAAAACATCGGACTAGGTCGGAGCGATTTTTCAGAGCCGCAGACGCTGCGGTATATCAATCTAAAGTTGGCATTGCTTGGGTTGCCCACAGCGGGCGAGTTGGACGAGTTGGCCGGGCCGCTCTTGTCGCGGCAACAGGAGACCAACCGGCTCCTGGCCGATCACCTGTGTCCGGCCGATCAACGCATTCAGGATTATCTCAACGCGCTCAAGTTGCCGGCGAAGTTACCTGGACAGACGTTCGTGCTCGACCGGCATGGGCTGGCGCGGACGCTCTCGTTGCCGATTGATCGCGATGAGTACAAATCCGAGTTGACCGCGTCGTACCGGGTGAAGCAGGGCGTGTTGCACAATCCGAAGAGTGACCGGCGCACGACGCAGGGGATTTTCCACGTGGCCGAAGGCGGGTTGCCGATTCCGGATGATAAGCGGGGCGTGCCGTTGCCGGTGTTTGGGGAATTGTTGCGCCGGGCATTGACGCCGCCGGCGGAGACGCTCCGGTTGCCGTTCAATGCGGCGGCGGAATGTGTTGTGTCGTTACTGTTGCGGCCGGTGGTTTGCCCAGCGGTACCGGGGTTTACGGCGGAGAAGTCGCTGGAGATTCGGTTCTTCGTGCCGGGCTGTCTGGTGAGCAACCTCGATTTCGTGGAGAGTATTTTTGGAAATGCCGGCGATCCGTTCCTGCCGGAGCATGACGCGGCGTTGGACGTGGAACATTGGTCGGGGCATACCGGGTGCGTGATTCTTGCGCCGCATTTGACGAAGGTGACGAAGAAGGATGTCGGCTTGCCGCCGTGGGACGCAGCGACGGAACGCCAGCGGCATGACGGGATGTGTTGGAAGTCGGTGGACGAGTTGTACAACGACGGGGGCGCGTTCAAGGTGACGTGCCGGGATGCGCGCGGTGTGATCGTGACGGTGATCGCGGATAATTATTTTGGGTATTGCAAGAAAGAGGTGAAGACGCAGATTAGTTACGCCGCGAATCTGGCCGGGTTGTGTGAGGAAGAGCATGCCGGCGGCGCGCTGGTCTATCCGCGGTACGATTTGGGAGAGGAATATGTTCGCAGCGTCGCGGGGCGTCGGCATCATTGGACGGACGTGCTCGCGATCTTCGGCGAGAGTTTCACGCTCCAGCCGGGCGGTTACGCGGTGGATAAACAGTTCGCGGAAATTCTGTACGTGCCGGAGGATGCGCATTTTGATTTGTTGAAACAGACGGTGACGTGGAACGGCGGCGGAGTGCGGTTATTGCAGGGGAAAATTTATGTGCGGCCGTCCGGGTATCGCGTTCACATGGAGAAACCGCCGGGCGGCCGGTCGTGGCGGTTGATCGGGACGGCGCCGGAACCGACGCTTTGCCATAAACCTTGCACGGTGTCCGGCGGCGGCAAATCTGAAATCTCCAAGCCGATCACTGACGCGATCATTCAAGGGCCGGTGTTCATCGCGGACTTCAAGCGCGAGTTTGATTTTGTCGGCAAGATCATCCGCCGGGATTACCGGGACCGCTTTCGCGACCAGTCGCAGGTGAAAGCGACGAGCCGGCCAATCTTGAGCGCGGAACGGACGCTCGGCTCGGTGATTAAATTACTCACACCGGCGGACGAGTACTCGGATGAGTTCAACCACTGGCTCGAGTCCATTCCGCCGTACGTGAAGGAACTCGTCTTCGTGGTGAAACGCTACTACCGGCCGGAGATGGGCGAGGACTGGCTGGAACATTTCAGCGTGGACGTGATCAACGGCACGCCCGGCAATGAACTGAAATTCCAGAATCGCCGGCTCGTGACTAATTACCTGCGGGTCGGTTACGAACCGGACGGCTCGTGGCGGACGTTTGGCTTGCGCAAAGATTTTTTCCCCGCGCACAAAATGCAGGTCGAAGACGACATCACCGCGTCGGTCGTCGTACCGGCGGAGCGGTTGGCGAAACTAAATTCCGATTACCGGCAAGCGTCGGTAAAGTTCGTCAAGAACTGCGAGTACCGGCTCTTTCAGCGGCCCGACGACGCGATTCATCGCGGGTACGACAAGCAAACCGAATCCGATTTCTCGCACGCCGGTAATTTCTTCTCGAACTACGAACCGCTCTCGCGCGCCCAAGCCGGCGAGTTGGTCGAGGACTCCATCGGTTTCGACAAATACACCGAGCCGATGCAAGCGCTGCTCCGCGAATTTGTTGATGGCGCGGCGCCGGCGTTTGTCGTCTCGTCCGCGCACCCCCGGCTCGTTGCCGGTAAGCCGTCGAAGAATCCCCGGTATCTCCAGACGCGTCCCGATTTACTGCGCGAACGCGATTGCTATCTGGCCGAGATGAGTACGCGTCTCTGGCGACGCTGCCCGGTCGGCGAACCGTTGCACACGCCGGTGAATGCCGTGTTGCCGGGCCGCCGGAACAATCCCCCGGAGGGCAATGTCCGGTCGCTCGCGGTTTACAATCCGATTCACTACATGGAGTTGCCAGAGCTGTTCATGGAGTTCATCTGCAGCATGACCGGCAAGTCGCCGTCCACGACGGGCGCGGGATCGGAAGGCGCGTTGACGAAAGGGCCGTTCAACGCGTTGCCGCCGATCATCGATTTGAACAACGCGCTCGTCTCATTGCTGCTGACCGGCGACGCGGTGTTTGTGACCGCGGCCGGCTACGTCGGCCCGCACTTCCGCGTCGATCACGACATCAGCTTGCTGGCGCCGGAAGTGTGGAGTCGCATGACCGTGGCCGAACGCGACCCGCAGTTTCTGATCGCGAATGGTTATCTCGAACGCTGCCGGGATTTCGATAGTTCTGCCCAGCCGGTGTTGGCGAGCCGGCTCGGCTGGCGGATCACGATGAAATTTGTCCACGCGTTTTTCGGACGTGTCTTCCATCATCCGCATTCTGTGTTCACGCCGAAGATGCTGCGCCCCGAAACGCAAGACCTCGATATATTTGTGGACGGAATGGAGAACATCATCGCCACGCAACGCCGCGTCGCGCAGGCGTACTTCGACGACGGCAGTATTGCCGACGCGTGTCCGCCGCTGCGCGCGCTCTTGCACATCATGCGTGACGATCAATTCGACGGGCGCGATCTCAATCATCCCGAAGTGCGGGCGATGTTCACGCGGGAGAGCTTGTTGGCGAGCGATTGGTATGCGGCTCGACTGACGGCGCAGCA
>JBAXYB010000003.1:0-78093 GCA_037127585.1 Verrucomicrobiota bacterium
GAGATTCGAACTCGCGACCCCTTGCACCCCATGCAAGTGCGCTACCAGGCTGCGCCACGTCCCGACTGCGGCGACACTAGCACGGGGTTGACCGCGGGCGCAACTGACTAAATTTGCCGGGCCGATTCCGTTTCATTTTGGCACTTGCGCAATATCGAAAGGCGCGGATACTTACGCGGCACCAAGGACTCAATATGAAAATAATCGCATTGTTTATGTTTTGCGCCGGGATCGTTTCAGTGCGGGCTCAGACGGTTCAAACCGTCGCGACCGACAAGCAGGGGCAATCATTCGTCACCACCAGCAGCGTCACGGACAAGACGACGCTGCCGGACGGTAGCGCACAAGTTAACGTCAGTACTTTGCGACCGAATGCCGATGGTAAGCTCGTGCTCGATACGCAAGCGATAGCGGTGACCACGCCCGCTGTGGACGGCGTGACGACGACGACCACGACCGAGCGCCGGGTGGATGTTAACGGTGTGGCCCGGCTTGACAGCCAGGTCGTTGATCGCACCACGAAAATCAGCGACACCGAGACGCGCACGGACCGGACGATACAAAGTGTTGACCACGGCAATGGCCGGCTGGCCATCACCGCGCGCGAGACTTCGATCACCCGGACGGACGGCAATCAATCCACCACCGAAACCACGATTCAGAAACCAGCCGGCAACGGTTGGCGGGCGGAAGCCCAAGTTCGCACGATCGAAACCAAAGCCGCGGACGGTTCGATTCAACGTGAAATCATCGAATCCGGCCGGCCGCAATACGACCGTCAAACAAGCAGTGCCGGCATCGGTGATTCGCTCCGGCCCCAAACCAAGATTATCGAGCGTGAAATCCAACAAGCTGACGGCAACAAAGTGATCGATCGCCAGACGTACCGGCGCGATGTGAACGGCGATTGGAAGCCGGCAACTTTCAGCATCGAGAACGGCCAGAAGCCGATTCAGTAGCCGCGCCCTTTATGGGCGTGTCCGGGAAGCGGCGGTTACAATCTTTCCCGACCCGCGTAGCCGGCTTCAATGTCGTGGAAGAACTCGATGTCGTCCTCCTCGAGTTCCCAGCATAGGAAAACTTCACGGTTCTCGCGGAGGCTGGGGAAATCCACTAAGCCGCGATCAAAATCTTTGATGACCACGCCGCGCTCCTGCAACTGACGGGCCTCGGCATTCAGCGTCACTAGATCCGTCAGCATCGACGTTACGAGACTGCCGCCGAGATCACCGCCGGATTTCGTGAGCGTGAGGCCGAGTTTTTCGTCCGCCTTGTGGGCGCGGTCGCGCCGTGTGTGGAGTTCTTTGAAGAGTCGGCGCAACTGGGGCAACATCGCCCGCGCTTCCTCCAGCGTGAAATGTTTTTCGAAGTGGTGTTTCACGCCGGTTTCGTTTCCACCTGCGCGGTAATGCCGCGGTGGGCGGTATGCCAGGCGAGCGTCGCACATTTCACCCGGACCGGAAACTTCAAGACGCCTTCCAGCGCTTTCAAGTCGCCCAATTCCTTGCCGCCAAACGGCACATCGCCGCGCATCATTTTCTGAAAGCTCTCGATGTAATTCATCGCCTCGGTCAACGTCTTGCCGATCAGCCTCCCGGTCATGATCGACGACGACGCGAGGCAGATCGAGCACCCGTGCCCATCGAACTTCAATTCCACGATTTTCCCGTCCACAATTTTAGCGGTGACTTCGATTTCGTCGCCGCACAATGGATTGCTGTCCTTATAGGACAAATCCGCCGGTACGACCTTGCCGCGATTCCGAGGTCGCCGGTAGTGATCGAGAATGATTTCCTGATAAAGCTCTTCCAACATGGCGGCGGAAGTTAGCATATTGCCGGCATTCGCGAAGTAAATAATCTCCCCACCGCTAATTCATCCCGCCACTTCCAATCCGTCACCAGATTGTTACGTAAGTCCGGTTGCGTTCCTGACGATTTCAGATACTATGGCGCTGCCCCACCAAGGAGGGGGTCGTCCGTGAATCACGATTACGAAATTTCTGTGCCGATTGCTGAATTACAAGCCTCGCAAACCGAGGAGATCACCAAATACAAGTGGTTTGAAAGCCAACGCCTCGGCGCCGACATCGGTTGGACCCGGGCTGCCGATGAATGGTTTGAGAAACACTTTGCCGACTGGGTGCGCGAGCAGCGCCGGTTGATCGATGAAGCCCTCAGCATGACCGACGAATCGCTGGGCGCGACCAGCGACGAAGAGTCGCGCGAGTTGCAGTCGGTGTAGCGGCCGCGCCGGTGTACAGCGGCTCTGTGAGCCGCTGACTCCCTGAAGCTGCCAACGGCTTCGCGCTTCACAGAAGCGCGGCTACACCACGTCTGCGTCTCCGCGAGCATTGACTTTGACTGGCGTGCGCCGTATCAAACTACGGCTTTTATGGAACGTAAAACTCTCGATCAACGCGGGCAGATGACCGACCTCGAACGGCTCCGGCATTCGGCGGCTCACGTCATGGCCACGGCCATCGCCAAGCTTTGGCCTGACGCGCAATTCGCCGCGGGACCGCCGGTCGAGGACGGGTTTTACTACGACGTTGATCTCCAGCACCGCATCTCACCGGAAGACTTCCCGGCCATCGAGGCCGAGATGAAAAAGATCTCCAAGGAGAATCAGGTCTTCGAGAAGGTTACCGTCACGCGCGATCAGGCGTTGGCGGATGCGCAGGCGGGCCGGCTCGCGGCGCTCGCTCCGCGGGGCGTTCCGAGCAAGTTCAAGCTCGACATCATCCAAGGCATCCCGGCCGACGAGCCGATTACCTATTTCAAGAACGGCGAGTTCGTCGACCTCTGCGCCGGGCCACACGTGATGCGCACCGGCAACGTCAGCGCGTTCAAGCTCACCCACGTCGCCAGCGCGTACTACAAGGGCGACGAGAAAAACCCGCAGCTCCAGCGCATCTACGGCACGGCGTTCAAGAACAAGACCGAGATGGAAGCCTACTTCACGATGTTGGGAGAGGCCAAGAAACGCGACCACCGCAAGCTCGGCGCGGAGATGGGCTTGTACGTGATGGACACCGAATACGTCGGCCCCGGCCTGCCGCTCTGGTTGCCGAAAGGCACGGTGATCGTCGAGGAACTGGAAAAGCTCGCGAAAGAAACCGAGTTCGCCGCCGGCTACGTCCGTGTGAAGACTCCGCATCTTGGACGAGAGAAGATGTACACAACTTCCGGTCACTTGCCGTACTACGCCGAGAGCATGTTCCCACCAATGGAACTGCCGTTGGAGGGACATTCCAAAGAGGAGTATGATCGTCGTCTTAACCATGCAAAGCAAGCGAAGGAAAATGCAGCGAAACTCTCCGAAAAGTTCTCGGCAAAAACACTCGATCAGATTCAAGACAATGAGATTGAGGAATTGCTTGCCGCCGTTCAAGCAGAGCGCAGTAGCTCGGACGTTTACGAAGAAGTCCTGAAAGAAAAAGAGAGCGGCTCAGATAAGTATTACCTCAAAGCGATGAACTGCCCACACCATCACCGGGTCTTCGCAGCCGAGCCGCATAGTTACCGGGATTTGCCACTGCGGTTGGCGGAGTACGGCACTTGTTACCGGTACGAGCAGTCGGGCGAACTCTTCGGCTTGATGCGCGTGCGTTCGCTCAACATGAACGACGCGCACATCTACTGCACGCCCGAGCAATTCGCCGCCGAGTTCAATGCGGTCAACGAGATGTACCTGAAGTATTTCAAGATTTTTGGCTTCGAGAAATATCAGATGCGTTTCAGCACCAGCGCGCCGGAAGGGCTCGGCAAGAAGTACGTGGACGAGCCGGCATTGTGGAAGCAGACCGAGGACATGGTCCGACAAGTCTTGATCGACTCGAAAATCAACTTCGTCGAGGTCGCCAACGAAGCCGCGTTCTACGGCCCGAAGATCGACGTGCAAGTTTGGAGCGCCATCGGCCGCGAGTTCACCATCGCGACGAATCAGGTGGACTTCGCCGTCCCGAAGCGTTTCGGCCTCGTGTACAAGGATCGCGACAACACCGAGAAGACCCCGCTCTGCATTCACCGCGCGCCGCTCGGCACGCACGAACGTTTCATCGGTTTCCTCATCGAACATTACGCCGGCAATTTCCCGCTCTGGCTCGCGCCGGAGCAGGTGCGAGTCATCACGCTCGGCTCGGAAGAGCCGCTGTTGAATTACGCCAAGGACGTGGTCAATCAACTCCGTGCCCAGCAAGTTCGCGCGGAAGGTGATTACAGCAACGACCCCATGAAGGCGAAGATCGCCGAAGCCGAGAAAGCCAAAGTCCACACGATGCTCGTCATCGGCGGTCGCGACATGGAAGCCGGCGCGGTCAGCATCCGGCTCCACGGCAAAGGCATGGTCGGTACAAAACCGAAGGCGGAAGTGATAGCCGACATTCTTGCCGCGATTCGCGAGCGGCGTTCCTAACCGCGGTGGGGTTGACGGGCGGTGTACAATGTTTGGCGCGCAAATCTTAACTGACTTCACCATCGGAGGACGACAATGAGCAAGACACTGAATGTTGGAATGATCGGGTACAAATTCATGGGCAAGGCGCACTCGAACGCCTGGCTCAAGGCGGATAAATTTTTTGATCTCAAAGCGCGCCCGGTCATGAAAATGATCTGTGGCCGCGACAAAGCCGGCGTCTCCCAAGCCGCGTTCCGCTGGGGCTGGGATCAATTCGTCACCGACTGGCGCGATGTCGTCAACGATCCGACGATTGATATCGTCGACATCAACACGCCCAACGACACGCACGCCGAGATCGCCATCGCCGCCGCCAAAGCCGGCAAGGCCATCCTCTGCGAAAAACCGCTCGCGATGGATGTGAAGCAAGGCAAACAGATGGTCGAGGCCGTCAAGAAAGCCGGCGTGGTCAACATGATCTGCCACAATTACCGGCGCATTCCTGCGCTGGTGCAGGCTAAGAAGATGATTGAGGCCGGCGACATCGGGACGATCTTTCATTACCGGGCCCGGTACGCGCAGGACTGGATTGTGGATCCAAATTTCCCGCTTGTCTGGCGGTTGCAGAGCAAAGTGGCCGGCAGCGGCACGCACGGCGACATCAACGCCCACATCATCGACATCGCCCGGTATCTCGTTGGCGAATTTTCTGAAGTCTGCGGCCAGATGGAAACGTTCATCAAAGAACGCCCTTTGCCGACGGAGCAAGGCGGCCTCAGTGCGACTGGCTCGAAGAAAATGGGCAAGGTTACGGTTGACGACACGGCGATGTTCATTGGCCGGTTCAAGAACGGCGCGCTGGCCAATCTCGAAGCGACCCGGTTCGCTCTCGGTCGCAAGAACGGTATCCAAGTCGAAATCAACGGAAGCAAAGGCAGTCTCTATTTCGACTTCGAAGACATGAACCGCCTCAAGTATTACAACGAAGCCGACCCTGCCGACCGGCGTGGTTTCCGCGATATCCTCGTGACCGAAGGCGTGCATGCGTATGCGAACCATTGGTGGCCACCCGGCCACATCATCGGCTACGAACACACCTTCGTGCATACGATTGCCGACTTCATCAACGCCGTCGTGGACAAGCGCAGCGTCCAGCCGACGTTAGCCGACGGGCTGGCGAATCAGATCGTGTTGGAAGCCGTCGAGAAATCCGCCAAGACCCGCAAGTGGGTGAAGCTGTAAGGGACTTGGTGTAGCGGCGCTTCTGTGAAGCGCCGAATTGTTTGTTTCTCAGCGGGAATCGGCGGCTCACAGAGCCGCCGCTACAACTATTTATAACACGCACTAACTCACTTCCGCTGCCACTCGTCTTTCGTCTCCATAACACCGCGCGGGCCGGGGCCGTCGAGCCAGGCTTTGGCTTCCGCATTGCCGGTGAGATACGCGTCCCAGAATGCCGTGCTGATGGCGAGGATCGCCTTGTGATGATTCGGGTTGCGCGGTTCGACATCGCCCGGGAGTGGTCGGTCGGTAAACGCGGAATGTTCAGCTCGGTCGAGAACGAGCTCATACTTGCTGCCCGCCGGCAGCGCCGGAAAGACCGTCCGACGCGATGCCACGGTGGCATGACCGATCGGCGCAGTGTCCTTCGTGCCGGTCATGAGCAGCCACGGAATCTTTACACTCCCGAAAGCGGTTTGGGCATTGCCGGCGACAGGGGTGCTGGGACTGAATGCGATGGCGGCTTTGATGCGCGGGTCAGTGAATTCGCCCACGGGAAAATGTTGGCCGCTGACGGCTTGGGTGGTGACCGCACCGAATGAGTGGCCGGACATACCGACTCGATTCATGTCGAGGCGACCGGCGAGGGCGGGAACAGCGGGCAGTTTGTCGAGGACAGCGGAAACATCTTTGACACGGAGGAGAAAGTTCTGGGCGCTGGCGGCGTTTTGCATGGCGGCCAGGCGTTTCTCCGGCGGCTGCCCCTGCCAGACGCCAGTATCACTGCCGGGATGTTGGAGATAGACGACGACGTAACCGTGCGCGGACCAGTGTTGGCCGAGGAACGCGCTGCCGTTACGCGAGCCGCCGAGGCCGTGGCTGAAGAGAATGACCGGGGCCGGCTTTTTGTCCGCCGGGAGGAAGACGCGCACGGGAATCTCGCGCTGCCGGGCGGCATCGGTCACGGTGAAATCGAGTGGCTCGCCGGCGTGGACGGTGACTGCTATCAGGAAGCTGAGGAGAAGTTTCATATTAACCACACAGACGGATTGCCGGTCAGAAAGGTTACGAAGATTGGGCTTCGGCAATGACGGCGAGCGCTTCTTCGCCGAAGCGTTGGGCTTTGGCGGGGCCGATGCCGCGCACGTTTAACAGATCGGCGGGCGACTCCGGCAGGAGTCGCGCTAGCTCTTGCAGCGTCTTGTCCGGGAAGACGACGTACGCCGGTATGCCCATTCGCGTGGAAGTTTCGCGTCGCCATTTTTTCAACGCTTCGAAGACGTTGTTGTTGTAGTCCGCTGGTGGAGTGGCGGCTGTCCCAGCCGCTTTCTTGCGAGCCGGTCGCGGCGCTGAGGCCGCTCCCACATTCGCTGCCGGCATTGTTAGGGGGATTGTTTTCTGTTTCAGCATCACTTCTCGGCCGAGGTCCGTGATCGAGAGGGTGGGGAAACGGTCGCCACCAACCGCAATGCAGCCGGCACGGATCAACGAGTCGAGCAACGACCACACGTAATCGGAGCCTTGCTCGGCCAAAAGTCCATAAGTCGAGAGTTGATCGAGACGGGCATCGACGACTTCTTTCGAGCGTGACCCGGTCAGTGTCTGGGCAATGCGGGCGCGGCCAAACCGGCCGTTGACGCGCGCGACGCAACTCAATGTCTTTTGAATGCTGACGGTTTCGGCGTCGGTCGGTAAGCGCGGGGCGGTCTTGCCGGTCTGGGTGACGCAGTTGTCGCAGACGGTGCAATGCGGACTGGCCTCAGTGTCGCCGAAGTAATCGAGGATGAAGTTGTGCCGGCAGCCGTGGTGATCGGCGTAGGCGATGATCTTGTGGAGCTTGCCGAGGTCGCGCTGGCGTTTGCTTTCGAGGCGCTCAAAATCAATCTCCAATTCGGAGAAGGCTTTGACTGGTTCGACGAGGCCGGTCGTGTAGGTCCGATTGCCGGATTCATAATCGCGGGCGATGAAGCCGGCCCGTTCGAGTTGAAACAAGGCGCTACCGACGGCCATGCCGTTCTTGACGCCCGGCAATTGTTCGGCGATGTCGTCAATCGACATGGTGATCGGGCCGCGTTGACAGAGGCGGGTTAAGGTCTGGTACAAGGCGGCGATGATTTCGCGAGTTGGGTTGGCGCCTTCGATGAAAAACTCCTGCGTGCGAACGTCGGCATAGTTAAACAGGATCTCGCAGCGGGCCGGCTCGCCATCGCGACCGGCGCGGCCGGCCTCCTGGTAATATGCCTCGACGCTGCCGGGGATGTCGAAGTGAATGACGAACCGCAAGTCCGACCGGTCGATGCCCATGCCGAAGGCATTGGTCGCGACCGCCACGTCGCAATCGCCGTTCATGAATTTGGTTTGGGCTTTGTTGCGTTGCTCGGGCGTCATCGCGCCGTGGTAGGCGATGCATTTAATGGGCAACTCGGCGGCGACTTTTTCGACGTTCTTGCGGGTGGCGCAATAGATGATGCCGGTCTTGTATTGGCGGACGATGTCGACGATGTGCTGAAATTTCGCGGCTTTGCCTTTGACGTTGGCGACGGCGAGCGTGAGGTTGTGCCGGGCAAAGCCGGTGACGAAAACTTGCGGTTCTTGCCGGCCAAACTTACCGAGGGCGAGCTGTTCGATGATGTCGGCCCGGACTTCAGGCGTGGCGGTGGCGGTGAGGGCGATGACCTGCGGTTGTCCGAGTTCTTTGAGCGCCCATTTCAAGCGGATGTAGTCGGGCCGGAAGTCATGTCCCCATTGTGAGATGCAATGCGCCTCGTCCACCGCAAAGAGCGCGATGGACAACGGCGCTAGGGCGCGGATGAAGCGGTCGCTCTTGAAGCGTTCTGGCGCGATGTAGACGAGCCGGTAATCGCCGCGTTGCATGCCGGCGGTGCGGGCATCGATCTCGGATTGACTGAGCGAGGAGTTGATGAACGTGGCCGGGATCTTCTTATCGGTGAGGGCATCGACCTGATCTTTCATCAAGGCGATGAGCGGCGAGACGACGACGGTAATGCCTTCGAGGGCGAGGGCGGGGTACTGATAGCAGAGTGATTTGCCGCCGCCGGTCGGCATGATGACGAGCGTGTCCTGGCCATCGAGGATGGTCTCGATGACGTGCTCCTGGCCTTCGAGAAATTCCCGAAAGCCGAAGTGTTGCTCAAGGAGTTGGTGGCGTTGCGTCGAGTCAAGCATGACGTGTAAATGGATAGTGTGGCAATTGGAAGCCGCTCGAGCCGAATAGTAGGGTGCTTGTGCGAACTTGCCAAGCTCCGGGACAATGTCGCTAGTGATCTCGGGCCGGTAAGGCGCAACGATCGGCCTTCTACCTACGCCGGTGTAGCGTGCATTATCCCCAGCGCTGATTCCAGCGTGACGAGTCGCGTCAATCTTGCTAAACGCAACGCGCCATGACTATCACCACCTTGCCGCTCTGGCCTACCGGCTGTCCGAATAATCCGCAACCTGAGCACGGATGTCTGGCAGGCGCTGCCAACGTTTCAGAATCTGCCCGGCACGGGTGCGAAAATGAGCGCGACGAACTCCCTGACAATTCCGACGCAGACTTACCGGCTAAACGGGCGCGTGCCGTAGCGCGTTGACAAGGCGGGCGGGCGGCGTCTACGATGCCGGTCATGAGCGAGCAGTGGAAATCCATTCGTATTTCATTTTTTACCGGGTTGCTAGTGGTGGTACCGGTCGGGGCGTCGATTGGGTTGATCTGGTGGGTGATCAAATTGGTGACGGCGTGGTTGCCGGATCAATATGATTCGCCATTGTGGCGCATGGCGGGCGTGGTGTTCCTGGTTGTGGTGACCGTCTTGGTGGGGATGCTGATGCGGAAAGTGGCCGGTAAGCGGCTGATTTCGTTGGGTGAAGATTTGATCGGGCAGACGCCGTTGTTGAATAAGATTTATCCGTTCATGAAAGAGATCAGTCACACGATGCTCTCCGGGCAGAAGACGATGTTTCAGCGGGTAGTGCTAGTGCAGTTTCCACGCCGGGGAATTTATTCGATTGGATTCATCACGAGCGAGACGGCGGGTGAGGCGCAGGCGAAAACGAAGGAGCAAGTCGTCAATGTGTTCGTGCCGACCACTCCGAATCCGACGAGTGGTTTTTTAGTATTGGTGCCGCGGGAGCAGGTGACGAATATGGATATGTCTGTGACGGAGGGGATGAAAATGGTGATTTCCGGCGGCGCGGTGGTGCCGGCGTATTTGCCGGACGGCAAGCGGCCGTGATGGAGACGGAGCGCGCGGAGGGGATTGTGGTGCGGTTGCAGCCGGTCACCGAGACGAGTTTGTTGGTGACGTGGTTTACGCGGGAACACGGGAAGTTGAAGACGTTGGCGAAGGGCGCGCGGCGACCGAAGAGTCCGTTGCGGGGACGGATCGATCTTTTTTACGAGGACGAGATCATTTTTTTGCGGAGTCGACGGAGTGATTTGCATTTGTTGCACGATTGTTTTTTGGAGAATTCACACCGGCGGTTGCGGGAGAGTCTGGCCGGGTTGATGGCCGCCTCTTATGTCTGCGAGTTGGTTGATGTGCTGACGGAGGTCGAAGACCGGCACGCTGCCATATATATAGCGCTGACGCAGGTGTTGGGGATGTTGGAGAAGTCGGCAGGGGTGGTGCCGCTGCTGTGGTTTGAGTTGCAGGTGTTGGCCGCGGCGGGCTGGCGACCGGAGTTTACTGACGAGACGGGAACGGGGAAGGTGTTGCGGTCGTTGGCGGCAGCCAGTGCGACCGGAGTGCAGCGCGTGAAGTTGACTGTCGCGCAAGCGCGGGCGGCGCAGGTGAAGTTGGGGCGGTTCCGGGAAGAGCAGGTGGGCCGGGGGTTGCGATCGGAAAAAATGTGCTTTGAGAAAATCAATCGTTGACATTATCCGGTCGGATACTAAGATGCGCCGCACGTAGTGGTGGATGGAATAGGTTCCGATTGATACTTCAATGAACACGCTTGTCATGACGCAGGCGCCGAGCCGGCAAGCCAACCCAAAACAACCGTACCAGGAGTAGAAGAGCTATGGCTACTGAAGCGACAACACGCCGTCAAGTTGAGTTCCCAACGCACGAACGTCCCCATACCGAGATCAGTATCACAGCCATGTTTGGGATTGCGGCGGCTTTTACCGTTGCGTGGTTTGGGATCTTGTACGTTACACCGCCAACGAATCACAATTTCGTCCGCGACCTTTTCATGGGTGCGGAAGTGGATCACGAGGGGAAGGTAATCAAGGGGTTCTTGACTGAACGCGTGATCTTCCAAGGCATGATTACCTTGGTTTGGGCGTGCTCAATGGCGACCGTGGTTTTGAAGCTCATGCGCCTCAAGAAGGAACAAGCGAGTCTCGAGGATGATCTGATTCCTGAGGGGATCGATATGGGTGACTCCGATAAGCTGATTGAAGTTTATCAAAGGATTAAGTCAATGCCGGATATCTCGGAGAGTCTTGGCGTCAGTCGCGTGGGGCGCGTGTTGGCCATGTGGATTAATACGGGTGACTTTGAGCGAACTGCGGAATTTGCGCATCTCCAATCGGATATGGATGCAGCGATTTCAGATTCCAGCTACCGCACAAACCGCTTGTACATTTGGGCGATGCCGTTGTTGGGATTCGTTGGAACGGTCTTCGGTGTTGCGGCCGGCATCAGCGGATTTGCAGCGTTTTTGCGGAGTGGAAATGTTTCGGCACAACAGATCACCGAGCAGGTCGGTAACATTACGACTGGTTTGGCTGTTGCGTTTTTCTGTACGTTATTGGGTCTTTTGACCGCTGGTTTGGCGGCCTTCCCGAGTTTGATGGCGGAACGTAAAGAGGAAGGCATTCTCTCGGAAATCGATGAATATGTTGAAGACCGGTTGTTGTCACACATGCCATCGGGCGGTGCCGCTGCGCTTGAGCAACAGAAGTTTCCGATTGATGAACTGGTTGGGGCGATTCGCGAGGGGATGGCTGGGCTGACAGCGCAGACCAAATTCCCGGTGGAAGAACTCGCCCAAGCGATTGATGCCGGGTTCCGGCGCTTGCCGAATCCAGAGCGCTATGAGGAAGTCTTCTCCAAGGCGGTCGCGAAAGCTGGCGAAGTCATCAATACGAAATACGAAGAATTTCAGACGAATTACGAGCGCCGGATCGGCGAGCTTGGTTCAACGTTGGGCGGTAAGCTGGGTGAAGTGGCCAATAACTTTAATAGCGGCACCACCCGCATGATGGCCGACTTTACGAAGGCCCAAGAGAAGAGCCTTGAACAGTTCGCGAAGAACGATGCCAAGCTCACCGAAAACTTTGAAGAATTGACGGAGAAGGTTACCGCGATGGGGAAAGAAATTGCCGAACAGATCGGCGATTCCCACGAGACCTACCTCGAAGCTGTCACCGATCTCGACAAGAAAGAAATTCAACGTTGGGAGAAGATGGTCAACGACTTCAATCAGTTGTCGGTCAAGTTGGCCGATTCGTTCAAGCAATCGGTTTCCACACTCGACTCCGCATCGGGCCGGTATGCCGATCGGATTCAGCAATCGGTGCAACAATTGACCGATCAACTGGAGAAGATCGCGCAGCTCGGCAATGAGATTGATAAGGTCTTGCGGACAACGCAGAGCATGGAAGCTACACTCCGGCAGGTTGGCAGTTCGGATGAGTTCCGCCAGACGTTGGCGAACATTCGGAGCCACTTGGTCACCAGTGATGAGTTGTTGAAGCAATTGTCCAAGCCGCGCAAAGTCGTGTTCCAAGAAGCGCGCGCCGACGACATTTAATAGGTCAACTTGACTTCGAACCTACCGGAAGGAAGGTAACAGCATGGCTGGACGCAAGGAGTATAAGAAGATCGACATTGATGTGGAGCCGTTCTTGTCGATTATGGCCATCGTCATGAAGTTAATCTCCTTGATTCTCGTCGTGATCGTGATGCGAATCGCGGCGAACCGGGATAAAAAGCACGTGGTGGCCTTGGAAGGGTTGTGGGACGGGTCTACTGGGAATACCAAGAATATCAAAGAGCCAGTCTACTTAGATTGTTTCGAGGATAAGGTTATTATCTATCCCGGTTCTATCACGAACACGTGGGAGGCTTTGCAAAAACCTGGCAATCCAGTCGAGAAGTTGTTTGATAGAATTCAAGCGAACTCGACCAACGAATACGTTGTAGTGCTGGCTCGACCGCAGTCGGTGAAATTCTATCGAGCCATTCGCCGGAAACTTAGTCAACGTGGCGGTATCGACGTTGGTGCGGATGTAGTCGATGCCAAGTATACAGTGAACTGGGATGCGGCGCTTGGTGCTTTGTCTGTATCGGAGGAAGTACCCGAAACGGCAACGAACAACCCGCCGGCTTCGGTCAATTAGCAGTGGTGATAACTAACGGAGCAATGAGCCATGCCCAAGCGTAAAAAGAAACATGAGCCAGAGATGCTGATCGTATCGTTTTGCGACATCGTAACGATTACGACGGCCGCGTTGTTTTTCTGTTTGTTGATCACCGTTCAAGAGGCAGTCAAGGTCCCCGTCTTCAAACCAACGCCGCGGTCCGCGCCGACGGACAAGACCCCCGTGTTTTTTGAATGCCGGGAAAATGCTGTGATCTATATCGACAAAGAAGGGCTGGATGCGCAGGTTCAACGGATGCTGCAGACACTGCCGGCCAATGTGAAGAGTGGTGATATCCAAGCATTTGTTCGGGCAGTTGGAACTGATACGGTTGGCAACGAGTACTACCGGGTCATTCCTAGTTATTTGCTGACAGCCATTATGGCATTAGAGCCAAAACCAGGATCCAAGGGTGAAGACAAGCAGCAGTTGAAAGCGGAGAACAGTCGATTTCACTTGGTTCTCCGCCAATTGGATCGCAAAAAGCAGTATGCTGTTTTCTTGGTTCGCGACGATAGCTTTGAGGTGTTTCGCAGTGCCCGCAAAGAGGCATTCACCACGGGTTTTGAAATCGGTTGGGAATTACTTGGAAAAGATGAACCAGTTAAGTTTGGCTCCGGTGGTGCTGAGATACCGACGAGCTAGCATGGGTTCGTAGGTTGTTTTTCTCCGACAACTTTCTTAAAGTTGCGAGCTAGTGCTCATTGAGTTAGCGCCAGACATTAGTTTGCCAATTTAGCGGCGAGATGGTAAGTTCGCAGCGTTCTGGATAGTTCGAATATCAAGGGCAACCTTGGCAGAACCAGAAGATGTAGTTCGATAGTTACGAATTTCGACCGGTAAAGCTAAATCACCTATGCCACGCAAACCACAGGCAGGAAAAGGCAAGAGCAAGAGTACGGTAATTGTGTGGGTTGTGCTTGGGGTGTTGCTCTTGGGTGCTGGTGTTCTGGCAATCAATGTGACCCAGCGTTTCCGTCGCGTGGTCCAGGAGACCAATCAGGTCCGGTCGGCAGTTCAAGAGGCTGTCAAACGTCAAGAGATGGTGGTCAAATCCCCCGCGCGTAAAGAATTTTCCTCGGCGTTTCTGCAAATGGCTTTTGGCGACAATCCGCCACTCTTGGAGCAGATTAAGGATGCGCTCAGTCGGGCGATCGGCGAAAAACCGTCACTAACCCAAGGGGATGTGGCCATGATGTTGGTGACGTACCGGGCGGAGGGCGAGCTTCACGATGTCGCGATTCATGTCTTCGGTAACCTAAACCCGGAACGCTTACCGGCATTCAGTACGGAGGGTTACTGGAAGTCTCAGTTGCCGGAGCAGTTCTACAACATGGGGCAGACGATGTTGTCATTGATGGGGCGCGAAGTATTGATTTTGGCGTCGAAAGATGTCGAGAAACGGCAACGGGAGTTACTGGACGCCAGCACCAATGATCGTTTCACAGTCGTTCAGGATTATTTCCACGACCCCGTTTCTTTCATCGCCGTCATTCCCGAGCCGGCAAAACTGTTTACCGATCAATACCGGCCGTTTATGGCGGCGGTGCTCGTGAAAGGCAAAATCTCCATGGACGAAGCCCGGTTTGAGTTTGTGGCGTTAAGTTTCGACCAGCGTAAAGCTCAGGAACTCGCCCAAATGCTTTCCGATGCACGGACGATGGCAACCAGCATTGCGCGGGTGCGTTTTGGTGGGGCTGCCATTGCGGAGTCGGCGTTTCAATCCCTCGCACGTTCGCATGTGCGCGCCGAAGGGCCGACCGTGGTCATCAACTCCATGATGCCGGGTAGCGTGTTGGAGAAATCCTTGCCGCAAATTGTACGCGTTCTCTCCAAAGGCACTGGGCGAATCCGTCGCGGTCCGGGTTATCCGAGCTGACGAGTGGCATCGCGTGACATGAAACTAGCCCGCTGCATTCTAGCGATTGTCGGGTGTGTTACCCTTGCAGATTTCGTTGCCGGTGCTGACTTGAATGACCCGGTGGACGTCAAACTCAAGAATGCCTATCAACGAATTCGGTTTGGCCAGCAGTACCCAGAAGAGGCGGTTCAGTTCATCCAGTCGCAGTTACAGGATGTCGCTCGTCCGTTGACGGTATTACCCCAATTAGCCAAGGATAAGCGCGTCGAAGTTCGCGCGCTGGTGGCCCTGTTGTATGGTGAATATGGCGACGCCGAAGCCAGTAAGATTCTCTGGCTCCTCACGCGCGATGAATTTGAATCAGTTCGCTTAACCGCAGCCGGAGCGATCGCGCGCTTGGGCCACTTGACAATAGTTACCGGTAATGTCGAGGGACTTCAGGACGAACGGCCGGCCGTCCGCCGGTTGACGGCCAGTATCTTGGCGGCTCTCGGTGATAAGTCGGCTGAAGAGGCACTCATTGATGCGCTCAAAGATGATAACGAGTTGGTTCGTACCGATATCGTGAAGGCCCTCAGCAAGGCCGCTTGCGGAACGGACAAAGCTTTATCGTCCTTAATCGAAGCGTTGCATGATCCCAGCGTCAATGTCCGGGATCGAGCCGCTCAAGTGTTGGGCGGTTTTCAACAGATTGACGTAGTCGATCCGCTCGTCAATGCGTTGAAGGACCCGGACTGGCATGTGCGTGCCGCGGCGGCGGATGCCCTCGGTGGCTGGGTCAAGATTCCGGTCGTTGTAGACGCACTGATCCGAGTCTTGGAGAACGACACTTTTGCCTTGGTCCGCGACCGGGCCGCGGATGCATTATCGCATCTTGGCGATGATGAGCGGGTGGTTCCCGCCTTGGTCAAAGCCCTCGGTGCCGAGCAACGCGATGTCCGCTTTCACGCCGCCCAAGCTCTAATCTCAGCCAAAGCCTCCAGCGCGTTGCCATTACTCACGGCGGAATGGCGACGGACAACTCCCGCACCGGGCGGGCGTGATGCTTTTCCTGATCTTCGTGAGAAAATAATGGATATTTTTGGTCGTCTTGGTGGCGGTGATCAATTGCCAGTGATTATCGAAGGGACCAACGATTCAGAACCGCAGGTCCAATTGGCGGCCGTGAATGCGCTTCGTCGTCTCAAGGAACGCGGTGCCGGTAAACAGCTTAACGCCTGTTTAACCGATAAGAATCCCCACGTCCGCGCTGCCGCAGTCCGGGCCATTGGCGACCTCGGCGAGAAGGAAGCATCCATCAGGATATTGCCGCTGTTACGCGACGAAAGTAGTTATGTGAGGAGTGCGGCGGCCGAAGCGCTTGGCAAGCTCGGTGACCGGACTGCAATCATCCCGTTAATTCAGGTCCTCACCGGCGAAAAGCTGCCGGATGATCCCAAAGCCGGTTTGGTTATCGGTTCGGGAGATAAGTTTCTCGCTGACCTCGAGCTCACAAAAGTTCAGACCAGAACCCGGGCCATCGAAGCCCTCGGCGTCTTGCGTGCACCCGAAGCAGTTGAACCGATTATTAAAAACGGCTTAACAGCCGAAGATGCCGGGGTGCGGGCCGTTTCCGCCTATGCTCTTGGTCAGATCGGCGACGTGCGTGCGGTTGAGCCACTCAAAGATGTCGTCCGTAGTTATTACCTGACCGCGCCGACTGATCTTGATTACGTTATTAATCCCGGCGGTGGCGAAAAAGTTGCCGACGAAGCGCGGCGCATGAAAGAAAAGGAATCTCGCGTGCGCGCCTCCGTTACCTGGGCGCTTGGCCAGATCGGTGATGCCGCGGCCAAAGAAACCTTACTCAAGGCAATGAACGATCAGAACAGCTTGGTGCGCGACTCCGCGTTTGAAGCGCTTGCCAAAATTGCCGAAAAAGAAGAAGCCCAACAAATCGCGACGGACGCCAAAAAGAAATCCGAGAAAACACCCTAGCTCGTGCCGGGCGGTTGACATCCCAACCGTGTGCACTACATTCCGTCGGGTAGTACAAGGATGAGATGGATTTAGTGAGACTTCACCTGCGAGATTTTATCTGGATTACGCTCGGGACTCTGTTCTTACCGGCCTACACTCTGACAGGCTCCGCGGAAGATCCCGGCATACCCTGGCTCAATCACTTAAGCCTTAGCGCCCCGGAGCACGCCGGCTTGGTGGACAATGTGCTGCCACTTCTGCGCGGCGCACCGGCGGCCGTTGACCCAGATTTGGCCGTGGTCACCTTCCGAACTGGAGCCGCCGGTATCAAAGACGCCGTAATCCAACTCTACCAAGCGCCCACTTCCGGTGGCGCTCCAGTCCTCAACCCCCAAGGCGTCGTCCGCGACCGCGTCGGTGAATCGATGGCCGACTCGGCTGACAAACTACTTGGGCTCGTGCTCCAACAACCCGCTTGCTTCGGTGCCGCCACCGAGGTCCGGCGGCAACGCCGCGCTCTCAACTTGACCTTCAACGGCGACCTCACTCTCTTGCGCGAACAAACCGTCGAACCACTCTACGTCGTCGGCGTCCTCGTTCATGCCGAACGGTACCTGCCGCGGAGTCTCAGTGCGCGCGTTCGAGCCGTTGTTCTCACTGCGCAACTCGACTTCGGTGAATGGCGCGGCCGGCTCAACTTCGTGACCGACAACCCAGCCGACGCTGAACAGGTCGGCAACATCGTGGCCGCGTGGCGTGATCTGGCCGGCTCGCTGGCGGCACACTTTGCCGGTCACTCCTCCGGCGACCGACTGCGTGCCGCGCTCCAAGCTTCCACCGTTGTCGTCAACGAGAACCAAGTAACTGCCACCAGCGCGATCCCTGCGCCCGTCGTCGTTCGTGTCGCGAAAGAAGCCGCCGGTCACGGTAGCGGTTGCCCACCGGGCGGCGTTTGTGACCGGAACAAAATTGCCATTTGCCACAAATCCAGCACCACACTTTGTCTCCCACCAGCTGCGGTATCCGCTCACTTGGCGCATGGTGACACGTGTGGCCCCTGCGGTGTCCACGCCGCTACCGCTACCCCGTGATGCGGCTGACCATCATCGTCTGCTTCGCTCTCACCGGCCTACTACTTGCCCAAGAACCCGAATCCCGACTCGACCGGCTCACTCGCTGGTTGCGTTCGCCACGAGCCAGCATCCGCGAAGAGGCTGTTACCGAGCTCGACACCGTTCCCATCAATAGCGCCTTGCCGTTGCTCCTCTCCGCGCTCAGCGATTCGAGCACCGTTGTCCGGGCCGCCGCCGCCAGTTCACTCGCGCGCACCGCCGATAAACGTGCCGTACCGGCGTTGCGACCTTTGCTGAAAGATGACGACGAACATGTCCGGGCCGCCGCCGTCTGGGCACTCTGCCACACTGCCGGCAAAGCCATCCTGCCGGACGTGCTTTCAATGTGCCTCGACGACGCCTCCGGTATCGTCCGCTTCCGAGCGGTTTGGGGTTTGGCCTTCATTGGCGATAAGTCCGCCTTACCGGTCGCCGTCGCCGCACTCGGCGACTACAACACCGCCGTGCGCGAACGCTCCGCACTCCTCGCGCTCGACGTGCTGGCCGACGGGACGATTGGTGATCGACTGGTCAAACAGGCGAAAAATATATTTCCACCAACGCGGCGAATTGTCATGTACCTCTTCACCCGGTATGGTGACGCAAAACAAGCCGGGCTGGCACTCCAGGCCGGCCTGAAGGATGGCGAACCGCTCGTGCGCGCCGAAGCCGCACTCGCACTCGGCCGGCGCCACGCGAAGAACGTCGTGCCATTCTTGTTGCCGGCGCTCCAGGACGACGACGATCACGTGCGCGGTGCGGCGGCTCATGCACTCGGTTTGTTGGGAGAGCCTTCTAGCCGGGAAGCCTTACGTCCGTTGCTGCAAGACGAGGCCGCGTTCGTACGAGCCGTGGCGGCGGAATCCCTGCAACAATTGGGCGATCAAACCATCAAACCACCGGCCGGTTTCCGCGCGGCGGACCTGTTCACCTATCCAATTTACAGCCCCGAGAATGCGCAACGTTACCGCTGAGGACCGGGGCAATGACCGTTCGGTGACTTCTTCACGAACTCGATAAACTCCAGCGCTTCCGCTGTCTTGAACGCGCCGTCCGTCTCCGCCAATGCCTGCGAGCCAGTCTTGCCGGCGAGATAGAATAGTTGAAATAGCCGTTTCAACTCCGACACCGCCTCGCGGGGAACTTTCGTCCGCCGCAATCCGACAAGATTCAAAGCGTGAATCTCATTCCGTTCCGCCGCGAGTGTGAACGGCGGCACGTCCATCGACACGCGCGCATTCCCGGAGAACATCGCCAACCGGCCGATGTGCGTGAATTGATGGATGACCACCCCGCCCGAGATGAATGCCCGGTCGCCCACGTGGACGTGACCGGCCAACAGCGCGCAGTTGCAGATGATGACATTGTTGCCGATGACGCAATTGTGTCCGACGTGCGCCGTTGCCATGAGGTAACAATCGTTCCCGATCACCGTCGCGCTTTCCGGCTCCGTGCCGCGATGGACGTTGCAGTATTCCCGGAACACATTCCGGTCGCCAACGCGCAAGAAGCTTCGGATCGACCGATCAAACTTCAAATCCTGCGGCTCATGGCCGATGACCGCGCCCATGTGAATCTGGTTGTCGCGGCCAATCTCCGTGTGCCCGGTCAGATAAGCGTTGGCCCAGATCCGCGTCCCGGCTCCGACTTTTACGTGCTCCTCAATAATCGCGTGTGGCCCGACCTCCACCGAGGAATCGAGTTCGGCCTTCGGGCTGATGATAGCTGTTGGATGAATCGCCATGTCGAGTTGGGAGTATAGGTTATCCCGTGCCGGGTGGGAAGTCCCGGTGCCGGTCAAACCACCAGACCCACAGAAAAAGCGGCAAGCAAAACACGCCGGTAATGGTCACGGTATTTCCACTCGGCGGCGGCGGCCTGAAGATATTTCCGAGATAGTTCAACGAAAGCAATCCTACGAACGACCAATATCCGATCGAGCCAATCTTGTCTTGTGCTTTTGAAGCGCGCGCGCAGAACCATACACTGCCCGGCCGGTATTTCGTCACCGCGTAATACATGGCCGCCAGCAACGTTGCCCAACCGGCATCGGCCACACCACATCCGGCCAAAGTGCCCGCCCGATTAACATACAGGTAACATTGCCAATTCCATCCTTAATGTAGGAACGACATTCTTGTCGCGACCGGAAACTAATACTGCGGCACGTCCGTGTCGATCCGCTCAGCCCAGGCGTTGATGCCGCCGGCGACGTTCTTGACTTTCGTGTAGCCTTGGGTCTTGAGGAAGCTGACGGCGCGGGCGCTGCGACCGCCCATTTTGCAGTGGACGACGAGCTGTTTGTCCTTCGGCAGTTCCCGGAAACGCTGCGGCAACTCCGGCAGGGGAAGTTTGACGGAGCCGTCGATGACGCTGATCTCGAATTCGTCGGGGTTGCGAACGTCGACGAGAACAAAATCTTCTTTGGCGTCGCGCATCTTCTTGAGGGTCTCGACACTGATGTCGTCGGGACCGAGGCCTTCTTCCTTTTTCTCGACGATGCTGTCGCCGGAGGTGCCGCCGTCTTCGCCGCGACCGATGCCGCAGAATTCGTTGTAGTCGATCAACGCGGTGATCGTCGGATTCTTTCCGCAGAGGGGGCAGTTGTGGTCTTTCGGGATTTTGTATTCCCGGAAAGTCATATCCATCGCGTCGAAGCGGAGCAACCGACCCATGAGCGGTTTGCCTTTGCCGATGATGAGTTTGATGGCTTCGTTGGCTTGGATGTTGCCGATGATTCCGCAGATGACGCCGAGCACACCGCCTTCGGCGCAACTCGGGACGAGTCCGGGCGGCGGCGGTTCGGGGTACCAGCACCGGTAACATGGCCCGCCGAGGTGTGGCGCGAACACGCTGGCCATGCCTTCAAAGCGGAAGATCGAGCCGTAGACGTTCGGCTTCTTGAGCATCACGCAGGCGTCGTTGACGAGGTACCGGGTCGGGAAATTGTCGGTGCCGTCGACGACGAGATCGTAGTCCTTGATGAGGTCGAGCGCGTTCTCAGAGGTGATCTTGGTTTCGTGGGGGATGAAGTTCAGGTTCGGGTTGATCGCCTTCATCTTCTCGCCGGCGCTCTGGACTTTCGGTTTGCCGACGTCGCCGGTGAAATGGATGATCTGGCGCTGGAGATTGCTGAAATCCACGGTGTCGAATTCCACCATGCCGATGGTGCCGACGCCGGCCGCGGTGAGATAGAGGGCGAGGGGCGAACCGAGTCCGCCGCTGCCGATGAGCAATACCTTCGCGGCTTTGATGCGTTCCTGACCTTCGACGCCGACTTCCGGCAAGATGAGATGCCGGGAGTAACGCTTGATTTCTTCATTGGTCAGTTTCGCGCGGGTCTTGATGACCGGGTCGATGCCGCCGGCAATGGACGGGACAATCGCGATTTCATCGCCTTCCTTGACAGGAGTGTGGTCGCCCTGCAAGCGGATGTCCTCGTCGTTGACGTAGACGCGGACGAAGTTCCGCAGTTTGCCATCGCCGGTATAGAGGTGTTGCCGGAGTTGGGCATGCTGGGTGGTTAAATTGTTGAGAACTTCGCTGATGGTCGTGCCGGCGACTTCGACATTCGCTTGGTTGTCGGCGAAGCGGCGGAGCGCGGTCGGAATGGTAACGATGATTGGCATGGTGTCTCTATAGCACTTCAATTGGCTCTTGGTCAAATTGGCTGCGGTCATCCCGTAGCAGCCACGAGTTTGTTTCGACAGCTTTCCCTTTGCATACCGAGACGATCAGGTAGGCGAGATTTGGAAACGCGTTATCGAGGTCGAACTGCGATGGTCGCGCCGGCACGTCGGGATGCGAGTGGTAGATGCCGAGGACTTGGATGGCCCGTTTGTCCGCGGCGCGTTCGATATCTCGGTAGGCGAGGGGATCGATGAGGTACCGGTTGTGGGCGCTGTCGTCGCGCTGGTTGTCGGCCCGGGCAATTTCGCTCACGACGTTGCCGTGACCGAGGAGGACGCCGCATGCTTCGTTTGGGTAACCGGCTTCGAGGTGTTGGTGGATTTGTGTCAGCAGTGCCTGTTTGATCTTCATCGCGCTTCCCAGAATTTGTCGCTTTGATACCGCGCCCCGCCGTCCGGCGCAACCGCGACGATGACGCCTTGTTGAATCCGCCCGGCCAACGTCACCGCCGCGCAGACAGCGGCTCCCGCACTGATGCCGACGAACAAGCCTTCCGCGCTCGTCAGTTGTCGGGCCATCGCTTGGGCGTCTTCAGTGCTGACGCCGATGGTTTCGTCGGCGAATTTCGAGCTGAATATTTCCGGCACGTGCGAGGCCGTCTCCATATGTTTGAGACCTTCGAGACCGTGGAACGGTCCTTCGGGTTGCATCGCGATGATGCGGATGGCCGGATTGTGTTCGCGGAGCCGGCGGCCAGTGCCCATCAACGTTCCGCTCGTGCCAAGGCCGGCAATGAAATGCGTTACTTCGCCGGCGGTTTGCGTGATGATTTCTGCGCCGGTCGTCTCGTAATGGGCTTGGGGGTTCTCGAGGTTTCCGTACTGGTTTGGGTAGAAGTACTGGCCGGTACTGGTTTCGAGGAGCTTCTGCGTTTCATAATACGCGCCGTCGCTGCCTTGCGCTGGATCGGTGAGAACTAATTCGGCTCCGTATGAAGCGAGCAACTTTTTCCGTTCGATGCTCGCGTTTGCCGGCATGAGCAGTTTGCACCGATAACCTTTGCGGGCGGCAATCATCGCGTACGCGATGCCGGTGTTGCCGCTGGTAGCGTCGACAATGGTTTTGTCTTTTGTCAGCGCACCGGAGATTTCGCCTTGGCGAATCATCCGGTACGCGGGCCGGTCTTTCACGGAGCCGCCCGGGTTGAACCATTCGGCTTTCAGGAAAACGCGGACATGCGGAAAAGTCGCGATGCGGAGCAGGGGAATGAGCGGCGTGTTGCCGATCTGGCGTAGTAACGCGTCGGAATCATCAGCCGGCAATGGAGAGGCGCTATTCAAAAGAGTTGTCTTGGGCTTGGATTGGTGGAGATGAGGGGATTCGAACCCCTGGCCTCCTCGTTGCGAACGAGGCGCTCTACCAACTGAGCTACATCCCCGACCCAAGCGCAGAATCTGCGACGCGCGGAATTTACTGTTTGAGTTGATTGCCGTCAACGTTTCACTTATGGTCACACCACTTTGAATCCCGAGACACAAAATCCAATTACTTTCTCCCTGGAAGAACTCAACGTCACGCCGGATTGGCTGAAAGCCCCGGTCAAGAGCTATGACCGCCATCCGGGTGATACCGGCAAGCGGTCGTTTGGCGACGGGCCACGCGAGCGGTCGGGCCCACCGCGGGGCGATCGGAACGGGCCGCCCCGGCGTGACCGGCCGCCGGGCGGTCGTCGCGATGATCGATCTGGCGGTGGTCGGCCAATGGGTCGCCCAGCGGCACCTCGGGCGGAAGCGCCCCCGCAACCGTTACCCAATGTGGACGTACTTTTCGTTCCGAACGAGGCGGTACTGGTGGCGTTGATTGACACGGTCAAACAATCACGACGCGCCTTTGCACTATTCGATCTCGCGAAACTTGTGCTCAATAAACCCGAGCGCCACAACGTTAAGTTCGTCCCCAAAGACGGCGAGTTGTACTGTGCGTTGTTGGCCGGCGGTGTGTTTTTGTCGCGCGAAGAGGCCATCCGCCACACGCTCCGGCAGGGAGTGGACAAAGTTTTCTCCCGCCAAGAAAAACCAATTGATCCGCCGAAAGGTAATTTCCAATTCGTCAATCGCTGCGGTCTGACCGGCGAATGGCTGGGACCACCGAACTATCACGAATACCAAGCGCGGCTCGTGCGTCATCACCAACAACGGTTCGCGCACATGCCTTTCGACCGATTTAAGTCGAGCGTTGAGACGGTTCACGATCCAGAGGCCGTCAAAGCCTGGATCGAGTCCAAGAGCAAAGTGACCGAATACACCTGCCTGCTCGACGCCGAGCCGAAGGTGTTTGCCGACCGGACGGAGTTGGAGAAACATATCCGGCAAGAACACCTCGACAAGATTGTCTCCGCCGTCAATGTCGTCGAACTGACTGGAGTGATGTCGCGCCAAGTCGAAGATCGCCGGTTGCTCGACCTCGTGCGCGACGCGTGGGAAAGCGAACACCGCTTCCCGATTCGGACCGTGAACGAACTCCGGCCCCAGCTCGTCAAAGCCGGTCTCCATTTCTTCAAACACAAAAAAGGCGTGACCTACATTACGCCCATTAAGCTGAACCGGTTTGATGCCATCACGCACCTGACTGAGCACGTGCAAAAGATCATCACGTATCTGCGCGCCCATGACGACGCGACGCGCAAAAAACTCGCCGAGCATCTCGCGCCGGTTGACGAGACCATGCTGGCGTCAGACCTCCACTGGCTCATTCAAGACGGGTACGTTGTTGAATTCCACAACGGCCGCCTCTGGGCTTTGGATGACCGGCCCGCGAAGCCAGTCACTCCGCCGCCCGCCGCTCAGACAGCCGAAATTGCTGCTGAGGCGCCGGCTCCGTCAAATCCGGCCGACCCGGTGCCAAATTTGGCTGCACCAGCAACCGAAACAGTTCAAGCAGCGGCCCCGGTAATCGACAATCCGCCAAATTAGGCCTGTTTTGAGCGTTGGCATACCCACTGCTAAAGAGAAGGGGTATGAAACGCAATGGACAGAAAACACAACCAGCCCGAACCCAGACCATAGCCGACTTGGTCATGACCGTGTCGAAACTCACCCGCGATGAACGCCTCGGTGCGTACATTGTAGCCGACATGATCAATGCGCGCCTCGTCCGCCTTGAAGGCAAGTTTCACGGCCGGCGCGTTGTCGTCGGCTAAGCAGAATCCGCTTTACCAGCGGCGACCTCATCGGCCACATTCGTGGCCGTATGAGTTCGCTCAACAACCCATTCGCGGCGCTCTCGAATCAAGGCTTACCGGCCGGCCCCGAACTTCCTCCGCCCAAGCCACCCAAACTCGGTCGGGTTGTCCTCCGCAAAGAAACCGCCCACCGTGGCGGTAAGACCGTCATCGTCGTCCACGAGTTCGCCTCGCAAATCACCGGCAAGCAGATCGATGACCTCGCCACGAAGCTCAAGAAAACCTGTGGCTGCGGCGGCACCGTGCGCGATCGCCAAATCGAAATCCAAGGCGACCAACCCGGCAAGATTCGCGCGTTGCTCGAAGCTGAAGGTTTTCAAGTTGCCGGCGTCAAGTGAATACTATTGAAGTTCTGCCTGAACGTCGCGTGCGCCGTGAAGCACTCGGATAATTTGGAGTTCATCCGCGGCAATTCGGTAGAAGATCACGTATGAATTCGCTGGGAAGCTGCGGAGTCCGCTCGCCAGCTCGTCGCGTTGCCGGCCAAGCTCTGGGTAATCGCACAGCAGACGGCTTTTCTGTTCGATCAGCTCAAGGATCGACAACGCGGCTTGGGGATCATCGTTCGCAATGCGGTCAGCCAGCTCAGCCAAGTCGATCTCAGCTTGGAGCGTAACTCGCAGGCGCATCAGCGACCTTGCTTCAACCGCCGGAACACTGCGTCACCTTCGCCGAGGTCGCCCCGGTTCGCTTGGGCGATCCCGACGGCGATATCCGCGCGGAGCGTTTGCAGGCGGAGGCGCTGGACTTCATGCGAGGCGGCGAGCCATTCGGAAAGCTCCAAGCGTTCGCGGGCGGATAGGTGTTCCGCCGCCAGCTTGATTTCCTGAATCGTGCTCACGGCGAAACTTTACCCGAGTTGAGAGTGGTGAACAAGTGCCATTCCAGTCCGGCAGGCAAGGTCACAAGGTCGGCTTCTCAGCCTCAGCCCGGCGGCGTTGCTCGTCGAGATACCGGTTAAGAGAGTTCAAGTAGGCGAGGGCGCTGGCTTCGATGATGTCGGTGCTGACTCCCTTGCCGGTGACGATGCGGCCATCAAAGTCGACGCGGACGCTGACTTCGCCGATGGCATCTTTCCCCCGCGAAACGCTCGACACGCTATAATCGTTCAACGCGCCCTTGATGCCGGTGATGCGATCCACGGTCTTGAGCATCGCGTCGATCGGCCCGTCACCAGTGCCGGCATCGCTGATTGGTTCGTTTTTGTCGGCGCGAATCAAGCGGACGCTGGCCGTGGGAATCGTACCGGTCATGACACTGAGGTAATCCAGTTTCCAGACCGGCGGGACTTCGGTGAATTGGCCTTCGACGATGGCGCGGACGTCTTCGTCGTAGACATGTTTCTTTTTGTCGGCGAGAGCCTTGATTGCGTCAGTGATGCGGCGGATTTCTTCGTCGCTGAGTTTGTAGCCCATCTCTTCGAGCTTCTTGCGAACGGCATGGTTGCCCATGTGTTTGCCCAACGTGAGTTCACTCGTGCGACCCACGTCTTCGGCGCACATGATCTCGTAATTCGCGCGGTTCTTGAGCATGCCGTGTTGGTGAATGCCGGACTCGTGCGCGAACGCGTTGTCGCCGACGATGGCTTTGTTGCGTTGCACGACCATGCCGGTGAGATGGGACACGAGTCGGCTCGCGGGATAGATCTGGTGCGTGTCGATGCCGGTCGTCACGCCGCCGAAAATCTCGGGGCGCATCTTCAACGCCATCACGACTTCTTCGAGCGACGTGTTGCCGGCGCGTTCGCCGAGCCCGTTGAGGGTGCATTCGATCTGACGCGCTCCGGCTTGCACGGCGGCCAACGAGTTGGCGACGGCGAGGCCGAGGTCGTCATGGCAATGCACCGAGAAGATCAAGCCCGGCACTTTCACGTTCGCGACAAGAAACGCGATCAACGCGCCGTATTCACCGGGAATTGCATAGCCGACGGTGTCTGGAATGTTCAACGTCGTCGCGCCGGCTTCAGCGCAGGCGGTGTAGAGTTCGACGAGGTAGTCGCGATCCGACCGGGTCGTGTCTTGTGCGGAGTATTCCACGTTGTCGGTGAATGTTCGCGCGAGTTTCACGGCGGCGACGGAGCGCTTGATGTTTTCGGCGCGGGACACGTTGAGCATGGTCTTCAAATGAATATCGCTGCCGGAGCTGAAGGTGTGAATACGGCGGCTCTTGGCCGGGGCGATTGCCTCGCCAGCGCGGACGATGTCTTTTTCCATCGTGCGGGCGAGTGCGCAGATGCACGGCCCCTGGATTTCGGTGGCGATGGCGTGGACGGCCTCGAAATCACCGTCGCTGGCGATGGGGAAGCCGGCTTCGATGATGTCTACTTTGAGGCGCGCGAGTTGGCGGGCGACCTCGAGTTTCTCGCGCGTGTTCATCGACGCGCCGGGGCATTGTTCGCCGTCGCGCAACGTCGTATCGAATATCAAGACTTGGTCACTCATGTTTTCCTTTTTGCCGGTGGGGACAGTGGAAAATGCAAAACCCACTGTCCGAACCGGACAGTGGGTTGTTTACCGTTTCTCAGCGCAAAGCTCAACCCGCTGTCCGACCCGTCAGGGCCAGACCTAGCAACGCCAGAAGCAAGTTGAGATTACAATTCATTACGGGCGAATATGTAGCAGTCAGACACGTTCGCGTCAAGTCGGGGCGAATTGCAATTCGCTCCTACGGTCCAATCACGATGCCGGGAGTGGTGGGCTGCTTGGGGGAAAACTCACCGCCAAGGCTTTCGATGAGGTAATGCCGCGTGTCGATGGAGAACTCCGCCATGTAGGGCGTGCCCTTGAGTTGGCTCAGCAGGCCGGCCATGACTTTGCGGAGTTGATAGGACGGCATATCGATCAACTTCTTTATCATCTGGTCGGCGAGCGTCACGTCGCCGATAAACTTCAGATACCGGACGCCTTCGGCGCGCGTGTCGTCCATGTCGTACATCGGTTCGGTGGCGGGAGGCGACGGCGGGACGACTTTCTCGGTGATGATCTGCATTACGCGTTTGGTCGAATCGCGGTCACCGAGGAGGCGCAGCGATTCGATGGCGCGTTGGCGGGTGGTCGGGCCGTGGGCTTTCATTTCGAAGAGCACTTTTTGGAGCGGGGCGATGGCTTGCTTATCGCCAAGCTTGCCGAGGGCTTCGGCGGCGTTCGACTGCGTCTCTTCGTTGCTGGTGCCAAGTAACCCGATCAATACCGGCACGGCAGCAGTCGCGGGCAGTTCGCCGAGCGCCCACGCGACGCGGGCTTGGGCGAACGGCGGACATTTTGAGACAGCATCCAGCATTGGTTGCCGGGAATCGGGATTACCGAGTTTGCCGACGGCGTCTGCCGTCGCCCGCGCCACCAGCGGATTGACATCGAGGAGCAGGGGATGGAGTGCGATGGCCACTGCCGGTTGCTTCCAGCCGCCAAGTGCGCGGGCGGACTCAGTGCGAACCGGCGCGCTCGGATGTTTCAACAATTCCACGAGCGCATCGCGGGCCGTGTCGCTATGAATCGACAGCAACGCGTCAGCGGCCGCCCGGCGCACGAATGGATCGTCGTCACGACCGAGCTGGCGGGCCAGTGCCACGCTCATTTCGACGCGGAGCGCGCCGAGCGCTTCGCAGACGTGCCGGCGCAGAACGGAGTCAGTGCTATCGAGCAGTGGAATGAGATCGTCCGCCAGCCCGGTAAGTTTCAGCTTCGCAGCGGCATCAGCGGCGAGTTGCTGTTTAAGCGGACTCTTGTTTGTCAGATCGTACCGGATTTGGTCAGGGTTGGTCGGTTCTTCGATGGCCTTTGCTGTAATGGCCGATGGTTTATTGAGCGCTTGCTCGCGGACGGTGGCGACCGGGTCATTGGCCAGTTTGCGAATCAGTTCGACGTCGGCGGGATCACAGATCGTTTGCAGGGCGACAAGGCCTTGAATGCGGATGAGCGGGTCTTTCTCGCGCAGGCTGGCGCGGAGCATGTCGTGAGTCGCCGCGTCTTTCACCGGCATGAGAATCACCCCGGTCTCCAAGTTCGTCTCGATGACTTGGGCGAATGTCGCATTGGCCAGCGACAATAAGATAATAATGACGTGTTTCATTTTTCGGGCGAAAGCATTTTCCAAATACGCTGGCAGGCGATAATGAAAAAGATGGCGCTCAGAGCTAAGACAAACGTGACATGCGAATGCCACAACTCGCGCGACTCACTGAAGTATTCGGTCGTCAACGCCTGGATTGCGCCGACAAACGGATTCAGCGCTAAAATCGCATCGCGGATGTTGCCGGCCAAATGCTCGCCGAGCAAAAGCGGAAAGAACGTCGCGACCGAGAGCACGGCAAGAATGCCGTAGGCGATTCCGGTCGCGGAGGCGGTCTTCTTCGCGACCGCCGAACTGAATAGCCCGGTCATCAATGCCAGCAGAATCGTCGCGCCGATGATTTTCCAAGCGATGAAGATCTGTTGGAGCGTGTTGGTCTTCAGGTAGTAGATTGAGAACCACAACGGGATCGCGCCGACAACCACGAACAACACAAACACGGCCGCCGTGAATAGTTTGCCCCAGAGGAACTGCCAAGCGCTGATCCGCGTCTGCCGGAGTAAGTCGAGGTTGCCGCGTTCGCGTTCCTGCGTAATCGCGCCGACGGTCAACGACGGCACGACGAGCACGATCAAGCCGAGTTGAAAGACCAGCGCCACCGTCCGGATTAAGTCGGGACTGCCGAGCGCGATGTTGCCGGCGACGAGTGACATCAAAATCATCGAGCCGGCCAGGCACAAATACGCGCAACGAAAAATCCAGATGCCGCCACCGAACGCTTGCGCGCGCATTTCGCGGGCGAAGACCGGGTTGATCCAATCGGGAATGTGCCCGCGCCGACGGATCGGGTCGATCAGGTAGAATGGAAAGCTGAGTTTGCGTTGTGCCAGCAGCTTTGGGTCGTCGATGACCGGTGAGTGAGCCCGCGACGGTTGCCGGGCCGAGCGATACACGCTGGTGAGCAAATAAACGAGCAAACCAAACGACACCGTCCCGGCAAAGCCCGCAAAGATTATCCACGACGCCGGCAAGCCGGTCTTGCCGCCGCCAGGCGCGAGGTCAAACGCCGGCACGACCACCGATGCGATGGCTGCCAACGGGCTGCAAGACCGCACCAACACCGTCCAGTACGCCGCTTCGGGGCGCGTCTGCAGGATGACGTAAGGAATCCACGGCAACGCGTTGAGCCCGAGAATCAGCAGGTACGTCGTCACGAGCGCCGAGTGCGACGTGGGCCGCGCGGCGCTGATTGCCAACCCAAGCAACGCGAGAAACAGCGCTGTCAGCGCGGTCAGTCCGAAGATGATGATGGTTTCCGGCACCGACACCGCGCCGAGGAAGAAGCACGCCGTAAAAATTGGAAACGACAGCACGACGAATAGCAGCAGACACGTCACCGATGAGAATAGCTTGCCGGTGATGATGTCCGCCGGACTCAATTGGGTCGTGAACAACAGCTCGTACGAGTTCTGTTCTTTCTCGACGGTAATGGCCGTCGCGCCAAAAGCCGGCGCGTACAACATCACCAGCAACAGTTGCCCGATGGTGAACACGAGCAACACCGACCGGGTCGATTGCGCCGCCAAAGAGTAAATGCCCTCGGTCGGCCAGAGAAACCAGACCACCGCCGCCAGCCCGGCAAGATACAGCGCCGTCAGCAGAAACGTCAGCCGACTGCGCAGCGCGCTCGTCAGTTCGCGGTGGAGGATGGGGTTATCGAGCATCGTCAACCCTCCGCTTGCCGGCTTTGGCTTCGGCGGTGATTTTTAGGTAGACGTTCTCAAGCTCGACCGGCACCTCGCGGTACCAGAGAACGCCGTGGCCTTGCTTCACTAAATCCGCCAGCAACGCGACGATGTCTTCATCCTTACCGGCGAGCGAGACACGGATCATGTTGCCGACGACTTGCTGCACTTCGGTTTTGGTCTTGAGGTAATCGGCGGTCTTGCCGGCGTCGCCGGTCACTTCGATTTCGATCATCCGCTGATCTTCAATTTGATGGAGCACGTTCGCGACGCTGTCGCACAACAACATCTTGCCTTGTTCGATGATGCCGACCCGGTCGCACGTCGTGGCGAGCTCCGGTAGGATGTGCGATGAAACCAAAATCGTCTTGCCAAGTTGCTGGAGCGTCTTCAACAACGCGCGCATCTCGATCCGGGCCCGCGGGTCCAGGCCGTTGGTTGGTTCGTCGAGGAACAACACTTTTGGATCGTGAATCAACGTCCGCGCGATGCCGACGCGTTGCTTCATGCCGTGCGAGAGGGAATCGACGAAGTAATCCTTCATCTCGTCCGCGCCGGATATCTTCAGAACATCGTCCACTCGTGATTTTCGTTTTGCTTTCGGAATCCGGTGGGCGGCGGCGAAGAAGTCGAGGTATTCCCACACGCGCATGCCCCGGTACACGCCGACGGCATCGGGCGCGTATCCGACGACTTCCTTGGCGCGTCGCGGATGCGCGACGACGTCGATGCCGCCGACTTCGGCCTTGCCGGAGGTGGGGGCCATCATGCCGGCGAGGATGCGGATCGTCGTGGTCTTGCCGGAGCCGTTGGGGCCGATGTAGCCGAAGATTTCTTTTTCGGCGACGTTGAGAGTGAGATTGTCGAGGGCGAGGAAGTTCTCGTACTTCTTCGTAAGGTTTTCGGTGCGGATCACGGGACGGTACCTCCAAGTTCGAAATCAAGTTCGCGAATCTGCCAGTAGTTGACCGAGGTCGGTTCGGTTAAGCCGAGCGGTTCGATGTCCACCGCCACGAGGAACGAGCGGGTGACCGGGTCGTACCACTGGGCTGGATTGGGAATGGTTTCGCCGGTAAGCGGCAGGTGGCGTTTCTCGTCGGTCGATTGGATTTGGACGCGGCACTTAAATGCGCTGCCCCGGTAGTTGACGAAAACTTTGGCGCTGGTGATCTGCAAGTCCGGGCACTCTGCCGGCAAGGTGAACTCCGCGAGAATCGTGCTGCTGCGCGTGCCGGAGTAACGGCCTTCGGCGCGTTCGACGGTCCGGGCGTCCTTGTTTTTCAGGCGTAACGTCATCAACCCGCGCGGCACCGTGAGTTGCCGGCCAGCGTAGGTGACCGGCGCTCCGATGTTCCAGAAGTTCACGGCGCGGCGGGCGATTTGTTGTTGGATAGTGACCGGGAAGAGCGGTTGGTCGCTCCAGCCGTAAACGGCGGGGCCGCGTTCGCGGAAGTTGGTGTTGTCGCCGAGGCGCTGTTTGCCGAGCGTGTAAACCGGGTCGGGGAAGAAGAGGCGGCGGATGCGGGTGCGGAGTTCGTCGGTCGAGTTCGCGACGACGCGGGTGGTGAACGCGTCGCTGGCGGCGAGGTTGCGGAAGGTTTTGGTGGCGCCGGCCGGTAAATCGCCAAGGGGCGCGATGAGCCGGTTGCATTTGAAGAAGCAATCTTCCAGCGGTTGCGCGGTCGGATTGTTCACGGTGACGGTCAACCCGGCTTCGCTCAAGACTGCGCGAGCTTGGGGTTGTTGGCCGTCGGGCAACACCGCCTGGCCGAACATCGCGCGCATGTCGCTGGCACGAATGGCCAACCCCGGCATGCTCAAATCATCATCGACGCGGACACTGAACGGGTCGCCGCCCGGCCGCGGTCGGACGCGCAAGGTTTCGGCCGACGCAGTCAGATCGAAGGCGGCGGCGCGCGGCGAATAGAGGCCGAGGACGCTGTGGGCGACGGCGTGTTCGCCGGCGACGTAGATGACGTTGACTTCGTTGAGGAAGGGTTGCGGTTGGCCTTTCCACCGGTCGGCGGCGACGACGACGGCACCGCCGGTGATGACGGCGAGAATGACCACGACCGGCCAGCCGCGTTCGGGGTTGCGGGTGAGGCGAAAGGCGTAGAGCACGACGATCAGGCCGGCAGCGAGGACGGCGAGATAAATCAGGATCGGGCCGCGCCCCAGCACTTTGATGCCGGCCAGACTTGAGACAATGGCATCGGTGCTAGCGGTGCGTTCGAAGAGGCGGTCGGTGGCCGGGATGGTTTTGAGCGCGTAGCTGAGCAGCTCGGCGCTGAAGTTGGTGGTGCCGGTCCAGCGTTGAAACGCTAGGTCACCGGAATCGAGCGCGAAGGTGGCAACGCTGCCAAGTCCTTCGCGGCGGACGGCGAGGAGCGGGGAGTTGGTGTCGCCGGCGAGGACGGTGCCGTCCCGAACGACCATGCGGCGGAAGGTTAGACCGTCCTCGAAGACGGTGGGTGTGCCCCACCGGCGGAGGCGGGGTTCAGTGGCGAGTTTGTCGGCTGGGGCGAACTCGACGGGGGCGATGGCCGGCCAGCTCGGGTTGACCGGTAAGAAAAGGGTGCCGCCCGCGCGCACCCAATCAAGGATGGCTTGGCGTTGCATGGTGTTCAGATCCGTGGGGCCGGGATCGCCGAGAATCAACAAGCTGACGCTTTCGTAATCGACAGCCCGGGCCGGTAAGTCGCGGGGCATGACGCTGACAGGGGCGACCGGCTTGCGCGTCCAGCCGGCGGGGAGATCGCTCGGGGTCCGGTACGAAGTCAGGCGCGCATCGGCGACCAGCATGAGCGCGGCGTTGTCGGGAATGATTTTCCCGAGGATCTCGTACTGCGACCAAACTTTGAGCCCGCCATCGGTCAGTTTGGCGGTGAGCACTTTGATGACGGAGGTGGATTCGGCTTTGTCCTGGCCGGGTTTGGTGATCGGCGCGTTTTCGGAAGCGTCCGGGAAGACGGTGAGATAAATGGTGCGGCGCGACTGGGCCGGCAGGAAGACGGGTTTGCTGATGCTGATGGATTGGCCTTGGGCGCGGCTGGCCGGTTCGACGACGATGGTGGCGTGGCGGTCGGGGCCAGGATTTTCGATGTCCACGCGCAACGGCGTCCAGTGGCGGTTGGGGAACTGGTGGTTGAAACCGAAGGTGGCGTTGCGGATGACTGGCAGTTCGGTCGAATCGGCGCGACAGACCAGGGCCAGGCTCAACAGGAAGACCGGAAACAAAAAGAAACGAAGCATGCCGGCCGGAAGTCTTACCCGTCGCAGGTAAAAGGGGAAAGTGAAAAAATCAGCGCGAATACCGGCAACTGCGAACTAAGAACCGTTGAACTGGGAAATGCACGAATCAGGATCAACCGCCAAGTCGCCCTACGCACGGCCGGTTGCGGCGGTTACCGGCGATTGCTTGGCGATTAGCCCGTTGATCTCGCGAATCATCGCCGTGTTTTCGCTGACGACTTTGTATTCGACCCAAAATGCGTAGAGGTTGAATACCACGACCACCCACGAGACCCATGCGTGCAGCATGCCGCGCGAGAGGCCGGTATCTTTGGCGCCGCCAAGCAAGGCGGCGGCGATGATCGTGATGCAGCCGAAGGTCGCCATGCCGGAGCTGCGGCCGGTGAGCCGGCGGATCCGACGGGTGTAGCCGGTCTGGGGATCGTTCGGGAGATGATGGGTGGCGATGGCTTCTTTGATGCCTTTGCCGGAGCCCATGAAATGCATCATCACGACGCAATGGGTCAGGCAGGTGTAGAGGCCGGTCAAGACGCCGAGTCCTTGATGCAGCCAATTGGCGGAGTGATGCGTCATTCCAAAGTAGAGGGTGATGGCAAATAGGACTACATTCCAGAAAGCCATCCCGATGAAAATCTTGCCCATTTGTAGCATAACGTTTTATCCCTGCAGTGAACCTTGGACGGCGACCATTTCGTCGCGGGTGATTTGGGGCAACATGCTCGTACCGACATGCGCCTCGACTTGGGCGCGATCTTTGACGCCGATAATCGCCACCGAGACGGCAACGTTGCTGAGCACAAATTTCACGGCTAACTGCGGGAGCGTGAAACCGGCCCGGGTGGCGACCGGCCGCAAACGTTCGACGGTATCCATCTGCCGGTCGAACTCGGCCCGACTTTCGCCCGCGAGCCATTTGCTGCGAATATCGTCGGGTGCGAATTGGGAGTTCTTGTTGTACTTGCCGGTGAGTTTACCCATCGCGAGGACGCCGCGCGCAATGACCGCAATCCCGCGAGCCCGGCAATAGGGGAGAATGTCGCGTTCCGCGCGGCGGTCGAACAGGTTGTAGTTGCATTGGACTGCGCCGAGAGTCCGCTTTTCGTCGAAGCGCAGCACCATATCGAGATCGTTTGTCGAAACGCCGAACGCGCGAATCTTGCCGGCTTGCTGGAGAGTGTCGAAGGCGGCGAGAAATTCGGCCCAGCGTTCCGTCCGCCAGATGTGACATTGATAGAGGTCGAGATGGTCGGTTCGGAGTCGGCGCAGGCTGGCTTCGCACGCGCCGATGATGTAGTCGCGCGATTCGTTGAGGGTCCGGTACCCCGCAGCATCCCGGCCGAAGCCGACTTTGGTCGCGATGTAAACCTTGTCCCGGCAAGGCTGCAAAGCTTGGCCGAGAATTTCTTCGCTCCGGCCCCAGCCGTATTGGTCGGACGTATCGAAAAAGTTGCAGCCGAGTTCGACGGCGCGTTGGACGGTGGCGACGGACTCGGTGTCCGTGATTCCGCTCCAGCCGTCGGGCTTGCCGTCCAGCGTAATGGCGCCGCCGAATTGCCAGCCGCCGACGCCGATTTCGCCGACGCGCCACCCGGTCTTTCCGAAAGTGCGTAGAATCATTAGACCTTTTGGACCAGCTGGAAACTGCGCCAGCGGCGGACCGGTAGGAGGCCGAGGAGGATGAGGCAGACTTGGGTGCCGTTAAAGAGCATCAGCCATTTGAACGCGGCGTCCATGAAGCCGTAGCTGTGGAGGCCGATGCCGAGCATGTTGACGCCGAACCACGAGAACGCGGTGACGATGTTGCCGAAGATGGCGAGGTTCATCAGGCCGCGGTCGCGGACGAGGCCGCCCCAGCGCGCGTGGAGGATCAGCGCATTCCAGATCACGATGAGGAGCGCGCCGTTTTCTTTCGGATCCCAACCCCAGAAGCGGCCCCAGGATTGATCCGCCCAGATGCCGCCGAGGACCGTGCCGACGAAGCTGAAGAGCGTGGCGAAACAGACGATGGCATAAACCATATTGGCCAATGCCTTGCCCAGATTTGCGGTGCCGGCTTTTGTCGCGAGTACCGGCGTGAAGACGCCGAGAACGATGTAGGCCAGCGCCAAGGTGCCGGCAACGAATGTGGCCGCGTAACCCAGCGTGACACAGACGACATGCGTCGCGAGCCAGAAGTTGGTGTCGAGCACGGCGCGGAGCATTTCCATTGTGTCGCCGCCGAGGGCGAGGTTGTGGGCGATCAGTAAGGTGACGAAGCCGGCCAGTCCGGCGACCGCGCTGCCGAGGCCGATTTTATAGACCCGCTCCAGGACGAGGCCGAGTCCGCACGCGCCCCAACCGATGAAGATGGCGGAGGAATAGAGGTTCGTGACCGGCGGTCGGCCTTCGAGCACCATCCGGTAGATGAGGCCAAAGGTGTGGACCACAAAAGCCAGTCCGATCAGGAAAAATGCCGACCGGCGCAGGGACTCCGAAAGTTGCGGGGCGGGACCGAAAAGCAGCAACGCGCCGGCGGCGAGCATGAAGGCGACGAGATAAATGATGGTGGCGTGGAGAAAGACTTTTATCTGGTTGAAGTAAAACTCCGACCGGCCTTTGGCCACTTCGCGCGCGAAGCCGGTCAGCAGCCAATTCTTGTAGCCGGACACCGCGCTATTGAATTCCGCGGCTTCATCGTGTCCGTACGCCGTGGCCATCCGGGCAAAGAAACTCACCGCTGGCGCGAGCGAGCCGCCGCCGCGCAGGGTGCTGAGGACGCTGGCGCCGACGTTGAGCCAGGCGTCTTTGTTGGCGGGATCGGTTGGGGGCACGGTCAAGGGATAGGCAAAGTTGGCTTGTTCATCGAACTGCTGTGCGAGACCGGAGAATCGTTTCAGGGCGGCTTCATCAAACTGCTGGCCGGCCTGCTGCGCGCGCAACGCCGCCAGCCCCGCCGGTAACGCGGCTTGAAACTTGGCCAGCAACTCCGCGAAGTTGTGCGTGTCTTCGGGCTGGATGCTGCTTTTGAGGCGTTGATAGAGGAGGAGGCCGTTGGCGAGTTTGAGAAGTTGTTTTTGATAGGTCGTGCGGTTGGCGTCTTCGATGGCGCTGGCGGTGCGCGCTTGGGCCGAGATTTCCGCCAGCCGGTTCTCGAGTTCGGCAAAAGTATAGTAGCGCAGGCCGGATTTCTCGACACCCTTGTCGCCGAGTTTGAGTTCGCTGATGAGGTCGGGATGATGAATCAGAAAGATCGGGCGCGAATCCGCGATGTCGGGCTTGAAGAAAACTTCGAGCAGCCAGTCGGTGGATTTGAGTTTGGCCGGATGGTGCCAGAATTTCCAGCTGGGAACTTCTTCCAGCGGCACATCGCCGGTACTGCGAATTTGCAGCAGCGAATTGCGGGCGACCGAGTCGAAGGGTTGGATGCGACCGTTGAGCAAGACCGGCAGGCGACCGAAGTCCGCGGTATGCATTGCGCTGTCTTTCTTCGGCAACATCACGACAATGATTTCCGTGGCGAACAGCGCCAGGAACAGCCACGGCAGAGCTTTCAAGAGAGCTTTCATGCGACCTTCCGTTTCTTGGCAAAGCCAACGAGATGAGTCCCGAATTGGACGAGTAATCCCAAACCGACGAGCACGCACGAGAAATACGGCGTGAGCCAACTGGGGTTGTGAACCACTTGGAGGACGGTCCCTTGGTTGTCGGGGTCAAAGCTGGCTTGGTAGTACGTGTCGCCGTCGTACCGGAGCGGGTTGTTCATGTAGATCAAGACTTCGCGCTTCTCGCCGGTCGCCGGGCGCTCGATGCGGACGCGGCTCGAGAAGTTTTTGGGGATATCCGTGCCAGGATATTTGTCGTGCTTGAATTCCAGAAGGTGGAGCGTGAACGGCTTGTAGAATCGTTCGCCGCGTAACGCGAGTTGATACCGGCGACCGTTGTGGGTGAATTCCTGGGGCCGCGTCAGATACGCGGAGATGAGAAAGGTGCCGAGCGAGCCTTGCGGCGTGACGAGCTCGACGATGCCGGAGGGCATGTCGCGCCGGTCCATGACGGTTTCGTGCGGCAGTTCGCGCCACCAGATGCCAGCGCCGAAGCCGGCCGTGACGGCGATTTCGGAATAACCCGGGCCGGTTTTTTCGACGAGAGCCGAGTTTTTGTAATACGTCTGGACGCGAATGGAGAAGGGCATGTCTGCCTGATTGATCTCGCCCAGCTTCGCCAACCGGCCGGCGGGGATGGCGACGACTTTGTCGGTGGTTGCTTCGGTCGTATCGATCACTGCGAGTTCATATTGACTCGACGCTTCCGAATAGTTCTTCGTCTCGCCGTGACGCATGTGCAGCATGCTTTCCGTCGAGAGTACATCGGTCAGCAGTTGCCCGAAGAGCAGGAGGACGACGCCGAGATGAATCATCGCGATGCCGTATTTCTTCTTGCCGGGTTGGTAGTAGCGGAAGTGGGCGGCGAATAGATTGATGAGCAGGAGCCAGCCGATGGCATAGCCTGCCGGAAAAATCGGAATCCGCCAACTCGATCCGCCCGGCGCCCAGTAGATGAAGAAGCTCCGAAAGAAATCGTTCTGCGCCCGGTACAACCCAAGATTTACCTGTGCCAGTGTGCCCCAAAACACCAGCACCAACCCCAGCGCCAGCAAAACTACGGTGAGCCGGAGTGACGTAACAATCTTGTAGAGCTTGGTAAGCATCTCAGTACTTAGCCTCTTGCACGAATTTGCTAAACGCATCTTTCTGGGCGGCGACAATCTTGGCGTCACCCATCAGCTTGTAGAACCACGCTTGCCCCGGCTGCAGCACCATCGCGCCGACCAGTGCGGCGGGCTGACCGCTCCGTGCATCTGTGCCGGACATCTCGACGAAGGTTGCCGAACCGCGCGTCAAAGCTGCCTTCGCGAGTTCGTCGGAGGTCTGCTCACCTAAGCCGAGTTGCTTGCGCCACCGGTTCACATTCGCCGCCAAGCCGCCGCCATCGCCGGCCGACGAACTTATGTTCACGGCGGCTTGGCCGCCGGCAATCGTGAACTTAGCCACGAGAAATTGTCCGCCGGTCACTTCCGTCCAGTCGCCGGGCGGCGTCCATTGCGGCTTGTCGGCGTTCGCGGCGGGCGCGGTTTCAGTGGTCGCGAATTGAAGCGATTTGAGAAACTCGACAAAGACCGGCTTTTGTTGCGCCACGAGTTGATCGTCGCCGGTCATTTTGTAAAACCAGGCCGTGCCGGTCCGATGTTGAATGACAGCTAGAATCCGCAGCGGTTCGCCATTCGGGCCGGCGCCGGCTTGCTCGTAAAGTTCAGCAGACTGACCGGCCAACTCGACTGGTTGCGCGAGCGCCTTCAATTCCGTCTCGGATACCGGCGGTTGACTGACTTGGCCGCGCCACCGGTTCACATTGCTAAGTTCGCCGCCTGCCGCGCCCGGTAACGGGACGATGCTGACATCGGCTTCCTTGCCGGCTGGCCCTTTGACCCGGAACGACGCCACGCGGAATTCACTTGGTGCGCCTTCCTTCCAGCCGGCCGGTAAATTCCATTTCAACTTCGGCGGGGCTGGCTCTGCCGCGTGGTCCGCATGGCCGTCGGGCATCGCTGGCGGTGCCGACTGTTCTTTCGGGACGGTATAAACTTTGATGTCGTTCTGTTCGCAGCCGGTCAGTCCCAGCGCGAATAGGACACATACCTTCACAGGGAAATCGTGATTCACAGCGTGACTATTACTGACTTTGATTGTGCGGCGCAAGCTGTCGTTTGGCTATAACAACACGGCAGCGGTGACAGCCGGTTGGATGCAATCGGGGCCATCGTTCTGGGGTTTGTTCACGAGTGTGGCGACCGGGAAACCTACCATCTCCGCGGCCGGGTAGGGGACGAGCGCAGGCGTTAATTCGGCCGGTGTCCGTTCTTGCGAACTTAGCCACAAGTCGTAGAACTTTGGCTGGAGAATTACCGGCATTCGGTCGTGGACTGATTGCACGACGGCATTGGGTGTCGTCGTAATTAGACAGCACGATACGATCTCTTGGCCGGTCGGATCGCGCCAGACATCCCACAATCCAGCGAACGCAAATACGGCTTTCGATTTTAAGCGGAAGTAGTATGGGGTTTTCGGTTTGGTCGGTTTCCACTCGTAGAATCCATCGGCCAACACCAGGCAGCGCCGGCGTTTCAGCGGCCCGCGAAAACTGGGCTTCTCGGCGATCCCTTCACACCGGGCATTCGCGAGCTTATTGCCGATGGTCGAGTCTTTCGCCCACGTCGGGATTAAACCCCATTTGGCTTTGCTCACTTCGAGTTTTCCATCGTTCAAGACAACGACGACCGGCTGCGATGGACAGATGTTAAAGCGTGGGCTGACTGCGGCCGATTCGGGTTTGAGGCCGGTAATCGAATCGGTCAATCCGCGCACGTCGACGGTCAGTGTAAAGCGTCCGCACATGCCAGTGAATTACCGGAGTGGGTGTGGGGAGTCAATGCTGCCGGACGATTCGGCAACGCTACTGCGTTCGCCTTAGCTTGTGGCTTTGATTTGGTTGGCAATCTTTGATGTCAATCCGCTACCATTCCGCTAACAGCAACTCAACCCTGGAGGCACCGATGAAATACATGATCTGTTGGAATGAACGTCCGCAAGGCTCAGCGTTGGAATATGAGAATGCCCAGAAGCGCATTCTGGAGATTTTCACGCAATGGAAAGCGCCCGCCAATTTCAAGATCGAGTTCTTCGTGGTGCGGGTGGGCGATTGGGGCGGGTATATGTTGGTGGACTGTGATGATCCGTTGACCGTCCACAAGTTCTGCTCGACCTACCCGGCGTTTACCGTTGAGGCGCGCCCGGTGGTGCCGGTCATGGACGCGGTGCGAGTCGAATTGGAAGCGATGGCTTGGCGCGATGGATTGAAGAAGGGGTGACGGTCGCGTATCCCCCAGAACACGCCTCGCAGAGGCGTGGCTACACCGGATGACGGAACGCAATCGCGCGCCGGTTGCTCCGTGTTGCTGGGTCTGATAATATCCCGCGCGGATCGCAACTATGAATTCTCTCTGGCTCATTATTGTTTCGGCGGCGGCTTTTGCTGTGGCGTACCGGTTCTACGGGGCGTTTCTGGCGGCGAAGGTCGCGGTGTTGGATGATTCCCGGGCGACACCGGCGCACCGACTGAAGGACGGTGTGGATTATCATCCGACGAATAAGCTCGTGTTGTTCGGGCATCATTTCGCGGCGATTGCGGGGCCGGGGCCGTTGGTGGGGCCGGTGTTGGCGGCGCAGTGGGGTTACTTGCCGGGGTTTACTTGGATTGTGGTGGGGGCGTGTCTGGCGGGGGCGGTGCATGACTTTGTGATTTTGTGGGCATCGGTCCGGCAGGATGGGTTGACGTTGCCGAAGATCGCGCGGGCCAACATCGGGCCGGTGGCGGGGGTGACGACGAGTGTGGCGACGTTGTTCATCATCGTGTGTACGTTGGCGAGCGTGGGGATTGTGGTGGTGAATGCGTTGGCGGAAAGCTCGTGGGGGATGTTCACGATTATTGTGACGATACCGGCGGCGCTGATTACCGGGTTGTGGATGTACAAGATTCGTCCGGGAAAGGTGACGGAGGCGTCGATTATCGGGGTGACGATTGTGCTGGCGGGGGTGTTGTTCGGGAAACCGTTTGCGGAATCGGGAATGGCCGGGTCGCTGTTGTTCTCGAAGCAGACGTTGTCGATCATGTTGCCGGTGTATGCGTTCATCGCGGCTAGTTTGCCGGTGTGGGTTTTGATGTGTCCGCGAGATTATTTGAGTTCGTATATGAAGATCGGCGTGATGGTTGTGCTCGGGGTGGGGATTTGTGTGGCGCATCCGACGTTGAAGATGCCGGCGACCACGCCGTTTCTGCACGGCGGGGGGCCGGTGATTTCGGGGACGGTGTGGCCGTTCGTGTGCATCGTGATTATGTGCGGGGCTATCTCGGGATTTCATGCGTTGATCGCCTCGGGGACGACGCCGAAGATGTTGAATAAGGAGTCGGATATTAAGCCGATTGCGTATGGCGCGATGGTGATCGAGGGGTTTGTGGCGATCACGGCTTTGATCGCGGCGTGTGCGCTGGAGCCGGGGGATTATTTTGCGATTAATGTGGCGAAGGAGAAGCATGCGGCCATCGTGCAATCGGTGGCGGCGAATCAGCAGTGGGATATTTCACCGCGGGAGTTGCCGGCGTTGGAGGCGGGGACGGAGGAGAAGTTGGAGGGGCGCGTCGGCGGGGCGGTGACGTTGGCGGTGGGGATGGCGAAGGTGTTTTCGGCCGTGCCGGGGATGAAGCATTTGATGAGTTACTGGTACCACTTCGTGATCATGTTTGAGGCGTTGTTTATTTTGACGCTGTTGGAAACGGGGACGCGGGTGGCCCGGTTTGTCTTTCAAGAATCAGCGACGGCGATTGGCGGGAAGCCGAAGTGGGGGATGAATATCGCGATGAGCGCGGCGGTGTGTTTGGCGTGGGGGTATCTGTTGTACTCCGGTAATCTGAACATGCTGTGGCGGATGCTCGGCATCGCGAATCAGCTGTTGGCGACGATCGCGCTGGCGGTCGGGACGACGTATCTGCTCAATCACGCGCCGAAGCGCCGGTATGCGTTGTGTACCGGGATTCCGTTCGCATTCATTCTCGTCACGGTGCTTACGGCCGGCATTCAGAGTGTTCACCAATGGTGGGGGCAGATCGCGACGGCGCCGGCGAACGAAGTCTTTATGTTGCGGCTGACGTGCGTGTTGGCGAGCATCATGCAGGTGTTGACGGTCATCATCGCGTTGGATGCGATGCGCGTGTGGGTGAAGTCGCTGACCGGTGGGGCAGGGCGGCGAGTGGTCTGATCAGGGCGGTGGAACGAGGAGGCCTTGGAGTGCCCGGTCCAGCCAACCGAAAACAACGACCGGCATGCCCTTCGTCCCGGTCACAATCGCGGTCCCTTGCAAGTTGCCGGTGCAAACGGTGAGTTCATTCTCCTCCACGGCTTGGCCGGCTTTCTTGCGCAATTCGAGGAGTCGCTTCGATGAAAGGAGCGAACCACGATCCTCGCTCGCGACCGCGATATGCAACGGCCGCTTGCCGATCTTGGTGATGATGGTGTCGGTGCGGACGTCCTGAATGATGAGGCCGGGGCTGAACACCAGAATCGCCGCGATGTCTTCGTTAAATGCGGAGTAGCGCAATGCCAGATTCGCCCCGAGGTTCGCGCCCACAATGCCAATGCGCTGTTTGTTAATGCCGGGCTGTTCCGCCAGCCAGTCGAACGCGGCGTTGATGTCCATCAGCATGTCCTGATAATCCTGCGGCTTGAAGCTGTGGTAGTCCACCAATTGCGGGCCGTCCGCCGTCAATCGCCGCTTGCTCTCCCCGTGGCCGCGCAAATCAATCGCCAACGCGGCGATGCCGTTTCGTTGCAAGGCCGGGGCGATCCCGCTCCACTCGTCGCGATTTTTGCCGAGCGAATGCAATAACACCACCGCGGGTGCGTTGTTGCTTTCCACCGGGTAGTAAGTCGCGGCAATGCCGAGATCATCGGTGGCGGTCACGTTGATGCTGCGCGCCGTGCCAGCATTCACCGCCACCGCCCCGATGCAGATCAACGCGAGAAAAAGTCTTATGAACACGGCGCGACTTTAACACAGGGTCAATCGAGCGCAACGGTATTCAAAAGTGTGTTCCGACCGGAAAACAACAAGCCCCGCAATTGCGGGGCTTGTCGGTAATTGGATTGTCGGAAGGATTACGTTTGGCGGCGGCGCAAGAACCACGCGCCCACCAAGCCACAGCCGACCAACACCATCGTCGATGGCTCAGGAACAATGGCGAGGTTGTTATAGAATGCGTCTTTGTTGCCGCCACTGCCGGCGTTGAAGTTAAACAGACGAATCCGGTCGATACCGCCGGAATTATTCAAACCGATGTTGGAGAAGAAGCTGTTGGTGCCGCCGTTGGAACCGTTCAGACTGCCGACCGTCAAATCCATCGTGTCGCCCGTGCCCGTCAAGGTGAAGGTCAGTCGCAGACCGTCGCCGGTAAACGGAACGCCAGAGGCAGTGCCAGAGGCGGTTTGAATCGTGTAGCTGGTCTGGCCGCCAGTAAAGAAAAACTCGATTCGATTCTGACTGCTGGAGTTCTGGAGTCCGAGTCCAACCGTCGCGCCGTTATCAATGAACCCATTGTCCAGATCAATGACTACGCTTTGTCCCAGGCTCAGCGCGCCGATGAAGGGTCGGGTCGCATCGGCTGTTGCACTAGTGTTTGCAAACATCCCCCACGCTTGGCCGCTGGTATTAATGCCGCCGCTGGTGCCGCCAGCGTTGGATGTCGAGTTTCCGAGAAACTGGCCACTATTGACCGGCGAACCAAAAATCCAATTGCCAAAACCGGTGCCAGCGTTTGCTCCGTTCGTCCACGTACCGCCAGCGTAATTGCCGGCATTATCGGAGGCTGGGGTTGAGGCGTGACTCGTCACCGCGAAGAGTGCACTGGCTAAAGTTCCCAACAAGAGTTGCTTCATGACGACTTTCATTGTGGTTTTCTCCCTATGCTGATTACTTGTTTTGCTGCGTCGATACCGTCACTTGGTAAAGCGGTCTATCTGGAGTGTTAATTACTCATCCACCCGATGACTGTCAATAGTTTTTTTGAATTTGTTTGCCCTCGGTAGCGGCTTTGCTAGTCTCGCGGCGCCGATGAATCTCGATCTTCTCAATACCATTACCGCGCTCTCCCACGAATTCGGCACCCCAGATTTCGTCAAAGGCGGCGGCGGCAACACCTCCTGCAAAACCGCCGACACACTCTGGGTCAAACCGTCCGGCACCACGCTGGCAGGCCTCACGCCGGCAACGTTCGTGGCCATGGACCGGCAGAAACTCGCGCGCCTGTACGTCGCGGCGATACCGGTCGAATCGCAGGCCCGTGAATCACTCGTCAAAGATCTGATGGCCGCCGCCGTCAAGCCAGATTCCAATGGCCGCCCGTCGGTCGAAGCGCCGCTGCACGATATTCTGTCCGGCGCATTTGTCGTCCATACGCATTGCACCCTCGTCAACGGTCTGACCTGCGCCCGGCAAGGTGCGGCGGCTTGTGCGCGACTGTTTCCGGAAGCGCTGTGGATTCCGTACATCGATCCCGGTTTCACTCTTTGCATGGATGTGCGGCGGCGGCTGCACAACCAACGGCTCGTCATCCTCGAGAATCACGGCATCTTTGTGGCCGGTGACACCGCGGAAGAAATCCGCGGCACCTATCAACGCGTCCTCGGCGCTTTGCGGACCGAGTACGCCAAAGCCGGCATCTCGACCGATTTAAAACCCGGCAAGCTTCCCGCCGAACCCGAGCCCGTCACGCCAGATCATATGGTGTACATGAAACACCCGAAGCTCGGCCCAGAGATGGCGGCCGACTGCGCCCTCATCCGGCAACTCGCGGACGCCTTTGGTGGAATGCAACTTCTCGATGACCGCGCCCAGCAGTTCATCCGCGAATGGGAAGTCGAAGCCTACCGGTCAAAACAAGTGGCATGAGATGAAGTTTGTAGTCAGGCACGTAGCATCAGCGGAGTGCCGTTCGCGGGAAACGCCACTGCGCCGGGCTGCGTGGCTTACTACAAACAGGAAGTCAGCATGAATCAACGCGTCTGGTGGTGGGTCGGCGGCGGTGCGATTGTTATCGCGTTTCTCTGGTTCGCGACGTTTGCGCTCCGAAATCCTTCAAATGATTCCACGAACGATGCGACTGGTTTAGCGGTGGAGTCGTCACCTCAGGTTCGACCCCGGCCCACAGCAATTGCAGAAGAGACGCCTGCGACAGATTTCACGTCGAGTGAATCCGGAGCTTTCACCAACGCTGCTGATATTTATCGGCGTGCCTTCAAGCTTGTAGATGAATTAGGTAGGTCGAACCAAGCGTTGCTTGCCAATTGGACGACAAACCTCGATGAAGCCGTCAGGGCGGAATTGTGTGAGAAAATTCGTCCGATCTGCGACTTGATGCGTGAAGCTGCCGTTGTGACCAACTGCGACTGGGGAATCGTACAACACACCATAAAGACCGCGGTACCTTTCTTGGGTTCCGCCCGGAATCTGGCGCGTGTCGGCATTTGGAGCGCGGCCAACTGCCAGGAAGATTCTGCTGCTGCCAGCGACGATCTCGTGGCGTCTTTACAAGTTGGGAGGCAGGTTGATCAACATGGTTTGATTGGCTACCTCGTCGATATGGCGATCGAGACTCTGACCCTTGCGTGCGTCAGCTCCAATCTCTTCCGGTTTTCAGCGTCGGACCGCGAGCGTATGGCCGTTATCATCGAGGATCCCAGTTTGTCTGAATTGCCTGGGCGAGCCGTCCAAATGGAATCAGAGATGCTTGAGCGATACCTTGCTGAGTTAGCGGCCAAGCCGGTGAGTGAGGCCAATGAGGAATTGGCAAACATCATCAGCTTCTCTGAAGACAATGTGCCGCATGTCGATTTTCCAACTGCAATGGTTGCCTTCAAACAGGTGATTGCTGTTCAGCGGGAACTTGTCGAGGCACTGGCGTCTCCTGAGAAGTACGACGAGTGGTATCGGCATTACACCGAAGTAAAGGCATCTAGCCCGATCGCAAAACTCAGCTTGGACGTCTACGAGATCTGGGTGGATAAGGTGCGACGCTATGCCGCCAATCGGGCCATTGTGCTCGCGGCACTGGCGGTGGCGTCTGGTGGTGTCGACGCGCTGGCCGCGCACGTCGATCCAACCACTGGGGAGTCGCTTGGTTACCGGCAGATTTCTGGTGGTTTTGAATTGCAGTCTGAGTACAAGGTCAACGATAAACCGATGAAGGTATTTTTCCCGATGCCCTGAACTTTGAAAGGAACAATCTTATGAGTAAACCCTACCAACACGCCCAACAAGCCTACGCCGAACTCAACGTCGACACCAAGAAAGCGATTAAACAAGCGCTTGCCATTCCGATCTCGATGCACTGCTGGCAGGTGGACGACGTTACCGGCTTCGAAGTGAAAGAGGAAGGCCTGGCCGGCGGCGGCATCATGGCGACCGGCAATTATCCTGGTCGCGCCCGCAATCCCCAAGAAGCCCGGCAGGATTACGAGCAGGTCTTGAAACTCGTCCCCGGCACGCTCCGTCTCAACATCCACGCCTGCTACGCCGAGACTGCCGGCAAGGTCGTCGACCGCGACGCGCTCGAACCGAAACATTTCGCCAACTGGATGGCGTGGGGCAAACAGCAGGGCGTCAAACTTGATTTCAATCCGACGTTCTTCGCGCATCCGAAAGCGAACGACGGTTACACGCTCAGTCATACCGGCAAGGCGACCCGGCAGTTCTGGATCAATCACGCCATTGCTTGCCGGAAGATTGCCGCCGCGATGGCCAAACACCAAGGCAGCCCGGCCATCGTCAACCACTGGATACCGGACGGCACCAAAGATTATCCCGCCGACCGGTGGACGCATCGCGCGCTCCTCACCGAATCCCTCGACGCCGTGCTTGCGAAGAAATTACCGGGCTGCGTCGATTACGTCGAAAGCAAACTCTTCGGTCTCGGCAGCGAAGAATACGTCGTTGGCTCCGCGGAATACTACAGCAGCTATGCCCTCAGCCGCGGCATCGGCTACTGCCTCGACATGGGCCACTGGCATCCGACCGAAGAAATCTATGACAAGATTTCCGCGTACCTCCAGTTTCACAAAAAGCTACTCCTCCATGTCAGTCGTCCGATCCGCTGGGACAGCGACCACGTCGTCATCTTCAACGAAGCGTTAAAGAACGTCTTCCTCGAAATCCAGCGTGGCCGCGCGTGGGACCGAGTCGCGTTCGCCACCGATTACTTCGACGCCAGCATCAACCGCATCGCTGCCTACGCGATCGGCCTCCGTGCCACGCGCAAAGCGATTCTCTACGCGTTGCTCGATCCGAGTGCCGAGTTGCAGAAACTCGAAGCCACCGGCAACAACGCCGGCCGCCTCGCGTTGATGGAAGACATGAAGACGATGCCCTTCGGTGCTGTCTGGGACGAAGCCTGCGACCAAGCCGGCATCCCGCACGACCGGCAATGGATGAATGCCGTGATGACGTACGAGGCGAAAGTCCAGTCGAAGCGAAAGTAGTTCCGCCATATTGCGCGGCGTACAACCATCGACGAATATCTCAATTGGCAACTGGCGTGCACTGACTGGTTCGGTAATTGAAAAGGGAATGCATGAACCAAACTAGCCTCAGCCAAGAATGGAATGCTCTCGCCCCGGCCTGGATCCGGGAATCACGCGAAGGTGCCAATCCGACCCGCAACGGTTTGCTCGACCCACCCATGCTCGCGGCATGCGGCGATGTGACCGGGCTGCGGGTGCTGGATTGCGGCTGTGGCGAAGGCCGGTTCTGCCGGTTGCTCGCAGACCGGGGCGCGGCTTACGTCTTGGGACTCGATCTCTGCCGGCCGATGATCGAGGCCGCGGAAAAAATGAAGTCCGACCGGGTCGAGTACCGGGTCGCCAATGTGGAGGACTTGAGCTTTCTCGACAACGCGACGTTTGATCTCGTCGTGTCGTACTTGAACCAGTGCGACTTGCCGGATTTCGGGGCCAACAACCGGGAAGTATTTCGCGTGTTGAAGCCCGGCGGCAAATTCATCATCGCCAATCTGCATCCCATGCGGTCGGCAGTTGGCGGTTGGCATCAGGCCGCCGACGGGACGAAACTCCATGTCATCCTCGACCGCTATTTTGAGGAAACCGAACGGCACTGGAAAATGTTGGGAGTCGAGTTCACGAACTTCCACCGCACGCTGGAGACATACACGCGGAGCTTCCGGGCGGCTGGTTTCAACATCACGGAAATCATCGAGCCCACGATCACGCCCGAACAATTGCAGCGCTTCCCGCAACTCGCCGAGGAACTCCGCGTGCCGAACTTCATTGTCTACGTCCTTCAGAAGCCCTGAACCGAGCTGTTTAGTGCGACCGGGGCGTTTCCCCAACGATAATCTGCTCTCGGCCGACCATTTTCCGGGCTTACCTAATTGTTCTCCGAGCTTGGAAACAAAACCGGCTAGCCGCCGTCACAGTTCTTGTACCGTATCGCGAGCTTGGTGCTGCGGGAAGCTTGGTTCACCGAGTAATAACTTAAACCGGACCCGAGAATGAGTAGCCCACAACCGAACCACAGGTTTGCTCCCGGGAAGATCGCGAGGTAGAGGCAACTGATGATGGTGGAAAGGAGGGGGGTCAAATAGGAGGCGGCTGCGACGGTCACTACACGGCCCCGGCGCATGGCGTTGTCCCAAAGTGCGTACGATGCATAGGTCGTGATCCCTTGAAACAGTAGTTCGGCCACGGCCCGGCGGCTCCAGTGGTGCGGTTCGTCCAGGGTGCAACTGAGTAGGAACAGCAGGCCCGCGATCACGGGGAGAAATACCGACATGGCGCCGGTCGTTTGTCCGCCGGCCCATTTCCGCGCGAGATTGGAGTACAACGCCCAACACACAGCGGCGCCCGCGGCCAAGAGATAAACGGTCGGATGGCTGCCGACGTTCTGGAACCAGCTGGCCGATGACACCGTGGCGCCGTGCATTAGCACCAGGAACACGCCGACCATCGCCAATAGCGTTCCGGGAATCAACACCCACGTCGCCCGTTCGCCGAGGAGGACGAGTGAGAACACGAGGGCCAGCGTCGGCCAGAGATAGTTCAACAGGCCGACCGCCAACACTTCTTGCCGGTTCGCCGCCTGACCGATGGCCAGATACAACAGCAGCGTATAACCGGCGACCAACCCGCCACACCCGAACAGATACCGGTCGGGCAGTTTGCGAATCTGGCGCCGCCGGTCGGGTTGGCCCAACAGCGCGAGCAACGCGAGGGCGCCGGCAATTCCGTGGACCGCTGTCGCAGCGGTGACTGGCCCTACGTCCTCGGACAACCGGCGGACACAGGCAATCGTGGTACTCCACAACAAGATCGCGCCGAACTCGCCCACGGTCGCCAACGTTGATCCGCGGGGCGATGCCAGCGCGCTCGAATCCAGGGACTGGCCGGTGTCGCACTGAAATGGTTGAGAGCTGGGGGCCAGGCGGTCGGGAGAAACCGAACGTGCGGGGGCGGGTTCAAAGCGCATGACCGACTCTCCTGTGGCGTTGGTTTAGGTTGCCGCCAGCCTTCTAATGAATTGCTCCCCGGCAGTCAAGACCACCGGAGGGGGCGCCCGGCGCGGATATTTTGGCGTGGCGTTACCGGGTAGGGTATTGGATATTCTCCAAGCGACCGACTATGACACTGACTGAGATTCTGCTGAAGAACGCGCGCGAGTTGCCGGACAAGATCGCGTTGGCGATGCGGGTGGGTTACCGGACCCAGACGCTGTCGTACCGGGACGTTTATCAACGGGCGGCGGGGATTGCCGGCTTTCTCAAAGAGAATGGGCTGACGAAGGGCGACCGGGTGTTGGTGCTGGCGCCGAATTCGCCGGACTGGATTTGTTTGTTCTGGGGCGTATTGCTCAACGGCAATGTGATCGTGCCACTGAATCTGCAGAGCACACCGGAGATGGTCGAACAAATCGCGGCGCAGTCGGGCGCGAAGATTTTCTTCCGGCATCACGGGTACCGCCCTCACCCTAACCCTCTCCCGCAAGCGGGAGAGGGGATAAGAGTTGTTGATCTCGATAGTCTTCACGAATTGCGGGCCGATACGTGCGCGGATGTGGGCGCGCAGGAGAACGATCTGGTCGAGATCATGTACACGTCCGGGACGACGGGGCAACCGAAGGGCGTGATGCTGACGCATGGGAATCTACGCGCCAACGTCGAGGCGGTCGCGGCGGCGATGCCGATGGACGGCGGTGATACGTTCTTGTCGATTCTGCCGTTGAGTCATGTGTTCGAGCAGACGATTGGGTTTTTGTATCCGTTTCTTGTCACGGCGAAGATCGTGTACGCACATTCGCCGGCGGCGATTGCAGAGTTGATTCGCGAACATCGGGTGACAACGATGGCGGGTGTGCCGGAGTTTCTGCGGGTATTGCTCACGAAGATCGAGGATCGTGCGGCTGCCGCCGGCAAGAAGGCGGCGTTTGACCGGATGATGAAGCTCGGTTCGGCGTTGCCGTTTCGGCCGGTGCGAAAACTATTGTTTGCGCCATTGCATCGGCGGTTTGGCGGGAAGTTCCGGCGCGTGGCGTCGGGCGGCGCGCCGTTGGATTCGGAGTTGGAGCACCGGTGGAACGCGATGGGTTTTTTCGTGCTGCAAGGCTATGGGCTGACGGAGACTTCGCCGGTCATTTCGACGAACACGGAGTTTGCTCACCGATTTCGGTCGGTTGGTAAACTTCTGTCGTGCGTTCAAGTGCGGATTGCCGGCGACGGCGAGATTCAGGTGCACGGTCCGAGTGTCACGCAGGGCTATTACCGGGAAGCGGAGTTGACGAAGGCAGCGTTCACCGAGGACGGCTGGTTCAAGACGGGCGACATCGGCGAGTTGGACAAGGACGGCTTTCTGTTTCTGAAAGGCCGCAAGAAATACATGATCCTCGGGGCGGGCGGGCAGAACGTTTACCCGGAGGATCTCGAAGCGGCGTTGAACAAGCAGCCCGGGATGAAGGACAGCTGCGTGGTCGGCTGGGAACGACGGCCTGGGCAGGTGGAGATTCACGCGGTCTTGCTCGGCGCGGACTTGAAGGCGGAGGCGATTGTCGCGGCGGCGAATGACCGGCTCGCGACATATCAACGCATTGCCGGCTGGTCGGTTTGGCCGAACGACGATTTCCCGCGGGCGGCGACGCGGAAGGTGAAGAAGGAGGAAGTGTTGACATGGTTGAAGGCGCAAGGGCAGGGGGCCGCCGTGTCGCCGAAAGCCATTCAGCAGGTCACCCCGCTGGTGCGGCTGTTGGCGAGCATCGCGGACGTGGAGGCGCATGAGATTACGGCGACGACCGATATTTTCCGGGAACTGCCGTTCGATTCGCTGTTGCGCGTGGAGTTGATTGCCGGCATCGAACAGAACTTCGGCGTGCTGTTGGACGAAGGGACGCTCGGCACGTCGCTGACCGTGGCGAAGCTGGACGAGTTGATCAAGAAAGCGCCGGTCACAAAGGCGCAACTCGGTTTTAAGGAATGGCCGGTAGCGGGTTGGGCGAAAGCGATCCGGTGGGTGGGGCAGAAGTTGATCGTCGCGCCGGTGAATTGGGCGTGCCTGGATTTACGCGTGGAAGGCGTGGAGCATCTGCGCGGGTTACCGGTGCCGGCGGTGTTTATGGGGAATCACTTGAGCTTTCTCGATTCGCTGGCGTTTCTGATGGCGTTGCCGCCCGAAATTCGGAAGCGCATCGGCTTCGCGGCGGCGCTCGATGTGGTGTACCAAGAGTTCCGGCAGTTCGCATTTCTCGCGGATTTATTCTTTAACAGCTTTCCTTTCCCGCGGCGGGAAGGCGAGAATATCAAGGCCGGCTTGGATAGTATGGGGCGGATGTTGGATCGCGGTTTTTCGGTGATGATTTTTCCGGAAGGCCAGATCAGCGTGACCGGCGAACTGCAGCCGTTGAAACGTGGGACTGGCTTGGTGGCGGTGGAGATGAAATGCCCGATCGTCCCGGTGCGCATTACCGGCACGCGGGAAGTGTTGCCGCTGGGGAAAGTCTGGCCACGGCGCGGGCCGGTCACGGTGCGGTTCGGTCCGCCGCTGCGGTTCGGCCGGGACGAGACGTACGAGGGCGCGACCGCCAAGGTTGAGCAGGCGCTGCGGGCCTTGTAAGTTCGGCGAAACTATTCGAGCGGGGCCGTGTTTGATAGAGTCAGATGACTTGATGAGCACACTCCAACCATACGTGGGCAAGTGGAATGGGACGCTGGCGGCGCATCTATTGAATCGGACCGGCTTCGGCCCGTTGCCGGCGGAGATTGAGCGGGCGGTGGCGGCCGGCCTGACGAAGACGGTTGACGGTTTGCTGAGTCCGGAAAACGAAGGGTCACAGTTTCCCATGCCGGTCATGCCTGAGGTGGCGGAGTTTCCACGCCGGGAGTTGGCGGCGTTGTCGCCCGAGGAGCGTAAGAAAAAGATGGAGGAAATCCAGCGCGCGAACCGGGAAGGTGTCGAGGCCGTGCGGGCGTGGTGGATTGGGCGGATGTGGCGCAGTCAATGGCCGTTGCGGGAGAAGCTGGTATTGTTTTGGCACGGGCATTTCACGAGCAGCGTGATGGATGTGAAGGTGCCGCGGTTGATGTTTAACCAGAACGCGTTTTTCCGCAAAAATTGTCTCGGTGATTTTCGCACGTTGCTGGTGGGGATCAGTCAGGACCCAGCCATGCTCCGGTATCTGGATAACAACACCAATCGCCGGGAACACCCGAACGAGAATTATGCCCGGGAGTTGATGGAGTTGTTTTCGATGGGCATCGGGAATTACACCGAGGACGATGTGAAGGCGGCGGCGCGCGCGTTTACCGGTTGGACGTCGGAAGGCGAGGACTTTGTCTTTAACGAGCGGGCGCATGACGGCAATGTGAAGACGTTCTTGAATGAGACGGGTCGGTTCGACGGCACGGACATCATCGACATCATTTTGTTGCAACCGTGCACCGCCCGGTTCATGGCGACCAAATTGCTGAATTATTTTGTGACGGATCATCCCGCCCCGGCGGCGGTCGAGGCAGTGGCGGCGATGTTGCGAAGTAATGGGTATCAGTTCAAGCCGGTGTTGCGCGCGATTTTTACCAGTGACTATTTCTATTCCACCACGGCGTACCGGTCGCAAATCAAGAGCCCGGCGCAACTGGTGGTCGGCTCGGTCCGGTTGTTGGATATTGCGCTCGATGAGCGGGCGCTGGGGATTGCGATGCGCGGTCTCGGTCAGGATTTGTTGGCGCCGCCGAATGTGAAGGGGTGGGATGGTGGCGAGACGTGGATCAATACGACAACGTTGTTGATGCGGTATAACTATGCCGGGTTCTTGCTCAGTGGCGATGTGCCTGACGCGGTCCCGCAGAAGGCGCGCGCGCGGCTGAATCGGTTGGGAAAACCGAAAAACAAACTGGCGCTGTTGTACCCGCCGGAAGTTGTCGATAACGCCCCCAAGCTGGTGGACGCGCTGATTGCGCGGTTGCTGCAAACCAAACTCGACGCCAAAGCCCGGCAGTGGCTCCTCGAACAAGCGGAAACCGCGCGGTTGAGCGAGCGGCCGGTTCGCGTCGCGCACCTGATTATGAGCATGCCGGATTATCAACTCTGCTGAGGTACTATGAACGATTCATTCCACACCCGCCGTGAGTTTTTACGCAAGGGCATTTACTTTGTCGCGGCCAGTGCGACGGCACCGTTCTTCCTGACTCGGACCGCGCTGGCGCTCGATAGTCTGGCCGCCAATTCGCCCACGCGCGGTCTGCCCGGCGTTGTTGATGACCGGATTCTCGTGGTCATTCAGATGAGCGGCGGCAATGACGGTCTCAACACGATCGTGCCGCATGCGATGGATGAGTATTACAAGTTGCGACCAACGCTTGGGGTGGGTAAGAAGTCTTTGTTGAAGTTGGATGACACGGTTGGCTTTCATCCCGGTCTCGCGAAGGTTAAAGATCTCTACGACTCCGGCAAGGTAGCGGTGATTCACGGCGTCGGTTATCAAAACCCCGACCGGTCGCACTTCCGGTCAATGGAAATCTGGCATACGGCCGACCCGAAGAGCAAAGCCGTTTCGTACGGCTGGCTCGGCCGGTATCTCGATAGCGCTTGTCCGGGGTGTGACCCGCGCACGAAGAAAATCAATCCGATGGGCGGGATCAACATCGGCGGCGACATGCCGGTGGCGATGAAGTCCGCGAAAGGCGTGAGCATCGCGTTGGAGAATCCCGATTCGTTCAAGTGGCAGCCATTGATCGATGAAAAGTCGGATGCGAAGAACGCGTCGGCCACGTATGAAAAACTCAACCACATTGTGGCGAGTAATCTTGATGATCCACAGATCGCGCGGTTGGATTTTCTATCGCGCGTCGCAATGAACGCGGATGTGAGTTCCGACAAGATCCATGATATCTCCAAGCGGACGCGTTCGGGCGGCACGTACCCGGCGACCGGGCTCGGCAACCAACTCAAGATCGTCGCGCAGATGATTACTGGCGGCTTAAACACGCGGATCTATTACGTCGCGTTCAGCGGGTTCGACACCCACGCCAACGAACCCGGGACGCATGAGCGGCTGCTGGCGGAATTGGCCGATGAGGTGAGCGCGTTTCAGAAAGACTTGGAAGCGCGGGATCAGGCCAGTCGCGTGTTGACGATGACGTTCAGTGAGTTCGGCCGGCGCGTCGCGCAAAACGCCAGCAATGGTACCGACCACGGGACCGCCGCACCGATGTTCATCTTCGGCGACCATCTCAAAGCCGGGGTCTATGGCAAACATCCGAGTCTGACCGATCTTGACCGCGGCGATCTGAAGTTCAACACGGACTTCCGTAGTGTCTACGCGACTGTGTTGGAAAACTGGCTGGGCGCAAAGAGCGCGCCGATTCTTGGCCAGCAGTTCGAGAAGTTGAAGTTCGTGTAGCGCTTGGAAGGTGGGCGGTGAAGTGAAAGTCCTTGTGGGAGCGGCGACCCCGCCGCGATCTTTGCTCGACCCGGTCGCGGCGGGACGCCGCTCCCACAAAGCCAAATCCGGATCCTGGCGTTGTATGCTAGTGGCGGGACGGATATGATGCAGCCACGATGCGTTTTCGATTGCTGACATATAATGTCCACGGTTGCCGCGGCACGGACCGGCGAGTGTCACCGGCACGCATTGCGACCGTGATCGAGGCGACCGGTGCTGATGTGGTGGCGTTGCAGGAGTTGGACTTCAACCGGGTGCGCTCGGGTCATGTCGATCAAGCGGCGGCGATTGCCGCGAAACTGTCGATGGAGTTTCATTATCAACCGGCCTGGCATCTGGCCGAAGAAAAGTTGGGTGATGCGATTTTGTCGCGGTTGCCCATGCGGTTGATGAAGGCGGGAGCCTTACCGTCTTTCTCCCGTTGGAAACGCGAACGCCGCGGTGCGGTCTGGGTGCGACTCGAAAACGGCGGGCGACCGGTGCATCTGGTCAATACCCACCTCGGTTTGAACCTGCGCGACCGGCTCGCCCAGACGGAAGCGTTGTTCGGACCGGAGTGGTTGGGGAATTCGCAGTGCGGGCCGCCGCTGGTTTTGTGCGGTGATTTCAATGCCTTACCGGGCTCAGCGGTGCATCGCCGGGTTTTGCAGCAATTGCACGATGTACATGCCAACACGCTGACCACGCGGCGCCGGCGGCGGACGTTTCCGACTCAGTACCCGGTCGCCTGTTTGGATCATATTTTCCTGAGTGAGAAGGTGACGGTGCACCACGTCGAGGTGGTGCGGACGCCGTTGACGCGGATCGCATCGGACCATTATCCATTGCTGGCGGAATTGAGCGTGCCGTTCTAAATCGGAAAGATTCAGTGTACGTGGAGGGCCACGCTCCGTCGTGGCCTATTCCCAGCGGACGCGAAAGAGCGCGTTCCTTCAAAATGTAACGCGCCGAAGGGTGCATGGTAGGGACGGCGCGCCGCGCCGTCCGAGTCGTCGGCGGATCACGGCGCTCGCGGCGCGAGCGCCCTATCAACCAATCAGTAACTGCATTGTTCCGGCCACGTGCGTGTTTTGAAATTCGTTTCAGGTGTAGCGGCGGCTGTCTCAGCCGCCGGTTTCGTTCGGCAGTCAAACGCACGGCGCTTGAGACAAACGCCGCTACACCGATTTTCCAACACGCATCGCGTCAGCATCATCGCCGGCAAAACTAACCAGCGCGAAACTCAACAGGAGAATGAATGCGATTGGAAGCTTCATGGGGTTTTCGTTTCCGGGATGCGCTTAAGTTCGAAGGCGCGTTTCTCCGGAAATGCGCCGGCATCATTGGCGTATTTCTGGAGGAAGGTTTCCCAGTCGGCCGGTTTGGTGGTGAACAACATCAGGTCGTTGGTCGTGCCGTAATGGGGTAGGGCGAGTTGTTTCTTAGTCAAACCGTCCTCGACCCATTGGTAGTCCAGCGCGATCAATTGCAGCCGGTTTGTTTCGAGGATCACCTTGCACACACTGTGGACGGGATGTACGGCAGCAAAAGTCCAGTGCTCATTGAGTCGCATATCACCACCGTCTAGGCCGGCGACGACATCAACGAAAAATGATTTGCCAACAGTGAAAAAGATCAAGTCGAATGGAGCGCCGACGTTCCGCGAGTCGTAGGCCGTTAGTTTGTAATGATTGGCATCCCCGGTTTCGATGATCCAAGGACTGATGTTATTGCTCCCGACCGGTTCGCCGTGGTTTTGCAGCAATTGCCAGCGCCCGAGCACGGCGTTCGGCGCAACCCGCGCTGTGGATGAGTAAAACGGCTCGATCGAGTGGATGACGCAACCGGTAAGAATGACGGCCAAGAGCGGGATAAAGCGTTTCATAGGTGCTCCCTCGTTTCTGTTGTTGGAAGTGTAGTTCCCCCCGGTTCGCACGCAAGCTCAAAGCCGGGCGGATGGAAATCCTATTGCGTGACCGCGCCTGGTGCCGCCATAATCTCCCGCTATGTACCGCGACCGCCGCCGATCCCACCGCGCAAGCCAACACCCGGAGACGCGTGAACTTCGGCAACAACTGATCAAAGCGAAACGCCGCCGCAGCGACAAGCTGTTGATGCGAATCATCATCTTTGGGCCGTTGTTGTTGTATTTCGCGTTCGAAATGGGACGCAGCTTTCTTTACATGCAAAGCGTCCGGTCGTTTGCCGCCTCGATTGACCAGTTGCCACCGGCCGAAGTGAAAGCCAAGGTCAAACGGTACGCGATCGAGCTCGATAGCCGGAATCCGCTCATTCGCAATGGCGCAATTGCTGCGCTCAAAATCGCGACCGGCTGGAATGTTGGCTCGGAGGCCGCGGAGTGGAAAGCGCGCTGGGTCATGGAAGAACCGTATTGGGAATACCGGTCGCGGCCAGCGATGAATGTACCGGCAGGCCCGGAAGTGGATTGGCGGAAGGATTTGCCGAAGCCATGAAGTTGTTTCACTGGGGTTTGATGCTGCGATACATGGTGTATGGCGTGTTGCCGCTGTTGTTGCTGTTCGCGGCGTTTCAACGCTTCGGCGGCGGCGATGTCGGTGTTTTCATCGTGGTTTTGGCGGCGCTGCTGCCGTTCATCGCGATTGGCTGGCTCGGCTATCAACATTACCGGCACCGCGGGAAATGACGCGGTATTTTGGGCTTGTCGGCGCAATAGTTTGAGCGCAATCTAATCCTGTTGGTTCACCCCGGTCGGAGGTGTTTATGGCGGTTGTTACAAAGCCTGACACTGGATCGCGCAGTCTGGAAGCGGTCCTTGAAGTTCTGCATGCCGAAGCTGAACACAAAGCTTCCCTGCGGATGTTTTTCGCAGCGGCTGAGCACTGTCGGAATTATCACGGCGCATTTGCCGCTGAGACCGAGACCGCGCGGGCGCGCCTGGCGGCGGAATATGAAAAGCTCGGGGTGATCGCCGAACAGGAACGCAAGGAGCTCGGCGTGACATTTGCCCCGCACCCCGTTGTGCACTTGCCGGCGAACTGGCATTGTCCTGCTTGTCACACGAGCTTCCCGGCCGCGCTGGTCGTCTGCGGTAAATGCGGGTTCGACCTGCGGACCGGTAAAGCTTACCAAGCAGAGACCAAGCCTCCGCGGCGGGAGTGGATTGGGAATACGAAAGTTACCGCTTCGCCGCACCTCGGTCGCGCCAAACGGCGGGAGGATCATAGCTTGGTGTGGGTCATTGGCGGGACCGCAGTCGGGGTGCTCGTGTTGCTGGTGGTGCTCGCCATTTGCAAACAGCATCTCTCGGCGGAGCATGTTCCCGCCTTGCGCTCGGATGTTCAGCGGTGAGGGGAATGCACGCTTGACCCACCGGAAAGCGCGTGTTACCAAAACTGCGGAGAGCGTTTCGACGAATTCATGCGATGCCCAAAATGCGGGGAACAAGACGACAAGGTTATTGACTCGCGCAGCAGTAGCGATGGGGCGCAGATTCGTCGACGGCGGGAATGTCTCGATTGCGGCACGCGGTTCACCACGTACGAAGCGGTGTTTCACGAGCCGATGCGGGTCAAGAAACGGACCGGCGATTATCAGGAGTTTGAGCGCCGCAAACTCCGCAATGGCATCGACCGCGCCTGCGAGAAACGCCCGGTCAGCACCGAACAGATCGAAGCCAGTGTCGAACGGATCATGACGGAACTTGAAAATGAATATGGCCGCGAAGTGACTTCGGAACAGATCGGGGAACGCGTGATGCGCCACCTCCGGAAGCTGGACGAAGTTGCCTATGTCCGTTTTGCCTCGGTGTACCGGCAGTTCCATGATGCCGAACAGTTCATCCACGAAATTCAGCGCATGGTCAAACGGCCCGCGAAACCGACCCGAGGCAAGGAGCGATGATTCAACTCCGCGAAGAAATCGCCTGGGTGCGCGACAGTCAGGACCGGCTCACGCCGTTCGATGTCGCCCGGCTGGCCGCATCGATTCATGGCGCTGTGGCGGTGGCAGGTGCCGCGGAACATCTGCTGGCGGAATCTGTGGCGTCGGCGATTCATCTCTACACGCGCGATGTGTGTCAGCGCCAAACCATCGCGGCGGTTGAGATTGCCGAGCTGGTCAATGCCGTACTGACGATGCTGGGACTCGAAGAAATCGCGCGCGCTTACGAACAACGCCGGCAATGGACTGAAATTCGCCTCGATCAACTCAGTGCCACGGCCGACTTCGAACTCGGCTTTTACCGGCGGCTCAACTCCGAGCTCAATGCCGTTGTGGACGATGAACTCGAATTGGTTCAACTTCGCGGCCTCCGTGCCTGTGTGATGCAACTGCAAGGCGCGCGCCGGTGGGGCGAGAGCTGTCGCGCGTTGGCGGATGACATTGTTGGTTTCGTGCGCGACCGGGTCCGACAAGTCCGCCGGGCGAGCTCCACCGCGTTGTGCGTGGAAGTGCTGGAGTCATAATGGCCGACAACATTTTCGCCAAGATCATCGCCAAGCAGATTCCGGCAACCATCGTGTTCGAGGACGACCGGGTGCTGGCGTTTCGCGACGTCAACCCGCAAGCGCCCGTCCACATTCTCGTCGTCCCGAAACCGGACATTGCCAATGTCAGCGCGACCCGGGATGAAGTGATGCTGGGGCACTTGTTGACTGTGGCGGCGGACATTGCCCGCCAAGAGGGGATTGATTCGACAGGCTACCGGCTGGTCATAAACAAAGGGCGCGATGCCGGCGAGAGTGTTCCCCATTTGCACGTTCATTTGCTTGGCGGACGTTCCCTGAACTGGCCGCCCGGCTGATGATTCTCTTCGAAGATAAGCACCTGCTGGTCGTCAACAAACCGTCCGGCATCAATACGCACAAACCGGACAAGTACACGCCCGACGGCTTGCACGAATGGCTGCTCAAGCGCGGCCATAAACTTTCCATCCTCCACCGGCTCGACAAGGATACCTCGGGTGTTCTCGTGTTTGGCAAGAGCACGTTGGCGAATCAATCTCTCGCCAAGCAGTTCGAGAAGCACAAAATCAAAAAGGAATACCTTTTCCTCTCCGCGAGCCGGCCGAAGCGGCACCGGTTTTGTGAGGAAGGACCCAATGAGCAGACGTGGTTCGAGTACGTGTCGCCGGTGGGCGAGAATCATCTCCTCAAAGCCGAACCCGTCACCGGTAAGACGCATCAGATCCGCCGGCACTCGGCGTATTGTAAGTTTCCGGTCTTGGGCGACACCAAGTACGGTGACATGCCGGCCCCGCGGCTGATGTTGCATGCCCACCGGATTACGTTTACGCATCCGGCCAGTGGTGAACTGGTGACGTTTTCGGCGAGCATACCGGCCGTGTTTGAAGATTTGGATGCGTTGACGGCAGCGCGTGAGTTTCGCGAGCTGTTGTTCGATCCGGCGGAGACCAATGCGTACCGGCTCGTGAGCGGGGCGGCTGATGGATTGCCGGACGTGATTGTTGATTCGTATGCCGGTCGGTTTTTTGTGCAGCGGTTGTCGGAAACAGCCAAACCCCCTCACCTTAATCCTCTCCCCCGGAGGGGAGAGGAGACCGGCGAGGGGGAGTTCTGCGTGTATGATCAACTCGCAACGAAACAGACGCGCACGCCGGCCCAGTGCATTCAGGGCGCGGCGGTCGCGGAACGGTTCCCGATCCGCGAGAACGGCGTGACTTATCTCATCAACTTCGGCGAAGGCTTGTCGACCGGCATCTTTCTCGATCAACGCGAAAATCGCCGGCGACTCTTGAACATGCCGCTGGCCGGTAAGCGGGTGCTAAATTGTTTTTCATACACGTGCGCGTTCTCCGTTGCGGCGGCGAAGGCGGGGGCGGTGACGACCAGCATTGATCTGTCGCGAAAGTATCTCGACTGGGGGAAGGAAAACTTCCGCGTGAATAATCTTGATCCTGAGAAACACGATTTCGTTTACGGCGATGTGTTCGAATGGCTCAGGAAGTTCGTGAAGCGTGGCGACCGGTGGGACATGGTGCTGATCGATCCGCCGACGTTCGCGACGACGAAGAAAGGCCGGGCGTTTCGGGCGGAGCGTGATTACGAGGAACTGGCGGCGTTGGCCATGCCGTTAGTGGTGCCGGGTGGGGCGCTGTTTTGTTCGACGAATCAGCGGACTTTGTCGCCGGAGAATTTCGAGCGGGCGATTCGGTCGACGGAACGCCAGATTACGGCGCTGGAGTTTGAGACGTTGCCTTTTGATTATCGGGTGGCGGAGGGGGAGCACCCGTACTTGAAGACGCTGTGGGCAACCCTGGAATAGACGCCCACGGAATCTGCGCCAAGAGTGGTTGCGCGGCCCCGATGCCACCGGCCAGCGCGACGATGTAGGTCAGCGGTTTCCCAATCGGCGAGTACGTGGTCGTCGTTGAAGCCTTGGCGCCTTCCACGGTGGTGGAAACATACGGCCCGAGGTGGCGCATGATGGTCTCCGGTTGCGGGAGCTTGTTCCAGGCGATGAAACTGTCGGTGTTGGTGGCAGTGGCGTGCGCGAGCGTGTAGAGGCCGCCCATGACTTTTCGCAGATCACAGTACGTGAACGATGAGCCTCCGGTCGGAACGCGTTGCGCGACGCTCTTGAACTCGGCGGAGTCGGCCAGCGACGTCGTGCCGGACTTGATCTGGGTGATGATTTCTTTCGCGTAATCGGGCGTCAACGCGAGGACGAAGTATTTTTCCGTCAACACGTACGTCGGCGCAGCGTAACTGCTCCCGGTGCGGATGACGTGCAAGGTTTCGCCGGCATGCGTGATGTCATCGGTGCGCTCGACGGTCTTCTTGATCGTCTCGACAATGGTGTCAAACTTTGTGATCGGGTCTTTCACTTCGGCGACCAACGCGAAGTCAGGGGACCGGGCGCCGGATCGCCAATTGCCGATGTAAGCGACTTCTGGCCCGAGGTGCGTCAGGAAATCGTCACTGAGCCGTACGCCGGCATCGGAGAGATACTTATCGAGGTCGCCGCCGATTTTCAGGGCCGTGGGATTGCCGGAGCGGGCGAGGGCTTCCATCAACTTCGTGAAGCCGCCGGCCAGATCAGTCGACTGCACGGCGTACAATGCGGAGTCCCCCGGGGCGACGGCCAGCGTGCTCTGTTGAATCGGCGGGTCAGGTTGGTGGTCTTTGGAGTACGTGATGATGCTGGAGTCCGTGAGGCCGGCGCCATCGAAATTCACGGCGACGGTGGTCGCTTGAATGTTCCCGAGACTTTCGAGCATCGGACTGCCTTGGGCGGCCATCAGTAGCAGCATGCCGTATTGACTGAAGAGTTGTTCCATGTTGATGAAGGCGTGGCCCGCGCTGTTCTTTGGTAAGCGCTGGATGGCGTTTTGGAAACGCATGCTGCCGGCCAACGAGACTGCCTCCGGTAACGCATTGCGAGTGAAGCGGGTAATCATGTCGCGCATCTGCTCCTCGTCAGTCGTGCCGACTAACAGCGTGCCGAGAAATCCATAGCAGAATTGCGCCGCCGGACTGGCATGCACCACCGTATAGTCAATGCTCAGATAGTTTTTCTTTTCGAGCGTGGCGGCCGGGTTGTACTTCGCCAGTTGGTGCTCATAAACTTTCAGATATGCGAACGCCTGGACCTTGTGCAATTTACAATCGATGCCGACGGCCCCGCCGACCTCGGTCTTCGGAGTCGCGGCAAACCGAGTGATGGCGACGAACACTTCGCCTTGCGGCAAGGCGAGCGCCTCTTCCCAGCGTTCTTTCTTCAATCCGCCTTGCACTGCCGCGAGTGGCTTCTGAAGGAACGCTTGCACCTCCGGCTCGGCCCACAACGCTGCCAACGGCGTGCCGCGCAACTGCTCCCGGGCGGCCTGAAAATCCGGTGCGTCCACAAACAGGAGAGTGCTCTCCGGTAACAGTTCAGCGCCGGCGGGAGAACGTCCACCCCGATTAAAAATTAGGATGGCGGCGGCGACGATCAACGTCAGCGCGATGAAGATGAGTAAAACTTTTTTCATGAGCGCGCGGATGCTATGCGTCGAACGGGAGGGCGTCAAGCTTGCGGCGGGATCGGCGAATGGGTGCCGCGGGTTCGCCAGTAGTATTCGAGGCCCACACTCATGCCGTTTCGATGGGGCAATGTGAAAATGAAGCCACTGATCAGAGCGCCGACCAACCCATAGAACCAGACTGAATACGGATTATAGACGCGAAAATAGATGATCACGATCAATGGGAAAATAAACAGTGCGCGGTCGATCAATAGCAAATAAGCCCAGAGATCGCCTTGGTTCTGGAGATATTGCAGGTCGCACGCAGGACACCGGTCATGCAATGTGATCCACTTCTTGAACAATGCGCCGGCACCACACCGTGGGCATTTCCGCTGCGCCCCACGCCAGAGTACCGACTTTAATGTTGGATGCGTGTCCTGCACTCGCCAATTGTAACATGGTTGCCCCATGGGCTTGGTTATAAAACAGGTTTGAAACGGAAGCGCCCGGTAATCCTCAGGGGATTACCGGGCGCCTAGAAACTCGGCCGGTCAGGGTTCTTTACTTCCCGTTGCCGTGCCCATGGCCATTGCCGTTGCCATTACCATTCCCCTGGCCGCCTTGACCCTTTTTGCCTTTGGAATGGGGCACGAGAACCGCCACCGATTTGGACGATGAGTTGCCGCTCGCATCCGTGCTGGTAATCGTGATCGTGTAGATGCGGCCATTGCCGGGACCTGCCCGTTCCGCGCGCAACAAGACCTTGTGATCATTGAGCACTTCCCAATCGGGGCTGAAGTTGCCATCGCCAATGCTGTCCACCGACTCGTCACTTTAGATGCTCAAGGTCGTCGTCGTCTCGCCGTCACAATTATCAACGATGTCGTAGTTCACGGTGACCGGCACCATCTTATGGTTGGGCGGCCACAAGAGCGACTTGCTGAGGTTGACGTTCGTGATCGCTGGCGCTTCCGCGTCGACAACCGTGATGGTGAAGATGCAGGAGGTGGTATTGGTATTCGCATCGGTAACGGTGCAGAGCACGGTATTAGTTCCGACTGGGAAGGTTGCGCCGGAAGCTGGAACCGTCGTCACAGTAATCGGCAATGCTGCGCCGGTCACAATGGGCGCGGAGTAGGCAACGCTGGCCGAGCAGACGCCGGGATCATTTGACACCGTAATGTCCGCGGGGCAAGTAATGGCCAGTTGGGCAAAGACCGGAGAAGCAATTCCCGCCAGAATTGTCAGCAGGACGGTGGCGACAAATTGCCTGACTGTTGGTTTACAGGACTCGATAGTTACTGAACGCATAGTGAGAACCTCCGTGTGTACTGATTGTTATGTTTTGAGTGACTACGCCGCGAGGCGGAGTCCTTGCACGGTTGGTTTGTAGGCCATTGCCGACGACTTGTCAACCTTGTAATCCATATAATATAAGGCCTGCAAGTCAGTCAAACGCCGGTTGCCAAAGCGGGCCAGATGCGGTAGTTACCTTGCCAAATGACCAGCTTCAAGCATTTTACTTTCGTTCTCCTGGCTTGGGTCGGGGCTGCCCAGGCGCAAATGGGACCGTGCGCGTCGCCCAACGGCCCGCTCTTACCGGATCTAATCGTCGACAAGCGCGCGCTGCGGACGGACCGCTCGATCACGCAGGAATACATCGCGGCTGATAGTTGTCAGATTATCGAGGGTTGCGTCACGATCTCTGGTTTCCGGCGCTTGCTCCGGTTCACAACCACGACGCCCAACATCGGTACCACTGCGCTCGTCATTGGCGCGCCAGCGGAATGCTCCCTGTTGTTTCATTTCAGCGAATGCCACGGCCATTACCATCTGGAAGAATACGCGGACTACCGGCTCTGGACTAAGACCGGCTTCCGGATATGGCGACAGCATCGCGACTGGTCCGTACCGGCCTCGGCATCGACCAACCAACTCCTCCTCGCCACGTTGAGCGATGCCGGCGAGTTGATTACTGGACGTAAGCAAGGCTTCTGCATGCTTGACTCCACGCCGTACATAAAATCGCCGGTGCCGCCGGGTTTTCATGACTGCATTTCGAATCAAGGCATCAGCGCTGGTTGGGCGGACGTTTACGACAAAGGGCTGGATTGCCAGTTCATTGACGTGACCGGCCTGGCGCCCGGCCGCTACACGTTGGAGATCGAGGTTAACTCTGACCGGGTTTTACCGGAGAGTGATTACCGGAACAACAGCACCAGCGTGGCGGTTAAGATTCCGCCCGTGGCGAATTAACGTTGCCCCGCGAGCTGGATGTCTTCCCAGCCGCCGCCGAGCGCTTTGTAGAGCGCGATGAGATTGGTGGTCACCGTCCGCTCGCTCTGGGCGAGATCGTCTTCAGCCCGGTAGAGGGCGCGTCTGACGATGAGCACATCGAGGAAGTTGCTGTTGCCTTTGGAATAGAGCTGATTGGCCAACTCGACGGCTTGCCGGTTGGCGGTGACTTGTTCGCGCAACGCGCGCAGCCGCTCCTGTTCTTGCGCGTAATTCACGAGAGCATTCTCGACATCCTCCAGCGACGTGAGCACGGTCTTTTCGTAGAGGGCCAGCGCCTGTTCTTCGCGAGCATTCGCGGCCTTGATCTGACTGTGAATCCGGCCGATCTCGAGCAACCGCCATGTGACCGTCGGCCCCGCTGACCAGTACCGACTGCCACTGGAAAACCAATCGCTAAAACTCAAGCTCTGGAAGCCGCCCGTACCGATCAATGAAAACTTCGGAAATAATTCTGCCGTCTCCACACCGATGCGCGCCGTCGTCGAGGCGAGCTGGTGCTCTGCGCGACGAACATCGGCTCGGCGACGCAAAAGGTCGGATGGCAAGCCGACCGGCACTTCGGGTGGAATGGGGGGGATCGCGTTATCCGGTGACAATTCGGTGATGAGCGCATCCGGTGTTTGCCCGACCAACACGGCCAACCGGTGCATCGTTTGTTTTGTCGCCCCCTGCAACGTCGGTAACTCGGCCTGCGTGCCGGCTAGTAACGCCGCCGCTTGGGCGACGTCGAGTTTACTGCTGATGCCACCCTTGAACCGGGCGCGCGTCAATTCGAGTGCAGCTTGTTGCGCCGCGATGTTGTCGCGGGCAATGGCGAGGCGCCGTTGATAGCCGCGCAGTTCGACATAATTGCGCGCGACCTCTGCCAATACGCTCACCAGGACATCACGCCGGTCTTCTTCCGTCGAAGCCAGATTCGCATTCAACACTTCCACGCCACGCCGCTTGCCGCCAAAAACATCGATCTCCCAGGACGCGTCAAAGTGTGCGTCGTACGTGCTTGTGTGTAATGTGTCGAAGGCGAAGATCTGTGCGTTCGAGCTGACTTGAGCATCAATATAGGACGCATTGCCTGTGATAGTCGGTAGGAAATCCCAACGTCCCGCGGTTCGCAGTGCTCTGGATTCGCGTAGCTGACCGGCGGCGATGCGGAGGTCGTGATTGGCTTTCACGGCGCGCTCGATCAACGAATCGAGTTCGGGATCGTTGAACGTCTTCCACCACTTCGCCAATTTCGTCGGGCTGTTGGTCGTGCCGCCGGTCGTGGGCTCCGTCCAATTGGCTGGGAGCTTGGTTTTCGGCGGGTGATAGTCCGGTCCGACTGCGCAGCCCGTAAATAGAAGTGCAACCAAGAGCAACCGGTAGGGACGGCGCGCCGCGCCGTCCGAATCCGTTGTCAATCGCGGCGGTCGCGGCGCAACCGCCCTACCGGGGCTATGCCTCATAGCGCCGCTTCCTCCGGAATTTCAGCATATTCGGGAGCGGGATTCTTCGCCCGGTCGCGGGCGATCACCATGTAGATCGACGGCAAGATGAAGAGCGTGAACAAAGTCCCAATCGCCATACCGGTGACGAGGACGGTGCCGATGCTGTTGCGCGAACCGGCACCGGGGCCTGTCGCCAGGACGAGCGGGAAATGGCCGGCAATTGTGGCGACGGAAGTCATCAAGATCGGGCGCAACCGCGTCCCGCACGCTTCGATGACGGCGTCGAGTTTGGACTTGCCGGAGTCTTGGAGTGAGTTCGCAAATTCGACGATGAGGATGCCGTTCTTGGAGACGAGGCCGACCAGGGTGATGAGTCCGATTTGGCTGTAGATGTTCAGCGTTGTGAATCCGAAGAACGTAAACAGCAGCGAGCCGGATAATGCCAGCGGTACCGAACCGAGCAGGATGATCAACGGATCGCGAAAGCTTTCGAATTGCGCCGCGAGCACGAGGAAAATCAGGATCAACGAGAGCAGGAGGGTCGTGTTCAGGTTGTTGCCTTCGACGCGGAGTTGCCGGGCTTCGCCGGCGTAATCAATCCGGTAACCGCGCGGCAGAATCTTCGCAGCTTCACCTTCGAGGACCTTGAGGGCTTGATCGAGCGTGACGCCGGGCGCGATTGCGCCTTGGATCTTGACCGAGTTCAATTGCTGGAAGCGGTAGATGGATCGCGGCTGAGTTGTCTGTTTCAATGTCGCGAACGTCGCGAGCTGGACGAGTTTGCCGTTCGGACCGCTGACGTACATTTCTTCGAGCTGACTTGCATTCAACCGCGAAGCGCGCGTGACCTGCGGGATGACTTTGTAGCTGCGGCCTTGGATGCTGAAACGGTTCACATAGTTGCCGCCGAGCATCGTGCCGAGATCGGCGCCGACTTGCTGGAGATTCACGCCGAGCGAGGCGACTTTGTCGCGATCAAAAACGATTTCGGATTGCGGTTGGTCGAACTTCAAGTCCGTGTCGGCGTACATGAACAGCCCGCTCGCAAACGCTTTCATGACGAGTTGATTCGCGAACTCCAGCAGCTCGCGCGGCTCCGCAGTGGACGCGATGACGAATTCGACCGGGAACTGTCCACCGCCGGGCAGCGGGGAAGGGGTCGTCGCGATGGCTTGAATGCCGGGAATGGCGGAGAGTTTGCCGAACACTTCGCCGACGATTTGCTCGGTGTTGCGTTTGCGTTCGCTCCAAGGTTTCACGGTCAGCCCGCCGAAGCCGAAGGATGGTTGGGTGATCTGAAAGGTGTTTTCGGTTTCCGGGACGGACTTGAACGCCTCGTGAACTTTCTTGGAGTAAAGCAGGGTCTGGTCGAGGGTCGAGTTCGGCGCGGCAAACAGCAGTCCCATGATGAACCCTTGATCTTCCTTCGGCGCAAGTTCGCTCTGGGAAAACATGAAGAACGGAATAATCAGCAGCACGACAATGCTGGCCAGCGTTAACGTGACCGGCCGCCATCGCAGTGTGTTGGTGAGGAGTTGAACGTAATTACGGCGAAGCTTTTCAAAATGCCGGCTGATCATGCCGGCAAAACCGGTGTCGGCGTCTTTGGCGCGCAGAAGTTTTGACGACATCATCGGCGAGAGCGTGATGGCCACGATACCGGACACCGTCACCGCACCGGCCAGTGTCAGCGCGAATTCCCGGAAGAGCGCGCCGGTCAGGCCGCCTTGAAAACCAATGGGCGCGTAGACGGTCGCCAATGTGATGGTCATCGCAATGATCGGGCTGAAGAGTTCCCGGCCACTCTTGATCGCTGCTTCGAACGGGGTCGAACCTTCGTGGAGATGGCGCTCGACGTTCTCGACGACGACAATCGCGTCGTCGACAACCAACCCGACCGACAACACGATAGCGAGCAATGTGAGCAGGTTGAGCGTGAAGCCGAAGAGCAACATCAGGAACACCGCGCCGATCAACGAAATCGGAATCGCCACGACCGGGATGAGGATCGACCGGAACGATCCGAGAAACAGGAAGATGACGATAACGACGATGATCAACGTTTCGATCAACGTGTGCGTCACTTCGTGAATCGCGTCGGCGATGTACTTCGTCGAATCGTAGGGCACACCGAGCTTCATCCCGACCGGCAGTTCCTTCTCGATCAACGGCAATTCCGCGCGCACGGCCTTGATCACGTCGAGCGAGTTTGCGGTCGGCAACACCCACACGCCCATAAACGTCGCTTTCTGGCCGGAGAATCGCACTTCATCGTCGTAGCTTTCCGCGCCGAGGTTGACGTCGGCGACATCCCGCAACCGCACCACCGCGCCGTTGCGTTCGCGGATCACGAGTTGCCGGAATTCCTCGGGCGTTTTCAGATCGGTGTTGGCGGTCAAGTTCACCGAGACCATCGCGCCCTTCGTCGCGCCGACGGCGGAGAGATAATTGTTCGCGCCGAGCGCCGTGCGAACTTCCGTCGGTGAAATATTCAGCGCCGCCAGCCGGTCGGCCTTCAGCCAGACGCGCATCGCAAACGTCCGCGCGCCAAGGATGTCCGCCTTCTGGACGCCGCTCACGGCGGTCAGCTTCGGCTGGACGACGCGCGTCAGATAATCAGTGATCTGATTTTGGTCGAGGTCATCCGAGTAAAAGCTCATGTACATCGCGGCGAACTGGCTGTCGCTCGTCTCGATGTCGATGATCGGGGCTTGCGCCTCGGGCGGTAAGTCATTGCGGACTTGCGCGACCTTCGACTGGATCTGCGTCAACGCGTCGTTATTGTTGTAGTTGAGCTTCAGGTGGACGGTGATCGTGCTCAAGCCCTGCGCGCTCTGCGACTCGATGTAGTCGATGCCGTCCGCACTGGCGATGACGCGTTCGAGCGGTGTGGTGACGAAGCCGCGGACGAGATCGGCGTTCGCGCCGATGTACGCGGTCTTGATGGTGACCACCGCAATATCACTGCGCGGGTATTGCCGTACGTTCAACGACCGGAGCGCCTGAAACCCTGCGAGTAGAATCACCAGGTTAACAACCGTCGCCACGACCGGTCGGCGAATGAAGAGATCGGTAAGTTTCATTCGCGCTTACATGTTCGGCGGATTCGGATTGGCGTCATTGCTCGGTTGGACGCTGTTATTCACCTGCACCGGTATCCCGTTGCGCAACTTGAACGCGCCTGACGACACCACTTCGTCACCTTCCTTCACGCCCGACACCACGGTGATCTGATCGCCGCGCGTCGCGCCGAGTTTCACGAACTGTTGCGCGACCGTCTTGCCGTCTTTCACGATGAACACCGAATCCCCATACGGCGCATAACTGATCGACGATGCCGGGATGGAAAGGACGTCCTGTTCCGGCAAGAACACCTCGACGTCGACGAACATACCGGGCTGGAGCTTGCCGGCGGCGTTGGGGACTGTGCCTTGGACCATGACGTTGCGCGTGGCTTCATCCAACCGGGGTTCGATGGCGGTCACTTCGCCTTCGAATTGTTCATCGCCGAGGCCGGTCACTTTCAGCCGGAGCTTCTTCCCGACCGCCACTTGCGCGAGGTTCTGCTGGGGAACGGCCAGCTCAACGTGAATCGGATCAACCGACTCCAATTGCACAATCGGCGCGCCGACATTTAGATATTGTCCGAGATCAACTTGCCGGATACCGAGCCGGCCATCGAACGGCGCGACGATGTTCTTGCGAGCGATGAGCACCCGCGCTTCATCGACTGCCGCCGCGGCTTGCCGGTATTCGCTGTCGGCGGTGTCCAGATTCGACTGCGACACCGCGCCGCTGGCGACGAGTTCTTTTTGCCGGTCGAGATTCAGCTTCGCCAAATCGCGTCGTGCTTCGGCCGAACGCAATTGCGCCTCCTCTTGCTGGCTATCGAGTTTGATCAGCAAATCGCCCTTCTTCACCACCGCGCCTGATTGAAACGCCAGTTGCGCCACGATCCCCGGTAAGTCCGTGCTCACGGCCACGCCGTTGACGGCTTTGAGCGAGCCGACCGCGCGCAGGGCCGGTTGCCAGCGCTCGCGTTTGACGACAACCGTCGTGACGGCGGCCGGCGGCATTTGCATGGATTGCATCATCGCCATGCCTTTGCGGATCTGGGTGTACTTGTAAAACCCGATGGCGGCCACAAACAGCAACACGCCGCCCAACATGATAAACATTCTTTTTTTCATACTCGTCTCAAGAAACGGAGCGCCACTTTTGCCGACAATTCCAGCGAGTGCAAGCAGATGTTGAAGCAGTCGGTGACCTTGTAGGAGCGACTTGCAGTCGCGACCGGGCAGGCCCAGCAATGTAGGAGCGACTTGCAGTCGCGACCGGGCCGGAGCGGGATTTTCTTAACCACGAATCACACGAATGGCGCTTCCCGGCTGAGCCGGTGTCCTTGGCGTGATCGACTTCGCGCGGATCCCGCGGACTGTTCACTTCCGATACTTCGCGGGCCTCTCGCGGACGACTGCCGCAGGTTCAGCGACAGCGTATTCCATCGTCATGGGCTTTTCCATGTGCTCGGAAGCGTCCAGAATCTCAAAGCCCACCACGCCGCCGTCATAGCCAAAATCGGCAATGACGCCGGGGCGCACTTCGTCACTTTCCTTCACACGCGCGTCGCGTAGCGTGATGGTGAGAATGTCGGTTTCTTTGTCGTATTCGACTTTCATTCGCGTGCTCCTCCTTCATACTTCTTGAACTTCGAGGTTTTGTAAAGCGTGACAATCACCAACTCATCTGCGGTTTCTTCCACCACCACGCGCAGCAACATCTCTGTTTGCAGCACCTCATCCCGATAGCGCCGCATATAAATCTGGCGCGGCGGTCGGCCCGGTACAACCACATCCGGTTTGGCAATGGTCTGCTCCACCTCGCCCGCGCTTACTTCGCGGCTGGCAACTTTCTTCCGCGCGTGATCCCACCAGCGAATCGGCTTCATTTCGGCTCGCCCCCGTGTCGCGCCGTCGCCTTGGCGGAGGCGGACGTGTCGCGTCGTAGCTCGCTGGGAGCGGAGGCGGATTCATTGAGCGCCGGCAACCCCTTCACGATCTTCTGGTTCGTCATCTGAGGTTGCAGCAGTGGTCGACGCGCCATGCCGCCGTTGTAGCACGAGCGCGGGAAATTCCAAGAAACGAATGGCGCGGCCGGTTCCGGGTAGCGCGGACTCCGTGGGATGTGGAGATTAACCCCGGCAAGTAACCTGTCACTTGGCGGACTGCACGATTTTCTGCAGATCGCTGTATAATTGCTCTGGGTTCTCCAAGAATTGCAGTGCGAACAGTCCACCGCCGGTGCCGCGTACGACGACTGTCCCCCAACCGAATATCCGACCTAACCAAGGTAGCCGGATTGCCACCGTTTCGATTTGTTTCAAGAGTAGCTCAGCCGTGGTCCTGCTGAGGACGCCTTGGTTGATGATCAACCGGCGGTTGGTAAGCGTAATCAGCGTATGACTCCGGGCAAGAGACGCGAGGATCGTTACGACAAGGCCGATGAATAAAATCATCACACATGGAAGTAGAAAAAAGAATGGTAGAAACGTCGACCCGTTCGGCGTCAATGCTCCGGTAGGCATCAGCCCGCTCGTCAGTGCGCGAAAGAGTGACTGAATGAGGGCACTGATCACGCCAAAGCCGGCGCAGAGAACCAACGTGACAATGGTCGGCAGAGTCACAACAGCGCGGTGCATTCGCGCCTGCATAATGACTGACTCAGCTGGATTCAATGCCAAGTTGTGACCGGGAAGAGTCACTGGGCTGCTTGCTGATCGTGAACTCGGTGGTGTGCGCGGTGGTTGACCAAGCGGTTTCTTGGGTTGAACTCGTGTGGGCGGGTCAGGAACTGGCGGGGCTGGGGCCGCGCCGCTTACCGCCTTGGGTGAAGGAACGTAGGCCGGCTTGCTGCACTTCGGACAATCCACGGTAATCCCGGCACCGCTCTCATCGATAGAGAGTGATTGGCCGCAATGGCTACAGAAGAATTCGATGTCCATAGCTCATCGACCGATCTGTAATCTACTCCGCCCCCGTTGTAGTCAATTCAAGACCATCGGGGTTTGTGCCTTCACTTGTCGGATGACTTTCCTGGCGGTTGATCTACGAACTCGATAACATCTGCGGTAACGGTAATTCGCGGGATGGAAAACAAAATCACATAAAGCTGGGAGCTATCTTGCGTCTGATTGGCCAAGGCGATTGACCGACCGCGGAGGTCTTCGCCGACCGATTTGTAGAGTCGCTGTTTCGCGACACTGTAGCTAGGACTGGTGATTGGGAGAAACCCCAAGAACCTAAATCCAGCGCTTGTACCGATCGCGCCACCCTTAATCAGCCGGTAGTTATTACCAGCCAACCGCACATCCGTAGCTGTTTTCTGATCGAAATTGCCCGATGACGTACTGCAACCAGTCACAAAGGCAATTGCTCCAAACAATGAGATGAATATAACAATGGGTGCTAGTCGCATGCGGACGATCCTCCTAGGAATTAGTTCTAGCCAAACCATATTGGAGAACTCTGAACTCTGGCAAGTTCTTTATCTCCGCGACCGAATGGAAGTGACTGCTGAAAGGTAGGGCGCGATTGCCACCGGCAAACGGCGTGTGGTGTCTCGTAGAACTCGGCTGTCCGGGCGCGCCGCTCCCCTTGTCATCCTGAGCAAACCGAAGGGGCAGCCCGGTTTACGGATCGTTGAAAGCTGACAACCGAGTCTTATTGCGGAATCCTGACAACCGATTAGAATCACGCACCTATGGCTTTGGGACTTCAGATTCTTCTGTGTTGCGTGATACCGGCAAGCATCCTCCTTGGCCTCCTCCGGTTCAGGAAGTGGAAGCAGGCCCGCATCGATCTTCGCGCGCCGGTGGAAACCCAGTTGCTGCGCGCACCCGGTGAGAGTCTGCAGAAGAAGATTGAGGATTTGGACGACAAGCTCGGAGAGGCGTTGATGAGCGCTATGTTGCTCCCACCGGTCACGCTGTTATTGCTTGCCGTCTGGCACAAAGGGGCTGTTCCACAGCGGATACCGGAGCTGATCGGATTCTATAGCGCGAGCGTTGCGGCGTTTGCATTTTATGCACGCCGCGTCTTCAAGCTTCGTGACGAGATTCAGAATCATTCCCTCGGCCTCAGTGGTGAACGAGCCGTCGGCGAGGAGTTGAACAAACTCATGCTCGATGGGTGCTTCGTCTACCATGACTTCCCAGCGGACCCGAAGTGGAACATCGATCACGTTATCGTCGCGCCGTCGGGCGTCTACATCGTGGAAACCAAGACCCGGCGCAAACGGAAGGCCGTCGCCGGCAAGCGTGACCATGAGCTCCTCTATGATGGTGAGGCAATTGAGTTTCCTCACGACGAGCGCAGCCGGTACGGCCTTGACCAAGCCGTCGGTAACGCCAAATGGCTGAGCGGTTATCTCAGCAGCGCCACCGGCGAGAAAGTCTGGGTCCAACCCATTCTCACTTTCCCCGGCTGGTTCATCATCAATCGTGTCCCACCGGGTAATTCACTCGCTGTCCTCGCCCCGAAACAGATTCGCCCCTACGTGTTGAAGTCTGGTTCCCCAACTCTGACCGCCGCGAGCATGGAACGCATCAAACACCAACTCGAACAGAAGTGCCGGGATGTGGAGTTCTAGTCCGGCCCTAGAGTGTGAATAGTTGGCCCGGGCCACCCGCGCATGGACGTTACTTTTAACTGCCCGCACTGCGGCAAACATTTGGTGGTGGACACTGAAGGCGTCGGTCTTGCCGTTCCTTGTCCGGTCTGCGCTCAACCGGTAACAATCCCAGACACCCCCGACGCCAAGAAGTTTCGTTGGCAGCAAACTCGCGCGGTCGTCTTGAACCGCGACAATCACAAGTGTGTTGCCTGTGGTGTGGAGTGCGGCCGGGGTGAAGCCGATGTGCATCACTTGATGCCGCGCGACCTCGGCGGCTCTGATGAACTTGCCAATCTGGTGACTCTTTGCGACGGCTGTCACGCCGCCCATCACCCGAATTTGCAGTTGTCGTTGGCGCGTCGGTTCGTGGAACGCTGGGCATTGCGCATGGCGAAATGGTTGGATACGCAAGGCGAACTTCCCGACGGTACGCCCAATCTCGGCGGCGCGCTCCGTCTACTAGGTTTGCAGAAGTTCCGCGGCCATCAATTGGAGGTCGTGCTTGCCGCTCTCAAAGGGCAGTCGGTCTTGCTCGTCAGCCCGACCGGCTCCGGTAAAACTCTGTGCTTTCAATTGCCGGCCCTGCTTCTCACGGGCACGGCGTACGTGATTTCACCGCTGAAAGCCCTGATGGCCGAGCAGGTCGTGGACTTAACACGCAAGAAGATCCCGTGCTCGTTCATCAATAGCGATTTGAATCCGAATGAGAAGCAGATGCGTTACGAACTGCTGACACGCCAGGCCCTCAAATTCTTCTACTGCACGCCCGAGCGCTTCGATGACACCATGGTCCGCCCCGACGAGGTTCAACTCGTCTCCGCCGGCAAGCCCAGCTTCCTCGTCATTGATGAAGCGCACTGCATTGATCGCTGGGGACGCGACTTTCGCCCGAACTACAGCCGCTTGGGCGCGGCGCGCTCGAAGCTGGGAAACCCGCCCGTCCTCGCCTTCACCGCCACCGCCGGCATCCAAACCCAGGAACGCATCCTTCAATCGCTGAACATGCCGGACGCGCGCGTAATCGTGACCGGCGTAGACCGCCCCAACATCGCCCTACTGCGCTTGCCGGTGCCCGAAGCCATGCGCTTTAAGATCATCGCCTCCTTGTGCGGCATGATGCCGCAATGCCGCGCCATGATATTCGTGCCAACACAAAAGAAAGGTCGACTTGTCCACGATGGACTGAAATCCGTCGGGATGGATATCCCTTTTTACCACTCCAAACTCGGCACGCCGAACGAACGCGACATGCTTCTCGGCCGGTTCACGGGAAGAATCCAGCCCGCCTTGCCCGTGATCATCTGCACCAACGCCTTCGGCATGGGCCTCGACGTACCCGATGTCCGGCTCGTCGTGCATTGGCAGCATCCCGCCTCGGTCGAAGATTATTTACAGGAATTCGGTCGGGCTGGCCGCGATGGAAAACAATCGCTGGCCGTGTTGTTCACTGACGAAACCAACGGCGACCTGAAACTGCTCCAGTTCATGGCCGACATGACGGTCAATGAAGCCGGCTTGGAAGGCGAAGCGCGGACCGCGCTCCTGAAAGCCAAGTACTCACAAATTGATGCCATCAACAAACTGGCTACCAAGCGCGAGAATTGCCTGCGTGCCGGCATCATCCGCTATTTCGAGAAACAACAGGCGAAGCATAAAAAGTCTCTCGGCCTGCGCATCGTCGAATGGCTCTTCGTGAGTCGCACGAAGCCAATCTTGACGAAGCACTGCTGCGACAAATGCAACGGCGTGAGCAAGGACAACTACGCCGAGCGGGTGAAATCGGTTCTTCAGGCAGTAAATACGGCCTAAGGGTAATGGAATCAGGCATTACAGGTGTCCTTTGGCAAGTTTATCGCTGCCCCTTTGTGAAACTCAAACCTATAGCGCGGCAGCCTGACTGGGAAAGCAGTTTGGCGATGCTCATGGTTGCCGGCAAGCGGAATCGGTGAATGCGAAGCACTCAGCTTTCAGCCTGGATGGTCGGCGGTCACTCACCGGCGGGATTCGCAATTCTTAGAAAAACCCGAACGCATTCTCATCAACCGTGAGAATTTCCTGCCCTGCCAGACGCGCTCGGTGACCCCGACAAATATAATTGCTTTGGAAACGAGACCGCCCAGCAAGGGTGTTGGCAGTGGTAAGCACCCACGCATGGTCAACCAAGCACCCGCGCATGGTCGGGTAAGCACCAATGCTTGGTCAATCAAGCGTTCATGCATGGTCGAGCAAGCACCCATGCATGGTCGGGCCTGTACCCATGCATGGTCGGGCATGCACCCATGCATGGTCGGGCAAGCACCCATGCATGGTCGTGTCTTCACGCATGCTTGGTCAGGCCAGCATCCATGCTCGGTGGTGTCAGCGGACATGCGAACATCATCCAATGGAGTGTATGGTTGAGTCGGCGCGGAGACCCGTCCGCCAGTTGCCGGCGGTCGCGAACGGGTGGTGGCATGCCTGTTGCTCTGCGTAGCGGAGCAGCCGATGCGCTACCGACGAACAAACTTCAACGGCAGACTGGCCGGACGGCGAGGATGAACCTCATGCGCTGGGATACGCCATCGCACACTTGGGACTCAGGATTCACCTGGGACCAGCCGCCCAACCCCCTCGGCTCTCACGAAAGGCCCCGTATGCAAAAACTCATCATCACGTTTGACCGACTGAGCCTGCCGAAGTTCCTGACGCAGTCGCAGCGGATTGAGAACTCGTTGACCTCGGCGCCGGCCCTGACGTTGTTCCCGGATCCCTGGCCCATCACGTTCCCGTCCCGGGCGGACTTGACGGCCGGCTTCACGGCGTTCGAGAACGCCTATGACGCGGAGAACGGCGACAAACACGCCATCGCCGTCCGTAATGGAAAACGGACGGATTTGACGCTCATCCTGAAACGGCTCGCGCCGTACTTGGAATCCGTCGCCGAAGCCGCCGGCGATCCATCCATGCTCGAAACCACCGGCTACGACTTGCGCCAGCCCATTGTGCATGGCGTGCCGACGGAGAGCGACACGTTGCCGTCGCCGCTCTTGACGGTCAAACGCGGCACCCTCAGCGGCGTCGTGGTGGGCCGGGTGAAACGCGAGCCCGGCGCGACCGCCTGGAACGGCGAGTACGCCAGTGGCGATCCCAACGTCCCGGCCAACTGGAAGAACGGCATCTTGTCCACCAAGGCCTCGCAAATCATCTTCCCGAATCTGACACCGGGCACGATGTATTACTTCCGCGTGCGCGCCGTCGGCAAGGATGGCTACGGCGCGTGGTCCGACGTCGCCAACCTGATGGCGGTGTGAACCAGCCCCCAGTGCCCCGGTCACGCCAGGCGAGTGACCGGGGCGCAGGCCCTCCCGGTAGGGCGGTCGCGCCGCGACCGCCGCCATGGAAACAAGAATGCGG
>JBAXYB010000004.1:0-69795 GCA_037127585.1 Verrucomicrobiota bacterium
GCCTAAGTGGCACCTCAAATGAACACCGTCGAAGAATACGTTGCCGACGCTACTAGTACTAGAGATGTAGCTGACGCCCGCCGTCAAACCATCCAGAAATTCGATGTTCACCGCCGCTTGAGGGCCTTTGTTCGTGACGATGAAGCTGTAACTGAATGTGCTATTCAGCGACGCAGTTGCGACGCTGCTGCTGCCGGACAGTGCCAGGTCGGCCTGCGCGGCGACTTGCGTGACGGTGACGTTGAAGTTGCATGAGTTCGTGTTGCCGGCGGCGTCGATGGCGAGGTTGGTCACGGTGGTGGTGCCCAGCGCGAAGGAACTGCCGGAGGCCGGTGTGGAATTCGAGACGGCCAACGAACAATTGTCGCTGGCGGTGAGAACGAAGTTCACGACGGCGCTGGTGACGCCAAAAGGGACGTTGGTGGCAATGTTCGCGGGACAGTTGATCACCGGCGGCGTCTGGTCGAGAACGGTGATCGTGGCCGAACAGGAATTTGTCGCGCCACGATTGTCGGTGACCGTGAGCGTGACCGGGGTTGCGCCAAGAGCGTACGGGCCGGACGGGCTGAGCGTGCGGCTGACGATTGAGCCATCGGGATCGGATGAGTTGTTGTCCACTTGCGCGGCGGACACGTTGGCTTGGCACGAAGCGTTGGCGGCGACGACAACATTCTGGCAAACCGCAACCGGCGGGACGTTCGGGCCGAGCCAGACTTTGGCCGCGGTGCAATTGAACGCCGCGCCGCTGGCTTGAATCGTGTCGGTGCCCGGGGCAGCGCCGGCGTAGCTGAACCCGGCATGGCCGCCGATATCAGTCACGGCGAAACCGTTGGTGCCGGTATTGGGGCCGGCAATCACGTCGAAGTTCACATCAACGCCGGCCAGGGCGGTGCCGTTGCTGGTAATGGTGGCGGTAACGGTGTGGAGGGTGCCGACATCGTTGGTGGCCAGCGCGGGAGACAGGGCACAAACCACACCCGGCGGAGCGACTGTCGCGAGGGAGAAGGAGGTTTCTTTGAAGAAACCGGCCCCGCCGATCGCGCCGGCAATACTGTTCGAGTCAGTCGTGCTGACTTTGACGAACAGCAACCGGCCTTGATAAGTCGTGCCCGCTGCCAACGTCCCGCCGGGGATTGTGACCGATGTGGCCGAGCCGTTAAGCACGCCGGGGGCAAAGAGGTCTGGCGTGTTCGTGATCGGCGCGCCGAAGTTGTCGTCGATCGCCAAGGAAATGAAATCACTGGCGGTGCCGCCGCTGAAGGCGTTCCAAGTCAGGACGAAGTTCGTCGCACTGTTGATGGATTGCGCCGCCGTAAAGTTGACGATTTGCGGGGTGGTAGGATACGCGTCGGCAGGCAGCGTCAACGCCGCGAGCAAGGTGCCTTGATTCAGTCCGTCGATGGTCTGTGTGTAGGTGGCGCTACTGTGATAGGTGTTGTCGAGCGTCGTTTTGGTCGTGAACTGGTCGTTGAACTCCAGTTGACTTGAGTTGGGATCGTCCCTCGTCAAGATCACAATCGCGCCGGCCGGCACCTGGACAGAAGAGGCAAAAATGGAGTTGGACTCGATCCCGCGGACATCCGCGTGAAACGCGAAGCCGGTCGTCATCAGCGTTGGCGCGCCGGCCGTAAGCTGTTCAAACATCTGTCCCTTGGCGGCGGCGATGAAGTTTTTCACGTCCTGATTCGTGGAGGGCGCCTGCACGACGACGTGGCCCGACATGCCGATGACATTGGAGCCGCTTGGGTTGGCACCGTGTTGCGTGCAATAGTAGTTGAACGTGCCAGCATTCGCGAAGGTATGAGTGAACGTGTTGGGTTGTGTGTGGACCCCCGAATCCCAACTTTCCGATTGCCCGGCGGCGGTCGTCGTACTGTGCCCGGTTGAACCACTGGCCCAGACCCACTCCACCGTGTCGCCGACATTGATTGTCGGATCCACGTGCGTCGACGGGGCTGTGCCGAAATCGAAATTGAAAATCTGAATCGTATTAGTGGTAGCCCACGTCGATACCGCGAACACCGCCAGAAACACACCGACTCCAGCAAGCGACTTCATAAATGTTTTCATGCTTTCTCCTGTGAGGCAGCGGTTCAACCGCGCCGCAACAATGTGTCGCGAGCTTCTGGCAACAGACTTGGATAGTCGAGCGTGAAATGCAACCCGCGCGACTCTTTCCGCTGCAACGCGCATTCCACAATCAGCTCCGCCACGAGCGCGAGGTTGCGCAACTCGATCAGGTCCGGCGTGACCTTGTAGTCCCAGTAGAATTGGTTGATCTCGCGCTGCAAATTCTGAATGCGTGACCGAGCGCGCAACAGCCGTTTATCCGTCCGCACAATGCCGACGTAGTCCCACATCAACCGGCGAATCTCACCCCAGTTATGCGTCACCACCACGAGTTCATCCGGATCCGCCGCGTTCCCGCTCTGCCACGCCGGCAACTCGGGAAGCTGAGCGCTGAGTGCTGAGAGCTGAGTGCTCGCTTGCTTCGCTGCCCGTTCGGCCACGACCACTGCTTCCAACAGCGAATTACTCGCGAGCCGGTTCGCGCCGTGCAAACCAGTACACGCCACCTCGCCGGCCGCCAGCAAACCTTCAATGTCCGTCTCGCCGGTCACATTCGTCACCACCCCACCGCATTGATAATGCGCCGCCGGCACCACAGGCAACGGTTGCTTCGTCATGTCGTAACCGAATTCCAGACACTTCGCGTAAATATTCGGGAACCGCTTCTTCACGAACTCCGGATCCTTGTGCGTAATATCGAGCGTCACGCACTCCGCGCCGGTCTTCTTCATCTCGGCATCAATCGCCCGCGCCACAATATCGCGCGGCGCGAGGTCGGCCATGGCATGATACCGGGGCATGAATGGCTCGCCATCTTTCCCGCGCAAGATCGCGCCCTCACCACGCACCGCCTCGCTGATGAGAAACGTCTTCGCGCGCGGCTCAAACAAACACGTCGGATGAAACTGCACGAACTCCATGTTCGCGACCGCGCACCCGGCCCGGTACGCCATCGCCACGCCGTCGCCGCTCGCGATGTCGGGATTCGTCGTGTAGAGGTAGACCTTACCGGAGCCGCCCGTCGCCAACATCGTCACTTTCCCGGCAAACACTTCCACGACACCGCGCTTCTCATCGAGCGCATAGCAGCCGAGGCACCGATTCTTTGGGAGGGCGAGGCTCCCGCCGAGCCGTCCGGCCGTTTCCGCGTCCTGGCTCGCCGGGAGGCTCGCCCTCCCCAACTTCTGCGTCGTGATCAAATCGATCGCCAGCATGTTCTCGAACACGCTGATGTTTTTGTGGGCCGCCACGGCCGCCAACAATGCCCGCTCGATCTCGCGGCCGGTAATATCGCCGGCATGCAACACCCGCCGGCGGGTATGTCCACCTTCCCGACCGAGATCGTAATCGCCGGTCGCACTCGCGCTGAACTTCACGCCGACGTCGATCAGCTCCCGCACCAAGGCCGGGCCTTCGGTCACGATGGTCTGCACGACCTCGTCGCGACACAGACCGGCTCCGGCTTCCAAGGTGTCGTGCCGGTGCATCTCGAAGGAATCATCTTTACCCATCACCGCGGCGATGCCGCCTTGCGCGTAATTCGTGTTCGACTCCGCGCGGGTTTTCTTCGTGATGATGCCGACCTTGCCGGACTCCGCCGCCTTCAACGCAAACCACAACCCGGCAATGCCGCTGCCGATCACGAGGAAGTCAAAATTATGTTGGCGACTGGGCGTGGTCACGCAGGGGGTACATCGCCTGGAGCGGCGACGGTATAGCCGCCAGATTTCTTGTCGGCTTCCAGTTTCAGCGAGCCGCGCTTCTGCATTTCCAACAGCAGATCATTGAATGAGCGGAACCCATACGCGCGCTCGTTGAACCCGGGATTACGCCGCTTGATGGCCTGTTTGATCATCGACCCATAGACCGGGTCGTCCTCGTTCCGTTCTTCCTTGAGCGCTTCAAATGTTTTTGTCACCAACTCGAACGCGTCTGAAACCGTCGGCCCTTTGGCGTCAGCTTCGTCCGGCTTGACTGGCGTGGCAGCAGTCGCCGCGATGGCCGGCTCGACGCGGCGAGTCCGCGGCCGCGCTGGCGCGACGACGCGCACCAGATCGTCGTAGTACAAGAATTCATCGCAATTGCTGATGAACAGATCCGCGGTGGAATTCTTCACGCCGACGCCAATGACTTTTTTCGCGTTCTCGCGCAGTTTGCTCACCAAGGGCGAAAAATCAGAGTCGCCGCTGACGATGACGAATGTGTCGACGTGGCCTTTCGTGTAACACAGGTCGAGCGCGTCCACGACCATGCGGATGTCGGCGGAGTTCTTCCCCGATTGGCGCAAGTGAGGAATCTCGATGAGTTCAAACGCCGCCTCGTGCAAGTCGCGTTTGAAAACCTTGTACCGGTCGAAGTCGCAGTACGCTTTCTTGACCACAATGTGGCCCTTGAGCAAAAGGCGTTCGAGGACTTTTTGCACGTTGAAGTTCGGGTAATGCGCGTCGTGGGCGCCGAGCGCGATATTTTCAAGATCGAGAAATACCGCCATCGTTGCGTCGGAAGTTTGGGTACTCATGTTGGTGCGAGTGTATGCAAGCCCCCGCCCAAAAGCAACGGCAGCGCGCTTGCACCCCGGACCCCGAATCCGTACCCTCCCAGCATGCAAGCCATCCGTGTCCACCAATTCGGCGCGCCTGCCGTTCTGAAATTTGAAACCGTCCCGGACCTGCAACCGTCTGCCGGCCAAGTCCTCGTCCGCCTGCACGCTGTGGGCGTCAACCCAGTCGACACCTACATCCGCTCCGGCAACTACGGCGCGCTCCCGCCCCTGCCCTACACCCCGGGCAGCGACGCCGCCGGCACCACCGCCGATGGGCGACGCGTCTACCTCAGCGGCAGCCTGACCGGCACGTATGCCGAGTTCGCCCTTTGCGAACCGCGGCACCTGCATCCATTACCGGAAAGAATTTCCTTCGCCCAAGGCGCGGCGCTCGGCGTCCCGTACGCGACCGCTTACCGGGCCTTGTTTCAAAAAGCGCGCGTCGCGCCGGGCGAAACCGTCTTAATCCACGGCGCGAGCGGTGGCGTCGGTCTGGCCGCGGTGCAGTTAGGGGTAAAACACGGTTGCCGGGTCATTGGCACTGCCGGCTCGGAACGCGGCTTGGCATTGATCCGCGACCAAGGCGCGCATCAGGTCCTCGACCATCGGCAACCGGATTACCTCGCCGGCGTGCAAGCCGACGTAATTCTGGAAATGCTGGCCAACGTGAATCTCGCCAAAGATTTCACCGCGTTGGCGAACAATGGCCGGATCGTCATCATCGGCAACCGCGGCTCAATTGAAATCAACCCGCGCGAAATCATGCGCCGGGAAGCCGTCGTGAACGGCGTCCTCCTCTTTGCCGCCACGCCCGAAGAACTGGCCGTCAGCCACGCCGCCATCACCACCGGTCTTGCCAACGGCACCTTACGCCCCATCGTCGCCAAACAATTACCCTTGGCCGATGCGCCGACGGCACACGAAGCCGTGCTGAAACCCGGTGCTGCCGGTAAGATTATCTTACTGCCGTGACCGCGACGACCGTCATACTTGCAATCAACCTTCCCCGCGACTAGACTCTGCCCATGACGCGGATCGTCAAACAACATGCGGTGGTGCAACAAGACGGCGTGCTCGAAATCCACTCGCCCGATCTGCCGGCGGGTGCCGAAGCGGAGGTCACGGTGCACCTGCACACCCCCCGCCCGACCAACGGCCACACCATGAGCCAATATATCGGGCGAGGCACCGGTCTGTACGCGACGGCCACGGAAGTTGACAGCTACATCCGGGAGTTGCGAGCGGAATGGCCACGCTAGACTTGCCGGCCGGCTCGCGCGTCTATCTCGACGCCAACATCTTCATCTACGCTGTCGAACGCATCCCACCCTATGATTCCCTTTTGCGCCCGCTATTTACTCGCTTCGACCGCGACGAACTCGATCCAGTAACCAGTCAACTCACCTTGGCCGAAGTCTTGGTGAAGCCCATCCAAGTTAACTCCGTGGCGGATAAGGAAGCCTATCTATCCTTGTTGGCCACTGACGGCCCGCTCGAAGTTGTTCCGGTAGATCGAGACATTCTTATTGCCGCCGCCACGCTCCGCGCCCAACGTAAGATTCTGCTCGCGGACGCCATCCACGTCGCCACCGCCGTCGAATATGACTGCAACTATTTTCTGACCAATGACCAGCGGCTCAAACTATTGCCCGACGTTCAGGTTCTCCTCCTCAGCGACTACACGCCGTAGAACTTCGCCCGCGTGGTCGGCCCGCCGGTGATGACGTTGACCGTGCAGAAGAAGAACCCCAAAGCCGTGACCTTGTACACGAAGATGGGTTTCCAGATCATCCGTGAACAACCGCGGGCGGAAGACGGCGAACCGGAATTACTACATGGAGCGGCGTGTCCGTTAGCTGGCAACGAAATGGTAAGATCGTATTGATTCCGTGACGTGAAGCACATCGTCTTGCTCGGTGCTTTTCATTTTGGCTTCTGGGTGTTGTCCGGCGGTGCTTGTTGCATTGCTTTAACAGTCATGGGCGCAGTTTTCGACATTCCATTGAGCGTCTCGATGGCCAATACAAGAGCCAGTTTGTGGTCGATTGCTGAGGCTACCATCTTCAGAATCTCCGCCAAGCTCTCAGTCGCTACCCTCAAGCATCTTGTCTTGTCCTCACGGATTGGAGAAAGAATCTCATCAACACGAACTCTCGTTTCATACCCCACACGCAATGGGGGAATAAAAGGGAAATGGTCTTTATCAACCGACAACGGGACTTTTCCCCAATCGGCAGGATTCCCCACCCGAGCCGCATATTGCTTGAACACTTGGGACAACACCGGGAAGTCTTCGTCAGTATAAACGCGGGCATCCAATCGCCCGCGGAGTACGCCCACAATCGAATTCGTCGGGACCTGCTCGACGCTTACGTCCGAAACATCACCACAAATCAATTCGTTTACCTTCGTGGAGAAGACTCGTGATCCGGGGGCAAGCTCATGATCTCGCAGAGGAAAATCTCCAGCAGCGTCAATACACCGCTCTGCCACAATGGTTGCAGCGGCGCTAATCGCATCCTCAACTCTAATGCGACCGTTTTGGTCGCGGAGAATGCCGAGAATAAGGTCGACCAATTTCTGACGCAAAGGCGAATCAATCGACTCCGACGGTTTACCACCGGAGCCTTTGCGGAAGCTGTCAAAAATACTCATGACATCACGATCCGCCGCGCCTGCTGCTGGGCGAGCAGGCACAACTCGGCGGCTTTGAACACGTGCGTTTGCGTCATGATGTCAGCCCCGGTAGGTGGCGTACGACGTCGGCGTTTCCCAGAGGCGGACTTCGACTACCGGCAGGCCTTCCGTCCGCGCGTGGTCGTAGATGAGTTTGGCGATGTTCTCCGCGGTCGGATTCTCCTCCATCACGACGTAGAGTTCGCCACTCTGTTGGAGCGTCGGCAACAGTGGGTCGGCTTTGTTGAGGAGCATCCGGTGATCGAGAGTGTCGTCAATCCATGCTTTCAGGATGCGTTTGATGTCGGCGAAATCGACAACCATGCCGCGCGCGTCGAGCTGGGCGGATTCGATGTCGATTTCGACGCGACCATTGTGGCCATGGAGGTGTTTGCACTGGCCGTCGTAGTTGAGGAGCCGGTGACCGTAACAGAAATCAATGTGTTTGGTGACTTTGAACATAGCGATGGGAGTGTAACCGCCAAGCCACCAAGAACGCCAAGAATTTCTCAGTTACCGGCAATCAGTCGTCCACCGTCCACCATCAACGTGTGCCCGGTGATGAAGTCGCTGCCTTCGATGAGGAACAACACCGAGTTGACGATGTCCTGCGGCGAGCCGAGGCGTTTGACGACGGTGGCTTGGATAACTTGCCGGGTCTGTTGAGGGGTAAAATCCTCCGGCAAGAGGACGGGGCCGGGAGCGATGGCGTTGACTTGGACCCGCGGGGCGAGTTCTTTCGCGAGCGCTTTGGTCAGGCAAATGATGCCGGCTTTCGAGACAAGGTAGGGCAAATAATGTTGATAGGGACGGACGGCGGCCCAATCGGCGAAAAGGATGATCTTGCCGGGGCGTTTCATTTGTTTGCCGACTTCGAGGGAAAACAGAAACGGGCCCTTGAGGTTCGCGTCGATGTGAAAATCCCAATCGGCTTCCGTCAGCTTCGCGAACGGGGTGCGTTCGTAGACGGCGGCACTGGCGACGAGGATGTCGATATGACCAAAATACCGGCGGGCTTTGGCAACCGCAGCCGCGACTTGCCGGGCTTTGGCTTGGTCGGCTTTCACGGCCAACGCATCGACGCCGAGTGCTTTGATTTCAGCAACAACTTGCCGGGCTTCGGCGGCGGAGGTGTTGTAGTGGACGATAATATTGGCACCGCGCTTCGCGAGGGCGAGGGCGATTTCGCGGCCGATGCGTTTACCGGCGCCAGTGACCAATGCAGTTTTACCGGTGAGTTTCATGTTGCGACTCTAACATATTTTAACGCTTTTAACGGTTTTAACGTTTCGCTATAGTCCGCGCCATGAAAGTCAAAGCTCTTGCGGTAGTGTTCCTCATGTTCGCCGCCATGGCGCACGCCGACAACGCCACGCTGATGGAAAGCTCCAACAACGACCAGCCACCCAGCGGGCACAACGCGCTCCGCAAACTCGGGCGTGGTTTTTCCAATCTGTTATTCGGCATTGCCGAAGTCCCCAACCAGGTCACCAAGACAACCGCCGAAAAAGGCGGCGCTGCCGGCGTGACGTATGGCTTTGGCAAGGGCCTCGTCCGCTGGCTCTGTCGCGAAGTCGTGGGCGTGTATGAGATCGTCACCTTCCCCATCCCGGCGCCGCGCTACTACAAGCCGGTCATGCGACCCGAGTTCCCAAATGAAGATTACGAACCGTAGCCTCTTGACCGCGGTCCTGCTGGGTGTAGTGGCGTCCGTCCCGAACGCAGTCTTTGCCGCCGAGACGGCGGACGCTACACCAATTGTTGCCGGCGATGCGGCCCTCGCTAAATTTGAACTCGACGATGCGATCAGCGCGTACCGGCTCGCACTGAGCCAGAAACCCTACGACTACGAAGCGTCGTGGAAACTGGCGCGCGCACTCCTCGACAAGAGCACGCTGACCAAAGATCTCACGACACAAAAGTCGTTGATCACCCAAGGCGAAGTCCTCGCGCGCCGTGCTGTGCAATCGAATCCATCCGACTCGAAAGGCCATCTCTACTTGTCCATCGCCGTCGGCAAGCTCGCGTTGTTCGAGGGCGGCAAACGCAAAATCGAACTCTCGAAGGAAGTGAAAACCGAAGCCGAGAAAGCCATCGAGTTGAACGTGCAGGAGGACGGCGCCTACCATGTGCTGGGCATCTGGCATCGCGAGATGGCCACGCTGAATTTCATCCTGAAGAACTTCGCCGAATTCTTCTATGGCGACTTCCCGCCGGCCTCGCTGGCCGAGGCGGAGAAGAACTTACGCAAAGCCACGGAACTCGTGCCGACGGCCGTCATCCACAAAGTCGAACTCGGCATCACGTTGCGCATCGCCAGAAAACCCACCGAAGCGAAAACGATTCTGGAAGACGCACTGAAAATGCCGAAGACGTGGGTGACCGACGACTACTACAAAGCGCTGGCCACCGAGAACCTCGCCCGCCTCAAAAAGTAGGCCATGCCGGCAGTGCCCAATCAGGTCCTGAGCGTCTCCGAACTGACCCGCCGCATCAAAGGTCTGCTCGAAGGCCAGTTCTCTTCACTCTGGGTCGAAGGCGAAATCTCCAACTTTGCCACCGCGCCGTCGGGTCACTGTTACTTCACGCTCAAGGACGCCAACGCCCAACTCTCCGCCGTCATGTTTCGCGGCGTCGCCGGCAAGCTGAACTTCAACGTCGCCGATGGCCAACAAGTCCTCGCCCGCGGCGAGATCAGCGTTTACGAACGCCGCGGCCAATATCAAATCATCGTCACGCAACTCCAGCCGAAGGGCCTCGGCGCGTTGCAGCTCGCGTTCGAGCAACTCAAACAGAAACTTGCCGCCGAAGGTTTGTTCGATCCCGCCCGCAAGAAACCCTTACCGGTTTTGCCGCAACGCATCGGCGTGGTCACCTCGCCGACCGGCGCGGCCATCCGGGATTTCCTCAACATCCTCAACCGCAGGTACCCGAACCGGCATGTCATCATCAACCCGGTCCGAGTCCAAGGCGACGGCGCGGCTCAGGAAATCGCTGCCGCCATCGACCAGTTCAACGCGCTCGACCTCGTTGATGTCATCGTCATCACGCGCGGCGGCGGGTCGCTCGAAGATTTGTGGGCGTTCAACGAGGAAGTTGTCGCGCGCGCCATTGCCCGGTCGCGCCTCCCGACGATCTCGGCGGTCGGCCACGAAATTGATTTCACCATTGCCGACTTCGTAGCCGACCTCCGCGCGCCGACGCCCAGCGCCGCCGCCGAGTTGGTCGTCCGCGCGAAGGAGGAGTTCATCGCCGAGCTCCGGCAACTGCAACAACGGCTCGATAAAGATTTGCGTTGGCGCGTCAGCGAAGCGCGGCGCCGGCTGGCCGATTGCGTCCTGCGACAGCCGGGCGAACTGGTCCGGCAGTACCAACAGCGCGTCGATGATCTCGATCACCGCTTGGAGCACGCCACCGGTAACATTCTCGGAACGCAACGCCACCGGCTCAAGACCGCGACCGGCACGTTGAAGTTGCTCACGCCGCAGACCTTTGTCCGGCAACTCCGCCACCGCGTCGACGCCCACGAGCAGCGGCTGACGACGGAGTTGGCGCGGCACCGGCAAGCGATCCGGCATCGCCTCGGCTCGTTGACCGGCAAGTTGGAGTTGCTCAGCCCCAAGTCCACCCTCGCCCGTGGCTACAGCATCACCCGCACAGCGGACGGCAAGATCGTGAAAACCGTGAGAACCGTGAAACCGGGACTGCCGGTCCGGACGCTGGTGACCGATGGCGAGTTTGATTCGGTCGTTTCACGTCGGTCGGAGTAGCCGCGAGCGCCAGCGAGTGGATTCCGTGGCTCGCAGCTACAGCGCGATTTGCGAAATAGCTCTGCCGGGAGAGGGTTTTGCGCTAGAGTGCCCGGCTCTGAAAGACTTACCCTATGACACCTAAATTATTCTCTGAACTCGGCCTATCGGCTGAACTGCTGAAAGCCATCGATAAACTCGGGTTCGAGCAGGCGTCGCCCATTCAGGCGGCAGCGATACCGGTGTTGATGCAGGGGCACGATATCGTGGGGCAATCGCAGACGGGCTCCGGCAAGACGGCGGCGTTTGCGGTGCCGGCGATTGAGAAGATCGACGCGACGGTGCGCACGGTGCAGGTGCTGATTCTGTGTCCGACGCGGGAACTGGCGGTGCAGGTGTCGGAAGAGGTCCACAAGCTGGCGGAGTTCAAGCGCGGCGTCCGTGCGTTGCCGGTGTATGGCGGACAGTCGTACGAGCGACAGTTTCAGGGATTGAAACAGGGCGTGCAGATCGTGATCGGGACGCCGGGGCGCGTGATGGATCATATGCGGCGCGGGACTCTCCGTCTGGATGCGCTGAAGATGGTGATTCTCGACGAAGCCGATGTGATGTTGGACATGGGGTTTCGTGATGACATCGAGATTATTCTCAAGGGCACACCGGCGGAACGACAGACTGTTTTCTTTTCGGCGACGATGCCGCCGGCGATTCAGCAGTTGATCAAGAAGTACGCGCGCACGCCGCAGAACGTCCGCATCGAGGAGAAGACGATGACGGTGTCGACGGTCGAGCAGATCTATTACGAGATCGACCGGCGCTTCAAAGTGGAATTGCTGACGCGGCTCATCGACATTCACGATTTCAAACTCGGCATCATCTTCTGCAACACGAAACGGACGGTGGACGACCTCGTCACGCACTTGAACGCACAGGGCTATTCAGCGGAGGGCTTGCACGGCGACATGAATCAGGCGGTGCGCGACCGGGTGATGAACAAGTTCCGCAAGTCGGGGCTCGAATTTCTCGTGGCCACCGACATCGCCGCGCGCGGCATCGACGTGGACGACGTTCAGGTAGTGTTCAACTACGACTTGCCGTACGACTCGGAAGATTATCTCCACCGGATCGGTCGAACCGGCCGCGCGGGTCGGAGCGGACAGGCGATCGCGTTCGTGTCAGGCCGGGAAGTCTATGCGATCCAGCACATCGAACGGTTCACCCGCACGCGGATGAAGCGCGGCAAACCGCCGACGATCGAGGAAGTGGACGAAGCGCGCGCGAATGTGTTCCTGAACAAACTGCGCGTCACGTTGCAGAGCGGTAAATTCATCCGGCAAGATCACTTTATCGAGCGGCTCTTGGAAGAAGGTTTTACCACGACCGACATCGCCTCGGCCTTGCTGCATCATCTGGCCGGCGGCGAAACTCCCGCCACACCAGCTCCCGGCAAACCCAGCTTGAAAAAAGACCGCCGGGAGGGCGAGGCTCCCGCCGAGCCGCGGCCCGTTACTAAACTCGCGTCTGCTCCGGCAGCCATCGTCAAACCAACTCCGCCGGCCTCCAAGCCGGTTCATCACCCGGCCATCCCTCGCCCGCCGGCCGCGAGACCCAGCGACCCGCGCCCCGGTCAGGCACCGCCCCACAGCCGGCGGACGCCCGCCCACCAAACCCGGCTCTTCCTTAGTGTCGGCGAAGAAATGGGCATGACCCCCGGCCATGTCGTCGGCGCCATTCTCGGCGAAACTGGCTTGAACCCGGACGCCATCGGCACAGTGGATATCCGGGCCCGGCATCTGTTTGTGGACGTCGCCACCGAACACGCCGCGCTGGTGGTCAAGAAGCTCAATCGCACCCGCATCAAAGGCCATCCGCTGAAAGCTAAATTGGCGTGAGCGGGCAAGTTGCGCGCTTGCTACCGTCTCCAGCCCTGTGGTAACGTCCGCCCCGAAATTTGATGAAACCCAGTAAGAAAACCGCCAACCCCAACGAGCCGAGCTTCGAGCAAGCTGTCGAACGACTCGAAAAGATCGTCGCCGATATGGAGAGCGCGGAATTACCGTTGGAAGATGTTCTGAAACGCTACGAAGACGGCACGAGCCTCGTGCGGTTCTGTGCGCAGAAACTCGACGAGGCGGAGAAAAAGATCGAACTGTTGCAGAAGAAGGCCGACGGCTCGGTCACGCTGAAACCATTTGAACCGGAATCCCCGGCCGAAGACGACGACAAAGAAGCCAAGCTGTTTTAAGGAGAATGAACGATGGGACGCTATCTCGAAATGATCAATTCGCCTTCCGATGTGAAACTGCTGACGCAGGATCAACTCGGCACCCTCGCGCAGGAGATCCGCGATGAATTGGTTAATGTTCTCGCCAAGTCCGGCGGTCACCTCGGCCCGAACCTCGGCGTCGTGGAACTCACCATCGCGATGCACAAGGTTTTTAGTTCCCCAAAAGATAAATTCGTCTGGGACGTGAGCCACCAAGTCTACGTCCACAAACTGCTGACCGGCCGCCGCAAAGATTTCTCCAAGATTCGTCAGACCGGCGGGCCGATGGGTTTCGCACTCCGGGAAGAAAGCCCCCACGATTGTTTCGGCGCGGGTCATGCCGGCACGGCGTTGTCCGCGGCGCTCGGCATGGCGACCGCCCGCGACCACAGCGGCACCGACGAACAAGTCGTCGCGGTGATTGGTGACGCAGCCCTGACCTGCGGCGTCACGTTCGAAGCGCTCAACAACATCAAGCACTCCACGAAGCGTCTCATCGTCGTCCTCAACGACAACGAATGGAGCATCGCCAAAAACGTCGGCGCGATCTCCGATTACCTCAACAAAATCGTCACCAACCCCCGGTATGCGGCCGCACACAAGAAATGGGAGTCGTTCCTGAACCGGCTCGGACCGGACATCGTGAAGATCGAGCACAAGGTCGAGGAAGCCTTCAAGAGTTTGCTCGTGCCCAGCGTGCTCTTCGAAGAATTCGGCCTCCGTTACATCGGCCCGATGGATGGCCACAATTTACCGAAGCTCATCGAGACGCTCGAATGGGCCAAGAAGCAGACCACGCCCATACTCCTCCATATTCAGACCGTCAAAGGCAAAGGCTACGAGAAAGCGCTCGAAGACCCGCAGACGTTTCACGGCACCGGCCCGTTCGATGTCAACACCGGCAAAGGCCCGGCCAAGAAGGACGGCACCCCGCCGAATTACCAGGATGTTTTCGGCGAAGCGATGGTGCGCTTCTGCGAAGTGAATAGCAAACTTGTCGGTATTACCGGCGCCATGCCCACCGGCACGGGCTTGATCAAATTGCAGAAAGCCAAACCCGACCGATATTTCGATGTCGGCATCGCCGAAGAACACGCCGTGATCTTCGCCGCCGGCATGGCCACCATGGGCTACAAGCCGGTCTGCGCCATTTACTCGACGTTCCTCCAACGCGCCTACGATTGCATCATCCACGATGTCGCCCTGCAAAATCTCGACGTCATCTTCTGCATGGATCGCGCGAGCCTTTCCGCTAACGATGGCCCGACCCATCACGGTTTGTTCGACATCGCCTATGGTCGTTGCATTCCCGGCGCGACACTGATGTCGCCGAAGGATGAAGACGAACTCTGCGACATGATGTGGACGGCGCTCCAGCATCACGGCCCAATCATGATCCGGTATCCCCGCGGTACCGGCGAAGGCGTTCCGATCAAAGCCAAGCCGGGCATCCTCCCCATCGGCAAGGCCGAAGTCCTGCAACACGGCACCGATGTCGCCATCATTTTCTACGGCGCCATGCAAAAGATGGCGAAAGAAACCGCCGCCGCGTTACAAGCCGAAGGCAAATCCGTTGCGATCATCAACGCCCGTTTCGCCAAACCGATCGACCGCGACATGCTCGAAAAATATGGCCACATCGCCAAAGTCGTCTGCACGCTCGAAGACCACGTGCTGATGGGCGGGTTCGGCAGCGCCGTCATGGAAACCCTCGGCGACATGCACATCACCACCCCGGTCGTCCGCGTCGCCTGGCCGGACAAATTCATCGAACACGCCTCCACGCCAAAGGATTTGCAGGACAAATATAACGTCAACTCCGCGACCGCCATCACCAAGATCAAAGACGCGCTCGCGCATGTGGCCCAGCTGACCGATCAACCCCAAAAGTTCCGCGTCCTCGGCGCAGTCGATGCGCGCACGGCTTGATATCGCCCTCTTCGACCGCGGCCTAACCGACAGCCGCGAGAAGGCCAAACGCCTGATCCTGGCCGGGGCCGTTCGCATCAACGGCCAGGTTGCCGGCAAACCCAGCGACATGGTTGCCGACGACGCCGTTCTCACCGTCGCCGCCGCCGAGAAATACGTCAGCCGTGGCGGCCACAAACTCGAAGCCGCACTCGACGCATTCCATATCGATTGCGACGGCAAGACCTGCGCGGATCTGGGCGCCTCGACCGGCGGTTTTACCGACTGCCTCCTCCAACGCGGGGCCGCCGTCATCCATGCCGTGGACGTTGGCAAAGGCCAACTCGCCTGGAAACTCCGGCAAGACAAACGTGTCCTGATCCACGACGAAGTGAACGCGCGAAGTTATACCGGCGAACTAGTCGATATCGTCACCATCGACGTCTCGTTCATCTCCCTCACCAAAGTCCTACCGGCGGCGGCGCAACTGCTCCGACCGGGCGGTCACCTCGTCGCGCTCATCAAACCACAATTCGAAGCCGGCCGCCGTGATGTCGGCAAAGGCGGCGTCGTGCGCGACCCGGTCGTTCACGAACGCGTGCAATCCGAGGTGAAAGAATTCGGCCTCGGCCTCGGTCTGCGGTTGCTTGGCATCGTCGAATCGCCTATTCTTGGGCCGGCAGGAAACAAAGAATTCCTCATCGGCTTTCAGAAACCGTGAAACCAAAAGTCATCGGCATCGCCGCCAATATCGGCAAGCCCGAGTCGCGCGACCGGCTCGTCGAGTTGCTCGCCCTCCTCGGCGCCGCCAAAATCACTACCTTGCTGGAACAGGAAGCCGCCGCGCTCGCCGGTCACCCGAATGACGCACACCCGCTGCGCGAGATTGGCCAGAAGGCTGACTTGGTGATTGTGCTCGGTGGCGATGGGACAATTTTGCGCGTGGCCCGCGAACTCGACGGTGCCGACATCCCCATACTCGGCATCAACCTCGGCAATCTCGGCTTCCTCACCAGTGGCCGGTGCGATGACTTGCCGGCAGCGACGCAACAACTGCTGGCCGGGGATTTTGAAATCAGCGAACGGTTCGCGCTCGAAACCACCCTCCTCCGACAAGGCCAACACGTCGAAACCCACCGGGCGCTTAATGATGCCGTGGTTTCGCGTGGCGCATCTTCGCGAATAGTTCGGTTGCGTGTGTCGATTGATGGCGCGCTGTTGACAGAGTACGTGTGTGACGGCATGATTTTCGCCACGCCCACCGGTTCGACCGCGTATTCGTTAAGTGCCGGTGGGCCAATTTTGTTACCGCAAGCGCGGGCGTGCATCATCACCCCGATTTGCGCGCATGCACTGAGCAACCGGCCCATCGTGGCGGGGGAAGACTCCGTGGTGCGCTGCCTGGTCGCGAGCGCGGCAGGCGAATTGCTATTAACGATTGACGGCCAAGTGCAGATGCGGATGCAAGTCGGCGATGAAGTCGAAGTGCGCCGGTCGGCGCGCGCGGTGCGGTTGGCCACGTTCCAAGGCCAAACCTATTTCGAAGTATTGCGACAAAAACTTAAGTGGAGCGGTGCGAATGTCTAAAATCAACAAAGTGGCCGGCCTCTTGCGCGCCGACCGAATCAACCTCAACATCCAAAGCCGGCAAAAGACCGCGGCCTTGCGCGAAGTCGCCGAACAACTGGGCCGAACCGGCTGCGTCGTCAACTTCGACTCATTTTTTCAAGAGATTCTCGAACGCGAACGCGTCAGCAACACCGCGCTCGGGCATGATGTGGCGATTCCGCACGCCCGCACCGAGCAATGCCGGGAGATCCTCATCGCTGTTGGCCGCAATACGAACGGCATCGACTTCGAGGCCACCGACGGCCAGCCGGTCCGCCTGATTTTCATGATCGGCACCCCCAAACAGATGGTGACCGACTACCTCCGCGTCGTCGGCAACCTCGCCCGTCTACTCCGGCAAGACGCGCTCCGGCAAAGTCTCCTCGACGCCCCCGACGCCACGACCTTCATCAAGCTCATCGACCAAGCCGAAGGCTGATGCCGGCGGCGCGCATCTGTGAATGTGGGAGCGGCCTCAGCGCCGCGGGTCGGGCCGAACACGGCGCTGAGCGCCGTGGCTACATCGGAATCCGCGATTGGTAGGGACGCCGCGCCGCGGCGTCCGCGATCATCAATATCTCGGCGCTCGTGGCGCGAGCGCCCTACCATTCGCAACCGCAGCATTGACGCTGGCGCGGCTTGTCTTTAGTCTCTGCCCCCGATGAATAAGACGGTTGCCATCTACGACACGACGCTGCGGGACGGGACGCAGGCGGAAGGGATCTCGTTTTCAAGCGCGGATAAGATCCGCATTGCGGAACGCCTCGATGCGTTTGGCGTGAATTACATCGAAGGCGGCTGGCCGGGGTCGAATCCGAAGGACATGGAGTTTTTTGTCGAGGCGGCGAAACGCAAATTTAAGACGGCCCGGATCGCGGCGTTCGGCAGCACCCGCCGGGCAAATACGAAATGCGCGGACGATAAACAGATCGCGACGTTGCTCGCAGCCAATACTCCGGTGGTGACGATGGTCGGGAAGACGTGGTCGTTGCATGTTCGCGAGGTGATCCGTACGACGCCCGAGGAAAACGTGGCGATGGTCAGCGATTCGATCCGGTATTTCAAGGGACTCGGCAAGGAAGTCATCTATGACGCCGAACATTTCTTTGACGGCTATAAAGACGATCCCCGGTATTCGTTGGCAACGTTGACGGCGGCGCAGGCGGCTGGCGTGGACATGGTGGTGCTCTGCGATACGAACGGCGGGACGATGCCGGGCGAGATCGCGCGGGTGACCAGCGAGGTGCGGAAGGCGTTGAACTGCGCGGTCGGGATTCATACGCATAACGACAGCGGTTGCGGCGTGGCCAACGCATTGGCGGCGGTGGAAGCCGGCGCGACCCAGGTCCAAGGCACGATGAACGGCTACGGCGAACGCACCGGTAACTGCAACTTGATTACCGTCATGCCGTGTCTCGTTTACAAGATGGGCTATACCTGCATCGCGCCGGAGCAGCTCCGGCATTTGCGGGAGCTGGCCAATTTCATCGACGATCTCGCGAATGTGCGGCCGGACATCCGGCAACCGTTCGTCGGCTCGACGGCGTTCGCGCACAAAGGCGGCATCCACGTGAACGCCATCGAGAAAGTCGCGCGCAGTTACGAACACATCGAGCCGGAGCTTGTCGGCAATCAACGCCGCGTTTTGGTCAGCGATCTCAGCGGGCGCAGTAACATCATGCTGAAGGCGCACGAGATGGGCATCGACCTCAGCAAGGATACCGCCGAGGTGCGGGAGATTCTCGCCCAGCTCAAGCAATTGGAACACGGCGGCTACGAATTCGAAGCGGCGGACGCGAGCTTTCATATTCTGATCCAGAAATTACTCAAGAAGCACAAGCCGTTCTTCAAGCTGCTCGGCTACCGGGTCATCATGGATCGGCCGGCCGGTGACGGGAAATATAGCGTCGAAGCGAGCGTGAAACTCGATGTGAACGGCGAGTCGATCCACACGGTGGCGGAAGGTGACGGCCCGGTCAACGCGCTCGATAACGCATTGCGCAGCGCGCTCACGAACTTTTATCCATCCATCCAGTCGGTGCGTCTCATCGACTACAAAGTGCGCATCCTCGAAAGCGGGACCGGCACGGCCGCCAAGACGCGGGTGATGATCGAATCCACCGACGGCACCAGTATCTGGGGCACGGTCGGCGTTGACGACAACATCATCGAAGCAAGTTGGGAAGCCCTTGTCGACTCCGTCGAATACAAGCTGTTCAAGGACGAGCAGCGCAAGTAACCCGCCCCGAAGCCCAGCATGCGAATACTCATATTGATCCTCAGCGGTATGTTGTGTGCCATGCCGGTGGCGCTCGGCGAAGTGACCACCGTCGGCTCAGGGACCGTCGTCACCCTTAACGAGGAGAACGACAAGTACGTCACCCCCTCGACAGACAAGCATTACACGCAAGGCTTGCACGTTACGATTCTCTGGCCGGATGAATGCGCGCTATTCTGGATGCGCCCGATGACGTGGTTGCCGGATTTTGACGTGGCCAACCCGATCCACAAATACGGCTTCACCTTCGGCCAAAACATCTATACGCCGATCGACATTCAAACGAACGCTCTGGTTACCGACGACCGGCCCTATGCCGGCTGGTTATATGCCGGCCTCATCCGCGAAAACCGTGGCACATTTGCCGGCGGCATCCCGGTGCTTGACCATCTTGAAGTTGACGCCGGAATCATTGGCTCGTGGTCGGAGGCGGACAACATCCAAATCTGGTTTCATGGCCTCATCCACGTCGAACGCCCCAAAGGCTGGCACCATCAGCTCAACAACGAACCGGGCTTGCTGCTGAACTTCGACCGGAAGTTTCTCCTCTGGGATTCCGCCGCTCCCGGCGACGACTTTCACGCCCAGATGCTCCCGCACGTCGGCATCAATCTCGGCAACGTCGACACCTCGGCGACCATCGGCACGATGTTCCGTCTCGGGTACAATTTCCCGAACGAATTCGCAACAAACTCGCCCGCCGGTTGGGGCTGGTACCTTTTCAGCAGTATCGATTGCCACGCGGTTGCCTACACCGAATTTCTCGATGGCAACATGTACCACGCGAGTCACAGCGTCGACAAAGAACCCGTCTACGCGCAATTCCGCGCCGGCCTCGCACTCATCTTGCGCCGTGTCGAAATCAGCTACACCTACAACTACCTGTCGAAACAGTTTGATCAACAGGACAAATACGACGCGTACGCCTCACTCAATCTCATTTACCGTTTCTGAGCCGCTGATAAACTTCGTCCAGCGCCGCCGCGTTACCGGCCAGTAACGCCGACTCCAGCATCACCCAATAGACTTCCCCGCGCGACACCTTAACCCGCCCAGCCGGGTTCACGCGCAACCGGGCCAGCGTCTTCAACCCAATCCAAATTGGCCACACACACGCCAACCGCAACCGCTTCTGATCCGCCGGTATCGCCAACGTGTACCGCCACCCGGCATCGAGATGCTCCGCCGCCTGGTCGAGACCGGCCGCGACATCGGTCACATATTGCCGCCCGCGCCGCTGATCCTCGGCGACGTCGCGCAGAATATTGACGAGCTGCAATCCCTTGCCGAACCGAATCCCGTCCACCACGCTCAACGCCGCCAAGCCCGGCAAGTGTGCCTGACACATCTTCGTCCAAAACTCCCCCACGCACCCGGCCACCATGTACGTGTAGCGATCCAATTCATCGTCGTTTAGCGGCGGACCGGGAAAACGTTCGAGATCAAAAATCTGTCCCCCGATGATGGTGTGCAACAGCTCCCGGATCCGGCGTTGGTCTTCGACCGCGAATGTGGCGAGACAATCAAACACTGCCGGCAGGCGTTTCAGCAATTCCGCTTCGGCGGGCGTCGCTTCCGCGACGCCAATTTGTTCCACCACCGGTCGCGCGGAAATGCGACCCGCCGACAACTCGCGCAAAACCGCAATGCGCTCCGGCTGCGCCGTCTGCTCGGCATCCGCAATTGTGTCCGTCGCCCGTGCGAGCAAGTACGCCACCGAAATCTGCGGCCGAATCGCCGCCGGCAAGACGCGCAGCGTGAGATAAAACGACCGGGATACCTGCTTGAGCAGGGGGCCGAGGAGTTGGGCGTCCGAGGTCACGCGCGCAGTGTAGAAGAACCATTCCCGTTAGCAAAGCGCGTTTGTAGTGAGCCTGCAAAGCGGCACGGGTTTGGTGGTGTGGGAGCGGCGTCCCCGCCGCGACCGGGTCGGCAAAAATCGCGGCGGGGACGCCGCTCCCACAACGACTGTTGGTTCGTTACCTCCCTTGCCCAATGTCACCGCCGCTGCTATTGTCACCGCCGGCAACCCCATGAGCACCGACCGCACTCAATTACTTTTTGACGCCCTAAACCAAAGCATTCTCGTGCTCGACGGCGCGATGGGAACGATGATCCAGAATCGCGACCTGACCGCCGCCGACTTCGGCGGACCGGCACTCGAAGGTTGCAACGAAAACCTCGTACTCACCCGCCCCGATGTCATTCGCGATATCCACCGGCAATACTACGCCGCCGGCGCGCACATCGTCGAAACGAACACCTTCGGCGCGACGCCACTCGTGCTCGCGGAGTACGGTTTGCAGGACAAATGCCGGGAGATCAATGTCGCCGCCGCCCGGCTGGCTCGGGAAGCAGCCATCGAGTTCAACGGTTTCGTGGCCGGCTCAATCGGGCCAACGACAAAAGCCATCACCGTGACCGGCGGCGTGACGTTTCAGCAACTGGTTGAGAATTTCCATGCCCAAGCCCTCGGATTGATCGAAGGCGGCGCCGATCTGTTGCTCGTGGAAACTTGTCAGGACACGCGCAACATCAAAGCCGCGCTCATTGGCATCGCCCAGACCGGCAGCAAGATTCCCGTGATGGTCTCCGGGACGATTGAGCCGATGGGCACGATGCTGGCCGGGCAGGCGGCGGAAGCGTTGGTCGCCTCGTTGCAGCATGTGGAACTGTTGGCCATCGGCTTGAACTGCGCGACCGGCCCGGAGTTCATGACCGATCACATTCGGACCATTCATCAGATGACGAACGCGCGCGTGTCGTGTTACCCGAACGCCGGTCTGCCCAACGAGGAAGGTTTGTACCTCGAAACGCCAACCTCGCTCGCGACGGCGCTGGAGCGGTTCGTCAAGAACGGCTGGCTCAATATCATCGGCGGCTGCTGCGGGACGACACCGGCTCACATCAAAGCCATCGCGGAGATGGTTGCCGGCAAGGAACCGCGCCGGCATCGCGGAGAACGGAAATCATGGTACAGCGGCATCGAATTGGTCGAAGCCAGCGACGACACCCGGCCGTTGATCGTCGGCGAACGGACCAACGAAGTCGGCTCGCGCGCGTTCAAGCGACTCATCACGGAAGAAAAGTTCGAGGAAGCCAGCGAGATTGCTCGGGCGCAGGTCAAGCACGGCGCGCACATCATCGATATCAACCTCGAAAACACCGACCGGGACGAGTTGCTGGACATCGACCGGTTCTACGAGAAGGTCATTCACAAAGTCAAAGCGCCGATCATGATCGACTCGACCAACCCAAAGTCTGTCGAGCGCGCCCTCACCTATTGCCAAGGCAAGAGCATCATCAACTCGATCAACTTCGAGGATGGCGAGGAGAAGTTTAACCACATCCTCCCCCTCGTACACCGGTACGGCGCCGCGGTGATCATCGGTTCGATCGACGAAGACAAATTGCAGGCGCAAGCCATCACCCGCGAACGCAAACTCGCCATCGCCCAACGCGCGCACAAGTATTGCATCGAACACGGCATCCCGGAAGAAGACCTCATTTTCGACCCGCTCGTTTTCCCCTGCGCGACTGGCGACGAGAATTATATTGGCAGCGCCGTCGAGACGATCGAAGGCGTGCGGCTCATCAAAGAAAACTTGCCGCGCTGCAAAACTGTCCTCGGCGTCAGCAACGTCAGCTTCGGTTTACCGGCAGCCGCCCGCGAAGTCATCAATTCAGTCTTCCTCTATCATTGTTCCCGTGCCGGCCTTGACCTCGCCATCGTCAACGCCGAGAAACTGGAACGTTACCCGAGCATCCCCGACGTCGAAAAGAAGCTCACGGAAGATTTACTCCACAACTATCCACCCGCCGGCATGGACGCGCCAAAGGATTACCGGCAGCAGACCAAGGAACAACGCGCCGCGATCAACCAGCATCACATCGCCGCCATCAGCGAACACTTCCGCGGCGCGGAGAGTCGCGTAAAGAAGAAGACCTCCGATTTGCCGCTCGATGGCCGGCTCGCCAATTACATTCTCGAAGGCACGAAGGAAGGGCTCATCCCCGACCTTGACCTGAAACGCGCAGAAGGCGCGACCCCGCTCGACATCATCAACGGCCCGCTCATGGACGGCATGAAAGAAGTCGGCCGGTTGTTCAACGCCAACGAACTGATCGTCGCCGAAGTCCTCCAATCCGCCGAAGCGATGAAGGCCGCCGTCAACCACCTCGAACAGTTCATGGAAAAGAAGTCGGACTCGACCAAGGGCAAAGTCCTGCTCGCCACCGTCAAAGGCGACGTGCATGACATTGGCAAGAACCTCGTCGAAATCATTCTCTCGAACAACGGCTTCCACGTCATCAATCTCGGCATCAAAGTTCCGCCCGAAGATTTGATCAAGGCGTACAAGGAACACCAGCCCGACGCCATCGGCTTGAGTGGCTTGCTCGTCAAGAGCGCCCAGCAAATGGTCATCACCGCCGGTGACCTCAAACAAGCCGGCATCACCGTCCCGATGCTCGTCGGCGGCGCAGCGTTGAGCGACAAATTCACCCGCAACCGGATTGCGCCGAGCTACGAACAAGTCGTCATCTACTGCAAAGACGCCATGACCGGCTTGGCGATGATGAATAACCTGATGGACCCGGCCCAGCGCGAAAAAGTCGTCGAAGCCCACAAGCCGGTCGCCGTCGCTGTTGTCGAACCCGAAGCGGAGGAATTCCCCGAAACCACGCACCGCAGCATCCGCATCCACGAGGAGCTGCCATTACCCGTGCCCTACCCCGACCGGAAAGTGCGCGACGTTCCCCAGCTCCGCGAGATTTGGGAATACATCAATCCGCAGATGCTCTACGTCCGGCATCTCGGCTTCAAAACCAACTACGAGAAAGCCCTCGCCGCTCGTGACCCAAAAGCGCTGGAGCTTTACAACCTCGTCGAAGAAGTCAAAGTCGAAGCCGCGAAGTTCATGAAAGTGAAAGCCGTCTGGCAATTCTTCGAGGCGGAGGTGGATGGTAACAGCATCAAGCTGTTTTCGCCGCCGCGCCCACTCGCCGCCGCGCCCATTCATGTGTTTAACTTCCACCGGCAACGCAAACCTGACGGGCTGTGTTTGGCCGACTACATCAATGCCCCACATGATTCCGTGGCGATGTTCGTCGTCGGTGCCGGCACCGGCATCCGGCAACGCGCCGAGGAATACAAAGCGCAAGGTGAATACCTCAAGTCCCACGCGCTCCAAGCCCTCGCCATCGAGACCGCTGAAGGTTGTGCTGAGTGGTTGCACCGGCGCATCCGGGAAGACTGGGGTTTCCCAGACCCCGCCGACATGACGATGCTCAACCGGTTCACGACCAAATACCGGGGCCGCCGCTACAGCTTCGGCTACCCGGCCTGCCCCGCGCTCGAAGACCAAGCCGGCATCTGGAAGCTGCTCAAGCCGGAAGAGATTGGAGTTCAACTCACGGAAGGTTTCATGATGGACCCGGAAGCATCGGTAAGCGCTTTGGTATTCCACCACACCGATTGCGCGTACTTTGGGGTTGGCGATACCGGAGAGTAGATGTCCAAGTATTGCGAGCTCTGACAGGTCTTGGTAGGATGTTGGTCGATGAATCTGCACCTCGACGAAACGATCCGCCGCAGACGCCCGATGAACGCGTCGAGACGTTGATGGCTGCACTACGGGAGGTCGAAGCGCGCGGAATGTGGCCGAGGATTGATCGCAAAGCTAAGGAGCAGCGCATTATTCAGGGCCTTCATGCTGCTCGGATTGCCCGGAAGAAATCGGCGTGCAGTTGACCGAAGGATTCATACTGAACCCGGGAATCGAGCGACGAGGGCAGTAGCGAGATGACGTTGTGTCGTTTCAACGCCCGAAGGGTGTTGCGCGCGGGAGCGAGCAACATCAACCCAGCGTCAGCGCACTCGTGTTTCACCACCCCGATTGCGCGTACTTCGGCGTCGAGACGTAACGGAATAAACCACAGAGGCACAGGGGTCGCAGAGTCGTTGGTAGGGACGGCTCGCCGAGCCGTCCGCTCTGGCAGACTCAATCTTGATTACCGGGCCACAGCCAGTTAATCTATCGACATGGCTACGGCAAACATCAAGGCTGACTTGAAAGAGATTGCGGAGCACTTACCGGTGACGTCTTCCTACACGGATGCGATGTACGAGTTGTCCTTTCGCATGAAGATTACCCACGCGAAGCAGGCCGCCAATGAAGGCCGGGTTATCCCTCACGCGGAAGTGAAGCGAGGATTTCACCTATGAGCAAATCGGAGATTCTGAGCGAATTGCCGAACCTCAGCGCCAAGGAACGACGGGAGATTCTCGACAGTCTCTTGCAGCTTGAGGGCGCAGGCTGGCTGGATGCGGCTGATCTCACCGACGAAGAACGCCAACTCATCGAATCCCGTCTCGAAGCTCATCGCCAGAATCCTGACGCTGCCATCCCATGGGAAGACGTCGAAGCGAAACTGATCGCACGCTTCGGCAAATGAGCTACCGGCTCAACGCCCGTCCTGAAGTTTCTCCAGACATTCTCGAGGCCGCCGATTGGTACGAACGTCAGCAACCGGACTTGGGCGCGGACTTTGTCCGTGAAGTCCGACACAGTATCCAATCACTGCGCGTCAATCCCTTGCTGTACCGGATTCGACATGCAAAATGGCGCGTCCGGTGGGTACTACTCCATCGCTTCCCGTATCAAATTGTCTTCGTCGTCGATGGTGAACTGATTACGATTCTTGCCGTGATGCACGCCAAGCGACATGACCGCCACTGGCGTGAACGAGCGAAAGCCGGATGAGCCGCCTCCGAATATTTCTTAAGCGCTTGCCCCGAATCCTTTTCGGGGTCAGCGCGCTGGTGTTCCATCACACGGATTGCAACTATTTTGGCGTGGGTGATGTAGGCGATTAAGATAGGCACGGGCTTGTGCCAACTGAAGTTTTCACAATCAGTCTAATTTCTTCATGTGCGAGGCGATCTTGCATAGTGTCCTAATCTGGACCGACGTTGTAGCCGAAGCGTGAGCTTCGGGCGTCAGCATGCGAATCCCGAAGCTCACGCTTCGGCTACAGGAAAGGCTGGGAGAAATTAGGACACCACCGGGAGTTGCAATCGAAGTTCCCGACCACTAAAGTCCACGCATGAAACTGAATCTGCTCTCGTTCACTACTTCCCTGGCTTTCTGCCTGATCGTCCTGACTTCGGCGTGCGCGAAGAGTGACGAGGCTTCGAATTCGAACGCACCGGCGCAAGCGCCGGCCAAAACTGAGCCGGCCAAACCGGCGACGGAGGTTAAGGTGACCGAGTTGAAAACTGAAGAGATCAAGGTCGGGACCGGCGCAGAAGCCGTGGCCGGCAAGACTGTGTCGGTGCATTACACCGGCTGGCTGGTGGACGGGACGAAGTTTGATTCGTCGAAAGATCGCGGGCAGCCGTTTAGTTTCCCGCTCGGCGGCGGGCGGGTCATCAAAGGTTGGGATCAAGGCGTGGCCGGCATGAAAGTCGGCGGGACGCGCAAGCTCACCATCCCGGCCAGCCTCGGCTACGGCGACCGGGGTGCTGGCGGCATTATTCCTCCCGGCGCGACGCTGGTATTCGAGGTCGAGTTACTCGGCGTGAATTGAACCGGCGTTAGACTTCCGTCGCGACCCAGTGACCGGGTTCGGCTTCCCGCCAATCAACCGGCTTGTCTTGAACGCGGCGCCGCGCTTCTTCTGGCGAAATATCATCGAGCACAATCCGTTGCCGGCGCCGGGCGGGGTCGATGTCCGGGACCGCCGACAGTAACGCTTGCGTGTAACGATGCAGCGGGTTCGAGTAAATCTGCTCGGCACTGGCTTCCTCGACGATTTTGCCAAAATACATCACCAGCACGCGGTCGCTGATGTGTTCGACAACCGCTAAGTCGTGCGCCACGAAAAGATAAGTGAGCTTGAATTTTTCCTGGAGGTCTTGCAGGAGATTGATGATCTGCGCTTGGACGCTGACGTCGAGCGCACTCACCGGCTCGTCGCAGACGATGAACTTCGGTTGCACCGCCAATGCGCGGGCAATGCCGATGCGTTGACGCTGGCCGCCGCTGAACTCATGCGGATACCGGCGCGCGTGCTCGGGGGCGAGGCCGACCGACTTCAACAAGTCAGCAACCCGGTCGCGCTCTTCCGCTTTGCCGGTGCAGAGTTTGTGAATGCGGAGCGGTTCGGCGATGATGTTGCCGACGGTCATGCGCGGGTTGAGCGAACCGTACGGGTCTTGGAAAATCATCTGCGCTTGCCGGCGAAAGGCGCGCATGTCGGTGATGGGTTGACCGGCAAATTGGACTTCGCCGGCAGTCGGTTCGATCAACTGGAGGATTGTGCGCCCGAGGGTTGTTTTGCCGCAGCCAGACTCGCCAACCAGACCGACGCACTCGCCTTCATTGATGGCGAACGACACGCCGTCGACTGCTCGCACCCAGCCGACCGGACGTTGCAGGATGCCGGCTTTGATGGGGAAATGCGTCTTGAGATCTTTGACTTGGACGAGGCTCACAGTTTCTCCCAGTAGGGACAGCGAACGTTGTCGATTAACTGCGGCTCGGGGTCGCGCGAGCAATCCGGTTGGACGCGGTCGCAGCGCGGGGCGAATTTGCAGCCCGCCGGTAGACGCGCAGCGCTCGGGACTGTGCCCGGGATGGATTGCAGCCGGGCAGCGCGTTCGCCGAGACGTGGAATGGAACGCATCAGTGCGGCGGTGTAGGGATGGCGGGGATTCTTGAGCAGTTCGGCAGATGGTGATTGTTCGACGACGCGGCCGGCGTACATGACGCAGACGTTGTCGGCAATGTCGCCCACGATGCCGAGGTTGTGGGTGATGAGCAGGATGCTCATGCCGATCTCGCGTTTCAGATCTCTGAGCAAGTCGAGAATCTGCGCTTGAATGGTCACGTCGAGCGCGGTGGTCGGTTCGTCGGCGACGAGCAAGGCCGGGTTGCAGGCGAGGCCCATCGCGATCATGACGCGTTGTTGCATGCCGCCGCTGAGTTGATGCGGGTAATCGCGCAGTCGCCGCTCGGGGTCCGGGATGCGGACGAGTTTCAAAAGGCGGACGACTTCGGCATCGGTTGCGGCCTCGGGCCGGTGGAGTTGGAGTACTTCCTTGATTTGATAGCCGATGCGGAAGACCGGGTTGAGCGAGGTGGCCGGCTCTTGAAAGATGTAGGAGATCTTCGCGCCGCGAATCGCGCGCAGCCGGTGTTTGTCCATCTTCAAAACGTCTTCACCGTCGAGGAGGACTTCGCCGCCTTTGTAAACGCCGGGCGGTGTGGCGACCAGTTTACCGAGCGCCAAGGCCGTCACGCTTTTGCCGCAACCGGATTCGCCGACGAGCGCGAGGGTCTCGCCTTTCTTGATCGCGAACGAAACGCCGTCGACAGCGCGGACTTCGCCTTCGTCGGTGAAGAAGCTGATTTGTAAGTTTTTGACTTCGAGCAGGCTCATTTGGTTTCCGCTGTTCGGAGTTTGGGGTCGAGGGCGTCGCGCAGGGCGTCGCCGAACAGGTTCAAGGCGAGCACGAGAAAGAACATGGCGGCGGTCGCGCCGGCCAGTTCCCACCAGTTCCCGAGCCAGAGGCGTTGTTTGGAGTCGTTGATGATCGCGCCCCAGCTCGGTTCGTTGGCGATCCCGACGCCGAGGTAACTGAGCACGGCTTCGGTCAGAATCAAGCCCGGGAAGCGCAACGAGAAGTTGATGATGATCAAGTGCGCGACGTTGGGCGCGATGTGCCGGAACATGATGGCGGTATCACTCACGCCGAGTGACCGGGCCGCGAGGACATACTGGCGTTCCCGGTGTTTCATGTATTCGGCGCGAATGAGCCGGCACAAGCCAACCCAGCCGGTAAAGCCCATGCCGACGCAGACGGCGAAGAGACCGCTGTCGACATACCGGGTGATGAATTGAAAGATTTCGTTGCGGTCAACGGCGCTGCGCACCACGTAGGCGATGGCCATGATGAGCAGGATGCCGGGGACGGAGTCCACCACGGAGTAGAGATAAACGACGACCGTATCTACCTTCCGGCCAAAGTAGCCGGCCACGGCGCCGAGCGCGAAGCCGAGCGGGATGACGATGAACGACGTCAGCAGTCCGATCTCAAATGCGATGCGCGTGCCTTGGATGATCTGGCTCAGATTGTCGCGACCGGCGAAGTTGGTGCCGAGGGGGTGCGCCGGCGACGGCGGGTGGTTGCGAATGTCGTAGTTGGATTCTTTGTACTGGGGCGTGACACCGCGCAGGCGGGCGTTCCAGAACGTTACTTCGGCATACATCCAGACAGCCGTATACGCGGCCAAGATCGCGAGACAGAGCAACGCGAGTTTGTTGCGGCGCAGTTGCCGCCAGGCGATGGACCACAAACCGGGATTGTTGGTTGCGTCGCTCATTTGAGTCGGATGCGCGGATCGGCCCACGTGTAGGCGATGTCGGTGGCGAGGTTGGCGACAACAAAGATGACCGAGCCGATGAAGGTGGTGGCGAAGATCACGTCTTCGTCGCCATTGAAGAGGGCATTGACGGTGAGCCGCCCGAGACCGGGAATGCCGAAGAAGTTTTCGAGCAGCAATGCGCCGGTATAGAGGAACGGGATGGCGACGATGACGTTGGTGAGGATCGGGATCATGGCGTTGCGCAGGACATGCCGGAACAGGACGGTCCGCCCCGAAACGCCTTTGGCGCGGGCGGTGCGGACGTAATCCTGGTTCATCTCATCGAGCATCACCGTGCGGTAGAAGCGGACGCTGCCGCCGACTCCCGCGACGACGCCGATCAGCACCGGCAACACCAAGTATTGTGGGCCTTCAAATCCCCAGACTGGGAAGAGCCGCCATTCACTGGCGAGCCAGAATTGCGCGACCATGATGTAGACGAGCGAACTGATGCTCATCGCCATGACGGCGAGAACGACCAGGCTCCGGTCAATCCATGCGTTCCGGTAATACGCCGCCAACAGCGCGAGCACAATCGCCAGCACCGTCTCGATGACGAACAGCGGCGTGGTGACACAGAGCGACGGCAGCAGTCCTTCGCGCAGCATGGTGCTGACGCGTTGTTTGGTGGTGATGGATTCGCCGAAATCAAGCCGCACCAGTTGGCCGCAGAGCCGCGGGAATTGGGCGTCGAACGGATTGGAGAGATTCAGGAAGAGCGGTTTGTCGTAGCCGCGTTCTTTGCTGATCTGAGCGATACGGGCGGGAGTGGCATTCTTGCCGGCGATGCGGTAGGCGGGGTTGCCGCCGATGACGCGGAAGAGGAAGAACGTGATGAGCAGGACGCCGAGCGTGATTGGAATCACGGAAACTAGCCGGCGGATGATGTAGGCAACCATGGTCGTTCAGTGCGGCAAGACTTTGTAATACTTCCAGTTGGCGTATGGGAAGGCGTGTTGTTTGTAGTTCTGAAACCACGGCTGAAATAATCCATAGGACAGCGGGTATGTCATCAACGCCCATACGCAGTCGTCGACCACGATGTCAGCCATTTTTTCGTAAAGCGCGGTGCGTTCGGGGGAATCCGGCATGGACACGATTTGATCGTAGAGTTTGTCGAAGGCCGGATTTTGGTAATTGGTGGCGTTGACGCCGGGGCATTTGTTGGGGCCGTAGAAAAGTTGGAGGAGATTTTGCGCGTCCGGATAGTCGATCACCCAAACGGCCCAGAAGATCTGCGTTTCGCCTTCGTGTTCGCGACGGAGGTATTCGGAGCCGGCCAGTTGTTGGACGACAAGATCGACGCCGATGGCGCGGAGTTGTTCGGTGTAGAAATCCGCTGCTTGCCGGACATCGGTGCTGCCGGCGCCGGGCATGATCATCGTGAGTCGCAATTGCCGGCCTTGGTCATCCTTGCCGCCGGGGTAACCGGCTTCGGCCAAGAGTTGCTTGGCGCGAGCGAGATTGAATTGGTAGGGATACGGCTTGGCGACGTGACCGGCGATGCCGGGCGGGATTGGCGAAGTGGCGGGAGTGTGGCGGTTGTTGGTAATGACTTCGACGTAACGCGGCACATTGACGGCGGTGGCGAATGCTTGCCGGAGTTTCTTATTCTTGCCGACGACCGGGTCGAGCATGTTGAAACCGAGATAGTAGATGTCGAGCAGCGGCGCTTTCAGGAGGCGGATGCCGCGCTGTTTGAGCGTATCCGTCAGTTCGAGTTGCGGGTCGATGACTTTCTCGAAGTAATCTTTGTTGATGCCGGCGGAGAACAATTGGCCGCCGAGAAACATCTGCCACGTCGTGTAATACTCGCGAATGTCGTACTCCACGATCCGGTCCACCAAGGGCAACGGCTTACCGGCATCGGCCAGCAGTCCCGCCGCCCGGTCGTTCGCGTCGCCGGTGTCTGGGTATGTCTGGCCGCTGAAAGTCGGATTGCGTTCGAACTCGATCCGGTAATTGCGCCGCCAGGCTTTCAGGCGGAACGGGCCGGTGCCGACCGGGTGATTGCGGAATTCCGCCCCGTAGAAATCCACCGCTTCGCGCGGCAAGACGAACGTGTACTGCATCGTCAGCACCCAGAGAAGTTGCGGATAGGGCCGGTGGAGTTTGATCTGGAGCGTGTATTTGTCGAGCGCTTGAAAGCCGGGAATCGGGTCGCTGTAGTCCACGGCGGCCTTCGCATCTGCCCACTTTTTGACCCAATCTTCCGCACCGAGGACGTGGTTGACGAACAGCCAGTCGCCCGCCGATTGCAGGCGCGGATTCAACACGCGTTTCCAGGAGTAGACGAAATCGTCGGCGGTCACCTCGCGTCCCTTGCCGCCGGGGAAACACTTGTCGTCCGGGAAACGCACGCCGGGTTTAAGCTTGAAGGTGTACGTCAGGCCGTCCGCCGCAACTTCCGGCATGGCCGCGGCCAACCTTGGGATGACATGATACGGGCGATCCAAATAAGAATACTCAAGCAACCCTTCGTAGACCCGCCCCACTTGGTCAGCGGACTCCACGTCGTTGGCGTCCACCGGGTCGAAACCCTTGAAGTCACCCCCGGTGCCATACAGCACCGTCTCCGCCGCGCCGCCGGCCGCCGATGCCAGCGTCGTTAAGACGACGAGCGCAAGCACGCAGCGGCGAGCTGTCATTTTTCAGGAGCAGGGGCGGGTTGCGGCGTAGCAGCCGGCAGGGCTGGCGCAATGGGGGCGGCCGTGCCGGAGTTCGGCATCGGGAACGCCGGCGCACTCGCCGGGGCGACGGGAGCATTCTTAATCGCCTTCTCCATCAACGACTCATTGCCGCTGCGCCGGGAATGCAGCACCGCCAAAATCAACGTCGTCCCCAGCATGATCGACGCGCACCAGATCGTGATCCGCACCAGGGCTGTGGTCGTACCGGCGCCGAAGACGGACTCGGTCATCCCGCCGCCGAAGGCCGCGCCGACACCTTGGTCTTGCGACTTTTGCATCAAGACCAACACAATTAAAATCAGCGCCACGATCACGTGGACGGTTGTCAATAATCCAATCAATATGTTCATATTTTTTCTTAATCCTAATCTTACTCCTACTCTTTACGCTGCTGCTGCTTTCACGATTGCCGAGAAATCCGCGGCTTTCAACGCCGCCCCGCCCACCAGCGCACCGTCGATGTCCGGCTGGCTGAGCAACTCCTTCGCATTATCCGGCTTCACGCTACCACCGTATTGAATGCGAACTTTTTCTGCCGCATCGCCGAAAAGTTCCTTCAACAACTGACGGATCAACGCATGCACTTCTTGCGCTTGCGCCGGGGACGCTGTTTTACCGGTGCCGATGGCCCAGACCGGTTCGTAGGCGATGACGGTGGCGAGAATATCATCTTTACTGAATCCGGCAAGGCTGCCGCGCACCTGCCCGGCCACCACGGCTTCCGTCTGACCGGCTTCGCGGTCGGCCAACATCTCGCCGACGCAGACAATGGGGTGCAATCCGTTGGCCAACGCCGCTTTCGCGCGCTTGTTCACGCCGGCATCGGTCTCGCCGAAGAACTGCCGGCGTTCGCTGTGACCGACAATGGCGTACCGGACGCCGTGCTCTTTGAGCATGGCCGGCGCAATCTCGCCGGTAAACGCGCCTTCTTTTTCCCAGTGAACGTTCTGCGAACCGAGCTGAATGTTCGAGCCGGCAATTGCCGCGTTGATAGCCGGTAAGGAGATAGCGGTCGGGCAGACGACAATTTCGGCTTTGGTGATGCCGGCAACTTCCGCTTTGAGGGCGTTGACGAGCGCGACGCCTTCGGCGGACGTCTTATACATCTTCCAGTTACCGGCGATGATGGGTTTACGATTGGTATTCATTTGTCAGATAGCGCCGCCACGCCGGGAAGAACTTTGCCTTCGAGGAATTCCAGCGATGCGCCGCCGCCGGTACTCATGAAACTCATTTCTTTCGCGAGACCGGCAGCCTTCACAGCCTTCGCGCTGTCGCCGCCGCCGATGATGGTGGTCGCGCCGTTCTTGGTCGCTTGCGCGACGGCTTTGGCGATTTCAAATGTGCCTTTGGCGAAATCCGGGATCTCGAACACGCCCATCGGGCCGTTCCAGACGATGGTCTTGGCCTTGGCGATTTCCTTTTTGTAGGTCTCGATCGTCGCGGCGCCGATGTCCACGCCTTCCCAACCGTCCTCGATGCTCGGGCCATCGGTGTTGCGAGTGGGCGCGCCGGCTTTGAATTCGGTGGTCTGGAGTTGGTCTTCCGGCAGGAAGAACTTTTTGCCCTTGGCTTTTTCGAGGAGCGATTTGGCGAGGTCGATCTTGTCGTGTTCGCACAGCGACTTACCGACGCTGTAGCCTTGCGCTTTGCGGAACGTGTACGCCATCGCGCCGCCGATTAGAATGACGTCGGCAATGTTGAGGAGGTTTTCGATGACTTTGATTTTGTCAGAAACTTTCGCGCCGCCGAGGATGCAGAGGAGCGGACGGGCTGGATTGGAGATGACGCCGCCGAGATACTTGAGTTCTTTCTCCATGAGAAAGCCGGCCGCTGCTTTGCCGCCGCGCTTCTTGACGATCTCCGCGACCGCTGCGGTTGAAGCGTGGGCGCGATGCGCGGTGCCGAACGCGTCGTTGACGTAGATGTCCACGTTGGCCGCCAGTTTCTCGGCGAACCCGGCATCGTTCTTTTCTTCTTCGGCGTAGAACCGGAGGTTCTCCAACAACAGAATGTCACCGGGCTGGAGGATGGCTTTGGTCTTCTCGACCTTGTCGCCAATGCAATCGTCCACGAACGCGACCGGCCGGGCCAGAAGTTCGGCCAGCCGTTGGGCGCAGGGGCGCAGCGACTGCTTAGGATCGCGCTTGCCTTTGGGGCGACCGAGGTGCGAACCGAGGATGACACGCGCGCCGTTCTGCCAAAGGTATTCGAGCGTCGGGACAGTCGCTTTGATGCGCTTGTCGTCGGTGATCGCGCCGGCATCGTCGAGCGGCACGTTGTAGTCGACGCGGACAAAGAACGTCTTGCCGCGGAAATCTTTTACGTCATGTAATGATAGCTTCGCCATAGTAATTAGCTCCGGTCACAAACGAGGTCTGGGGAGAGTAGCGATTCAGGCCCGGCAGTCAATGGAAAAGCCGCGCGCGGCGACTAGTCGTTGAGCCACGCCCGAGCGGCGGGCTCATCCGCAAAGAATTGCAACTGCAACGGGTGCAACTGCACATCCTTCAACACGAATTCCACCATCATGCGTTTGAAACCCGACGGAATCACCACCGCCCATTTCTTGAGAGCATTCGGGGCCTGCGCGGTCATTTCCAACAGACGTTTGGCATCCGGCAATTCACTCATGAGCGGCCCGCCGGCATCGGCCGCAACGGTGGTGAGCGTTTTGAGCGTGGGTTTGTAGCGGGGGTCGCGGTAGACCTCGGCGATATGCTGCTCCAAATCCGCGCAAGAATTTGAACCACTGATCTGCACCAAAATTAGTCCCTGCCCTTCGTCAATCGTGTACTCGATCATGCCGGCCTTTCTAGCCGCGCCCGCCGGTCAACGTCAAGCTTCCGGTCCGACACCGCGAGCGGCTCAAAAATTATTGTCGCGCGGCCGGTGGCTTCTGTTATCTTCAGACGTCACACAGTTCCGGCCCGAGTGCATCATGGCAACACAGACCCCTGCGATTGAAGTGGAGAATCTGGTGCGGCAGTTCGGCGATATGTTAGCGCTGGACCACGTCAGCGTCAGTATCCGGAAAGGCGAATTTTTCTCCCTGCTCGGCCCGTCGGGCTGCGGCAAGACCACCCTGCTCCGCTGCATCGGCGGCCTCGACATCCCGGATGACGGCGTGATTCGCATTGGCGGCACCGATGCGAAGGAGATCCCGGCGCACAAACGGCCCGTTAACACTGTCTTTCAATCGTACGCGCTGTTCCCCCATTTGAGTGTGCGCGACAACATCGCGTTCGGCTTGCGCATGAAAAAGGTGGCAAAGCCGGAGATTGAAGACCGGGTCAAGCGCGTCCTCGACATGGTCCAGATCACCCAATTGGCCGACCGTAAACCCGGCCAGCTCTCCGGCGGTCAGAAACAACGCGTCGCCCTCGCCCGCGCCATCGTCAACGAGCCGAGCGTGCTCCTGCTTGATGAGCCGCTCGGCGCGCTCGACATGAAACTGCGGAAGGAGCTGCAGATCGAGTTATTGGCGCTGCAACGGCGGCTGGGCATCACCTTTATCTATGTGACGCACGATCAGGAAGAGGCGTTGGTGATGAGCGACCGGATCGCCGTCATGCGCGCTGGCAAAATTGAGCAAATGGGCGAAGCCGAAGCCATCTACGAACATCCGCACACCCGGTACGTCAGCACCTTCCTGGGTTCGTGCAATCTAATCGACGCAACGGTCCGGCAACGCACGGCGACCGGGGCGCTCGTGCAAAGTGCAGTCGGTGAACTGCGCGTGGAAGCAACCATCCCGGCCCGCGATAAATTCACGCTCGCCATCCGCCCGGAGAAAGTCACGTTGTGCGCGCCGAGCGAGTGCGCCGGTGAGAATCGCATCAAAGTTAAAGTGGCTGAAGTCATTTATATCGGCTCGGAAACGCATTATGTCCTGAAGGCCGGTGAGCAGACGCTCTCGGCGGAAACGATGAACGTCAAAGTCGGCCGCCAAGGTTTTGATATCGGCCAGGAGGCAATTGTGTATTTGCCGGCGGCCGGTCTGTTGGTGTTGGATGATTAAATTGAGACAGCGATTGGAGAAGGCGGCAGTTTGTAGGGCGCGATGCCCCGTGTCGTTTCGGAGTATCGCGCCGCGAGGAGAGTCCAGCAATGATCACGGCGCGATACCTAAACGACAGGCATCGCGCCCTACAATTAGCGCGCTTGCCGCATGAAATCTTCCCGCCCAGGCGAAGTTCGATTCGGCGAGCAACTCAGCGCGCGGGGGCAACTGTACCGGTCGGCCACGACCAGCGGGCCGAGCATCGTGTGGGTCACGATTTTTCTGTTGCTGCCATTGGTGGGGATTGGCGTCATCAGCTTTCTGTCGCGCGGCGAATCCGGCGGGTACGAGCTACCGTTTACCTTTACTAACTACACGCGCTTTGCCGGTTGGGGTTTTTTTGGGTATGACATTTTGTATCCGCAGATCATTCTGCGCAGCATCGTGCTCGGCACCGGTACGGCGGCGCTCTGTACGTTGGCGGCATTGCCGCTGGCGTTTTTTATCGCGGCGTTACCGGGCCGGTACAAGAATCTGGCTCTGACACTCGTCTTGATTCCGTTTTGGACGAACCTCTTGATCCGCACGTACGCGTGGCAGATTTTGCTCGCGCCGGAAAGCCCGATCACGTGGGTGGCGACCAAGCTGCATTTGATCGCCGCCGACGCACCGCTGTATCCGAGCGAGTTCGCGATTTATATCGGCATGGTTTGCGATTATCTGCCGTTCCTTGTGTTGCCGTTGTATTCGTCGGTGGAGAAGATCGACTGGAGCATTGCCGAAGCGGCGAGCGATTTGGGGGCGGATGGGAAACGCGTGTTCTGGCATGCCATTTTGCCGCAGGTGATGCCGGGGTTGGTGGCGGGCGTGATTCTGGTGTTGATACCGGCGATGGGGCAGTTTGTGATCCCGGATTTGTTGGGCGGGGCGAAGACCGTGATGCTGGGGAATGCCATCCAGCAACAGTTTGGGCCGAGCCGGGATTGGCCGTTTGGGTCGGCGATCGCGTTTCTGGGAATGGCCGTGGTGCTGGTGAGCCTGTGGTTTTACGCGCGGTATGCCGGCGAGAAAGGCGGTGACATCTTATGAGAAAGGTGTCGCTGCCGCTGTGGTTGCTGGCCGGGTTTCTGTACGTGTTCATGTACGCGCCGATCGTGGTGGTGATCGTCTTTTCGTTCAATGCCGCAAAACACGGGGGGCCGTGGACGGGGTTTACCACGGAATGGTACGCGAAGTTGCTCGACAGCCCGGATAAGCTCAAGGCCACGGAGAACACTGCCATCTTGGCGTTCGCGAGCACAATCCTGGCGACGGTGCTCGGGACGATGTTGGGCTACGGCCTGAGCCGGTATTGGTTTCCGGGGAAGAAACTTTTTTCGCTCATGATGTATATTCCGGTCGTGATCCCGGACATTGTGATGGCGGTGGCGATGTTGTCATTTTACGCGTTGGTGCGAGATTGGCTTGGGCTGTTTGAACTGGGCATGACGACGATGATCATCGCGCATATTACGTTTCAGATTCCGTTCGTCGCCATTGTGGTGCGGTCGCGGCTGGCTGGGATGGACCCGGCCATCGAGGAAGCGGCGCATGACTTGGGTGCGAGTTCGTGGCAGACGTTTTGGAATGTGACGTTCCCGCTGATGCTGCCGGGGGTGTTGGCGGGGGCGATGTTGGCTTTTACATTGAGTCTCGACGATTTTGTGGTTAGCTTCTTCACAACAGGACCCGGAGCGACGACATTGCCAATTCTGATTTACTCGTCGGTCAAACGCGGCATTACGCCGGACATCAACGCGTTGTCCACGTTGATCGTGCTGGCGTCCGTCATCGGAACCATCGGCGTGACGCTGTTGCAGCGTCCCGCCAAACACTCAGGAGGTTGATATGTTACAGCGTCTCGCCGTGATTGCGGTTGCGCTCTCGCTGACAGTTTCAGCGTGGGCTGCGAAGAACAAACTCAACGTGTACATCTGGAGCGAGTACATCGACCCGAAGATCATCGAGCAGTTCTCGAAGGAATTCGACTGCGAGGTGACGGTCGATCTCTACGAAGACAACGAGAGCATGATGGCCAAACTCCAAGGCGGCGGCACCTCGCTCTACGACATCGTCGTCCCCTCGGACTACATCATCCCGGCGTTGATCAAAAACAGCTTACTCGCGCCGTTGCGGAAAGAAAACGTTCCAAACATGAAGAACCTCGATCCCCAGTTCGCCGGCCGCGAATATGATGCCGGCAACAAATACACCGCGCCATACCAATGGGGTACCGTCGGCCTCTACGTCCGTCGAAAACCCGGCGAAACCATCGACGAAACGTGGGGCATCATCTTCGACCCGAAGAAATCCATCGGCTCGTTCCTGATTATTGACGACGCCCGGGCCGCCATCGGTGCCGCGCTCAAGTACAAGGGCTACAGCCTCAACACCACCGACAAGAAGCAACTGAAGGAAGCGCGCGATGTGCTTATCGAAGCCAAGAAGCGTTCCCTCGGCTTCGAAGGCGGCGTCGGCATCAAGAACAAGGTCCTCGCCAAAGTCTGCCGCGTCGGCATGGTCTACAACGGTGACGCCGTCCGTGGCACGAAGGAAGACAAGGACACCTATTACTTCGTCCCGCGCGAAGGCACCGAAATCTGGCTCGATAACCTCGCCATCCCGGCGAAAGCCCCGAATCGCGACATGGCCGAGAAGTTCATCAACTACATCCTCGACGCGAAGATCGGCGCCCAACTCTCGAACTTCAATCAGTACCCCACGCCCAACCTAGCCGCCAAAGAGCTCATCAATCCGGCCGATCTCAAGAACACTGCCATCTACCCCAGCGCGGAGCAGATGAAGACGCTGGAGTTCGTCAAAGACCTCGGCTCGAAGACCGGCTGGTACGACGAACTCTGGACCGGTATCAAATCCAAATAATCACCCCCACGTCAGGAGCGATATGCCTCAAGACCTCACCGCGGCGCACAAGAAATCTGCCTACGTCCTCGATCTGATCAGCAAAAAAGAACTCTCGCTCGCCGAACGCAAACGCGTCATCAAAGAGTCCGTCAAGTATTGGGCCGACCACGTCAACGCCGGCTTCCTCAAATACCGGAAATCCGTCAGCACCGACTACACCGCCGTCGAATGGTCCGACGAAGGCGCATGCTTCAAAGACATCAACGGCAAAGAATTCATCGACATGCTCGGCGGCTTCGGCATCTACGTCACCGGCCACCGCCACCCGAAAGTCCTGAAAGCCGTCCTCGACCAACTCAAACGCCAAGGCATCCACTCCCAAGAACTCATCGACCCGCTCCGTACCTACCTCGCCCACCTCGTCGCACTCATCACGCCGGGCGATCTTCAATTCGCCTTCCTCACCAACAGCGGCACCGAGTCCATCGAAGGCTGCCTCAAAATGGCCGTGGCCACTACCGGCCGCCACAAATTCATCGGCATGCTCGGAGGTTTCCACGGCAAGAGCATGGGCTCGCTCGGCGGCACCTCGAAAGCCATCTTCCGCGAACCATTCCTCCCGCTCCAAAACTGGACCCACGTCCCGTTCGGCGACGTTGACTCCCTCAAGATGATCATGGCCAGTTGCGATTTTAGTGGCGACCGCGTCGCTGCCGTCGTCATCGAACCCATCCAAGGCGAAGGCGGCATCAACGTCGCCCCGCCCGGCTTCCTCGCCGCCGCCCGCGAACTCTGCGACAAATACGGCGCCATGCTCGTGTTCGACGAAATCCAATGCGGCATGGGCCGCACCGGCAAAATGTTCTACTGCGAACACGACGGCGTCGTCCCCGACCTCATGGCACTCGGCAAAGGCTTCGGTGGCGGCGTCATGCCCATCGGCGCGACCGTCGGCACCCCGAAGACCTGGGAAAAATACATCGAGAACCCATTCCTCCACACCACCACTTTCGGCGGCAACCCCGTTTGCTGCGCTGCCGCCATCGCCACCATCAACGTCCTCCTCGAAGAAGACTTGCCGGCGCAAGCCGCCAAGAAAGGCGATTACCTCCTCAAAAACATCAACGCCCTCGCCAAGAAATACTCAAAGGTCTTGAAACTCTGCCGCGGCAAAGGCCTCATGCTCGGCATGGAATTCACCAACGACGAACTCGGCTACGAAGTCGCCAAAAACCTTTTCGCCCGGCAAATCCTCATCAGCGGCACCTACATCAACGCCCGCGTCCTCCGCATCGAACCGCCGCTCGTCATCCCGCAAGCCCAACTCGACCGGTTCCTCGAAATGCTCGAAGAATCGCTCAAGCAAGTTTACAAAGCCCACAAACTCTGACGCGTGCAACCCTTCGCCGCCATCGACTGTCCGCACTGTGGCGAAAAATTCACGCTCGCCATTGACCCTAGCGAAGACGACGCGGAGTTTGTCATCGACTGTGAAATTTGTTGCCGGCCGATGACGGTTACTGTCCACGACGGAGAAGTCCATGCCGTTGCCGATTGAACAAGCCTCCTACTGGCTCGCCACCCGGCCACCCCCGAATCCGTCCCGCTAACCGGCACCCTTCGCGCCAATAATCCTATTTCGGAGTCCCGTCGTTTACGTCAGCCGCTGTCTGATCCAAGTCGGATTCCGGCGGCAGTCCAGTACGGCATTGACGTGAACAGTGTCGCCGGTCACGGTGTAGTAGATGGCAAATGGAAAACGCTTGGATAGGCAGCGCTGCTGGCCGAAAACGATTGAGTGAATGCCAGCATACAGTTGCAGCGAATCGATGTCGGAAAACAGGCAGTCAAGAAAGTAGTTACCAAGACCAAGTTCTTGTTTCTCGTAGAAACAGAAACCGTCAATCAGGTCGTGCCGCGCATCGTCGTGAATCTCAACTCTCACGACACTTGGCGGCGGAGGTCAACCTTGGCCGATTCCCACGAGGTGTATCCCGCCTTGCCTTCGGCGACCCGGTTCTGTCGCTGCTCCAGCACTTCCTTGTGCCATGCCGGAGATTCGACGGCTTCGGGTGTGCGCGATAAGTCCTCCCACAAGGCTTCCATCGCGGCGAGCTTCTCTGCCAGAGTCATTTCTTTCAACGCCAGCGTTGTCATGGCCAAACTATACCGTGGCCGGCCGGAATTGCCAATCTGAACGTCCCGACATGAATAAAAAGTTATTACGCCGCGCCTCACTCCATCCTGGCTGTGCTAAACTGTTCCCGTGCGCCCCATCGAACAAGCCTCCTACTGGCTCGCCACCCGGCCTCCCCATGAATCCGTCCCGCTGACCGGCGACCGCAACGCCGACATCGTCATCATCGGTGGCGGCTTTACCGGCCTCTGGACCGCTGTGGCTCTCAACCAACTCGCACCGGCCGCCACCATCATCCTCCTCGAACGCGCCTGTCTCGGCTACGGCGGCAGCGGTCGCAATGCCGGCCAAGTCAGCGGCGGCATCGACCACTCCCACCAAAAAGCCATCGCCCATTTCGGACTCGACGAAGCCCGGCGCATGGCGACACTCGGACTCCAAAACCTCGACGAGATCGGCCAATTCTTCCGGCACCACAAACTCGACTGCGATTTTGCGCGCACCGGCCAACTCTTCGTCGCCCTCACGCCCGCGCAAGTGGAAGACGCCCGCGCCGCCGTGGCCGCCGCCACGCAAGTCGGTATTGCCGACGCGCGCGTGCTCACCGCCGACGAAACTCGCGCCGAACTGAACAGCCCCCTCTACTGCGGCGGCGCCATTGACCCAACCTGGGGCATCGTCAACCCCATCAAAATCGTCGACGGCATTCGCCAAGTTATGACCACTGCCGGCGTGAAAATCTTCGAGCGCACGCCGGTCACTGCCATCGACCCGACCGGCCCCAAAGTCCGCGTCAAAACTCTGACCGGCACCGTTGTGGCAGACAAAGTCATCCTCGCCACCAACGCCTACTCACACCACCTCATCCCGCGGCTCCTGCGCCGGTACATCCCGCTCTACGACTACGTCCTCGTCAGCGAACCCCTCACCCCCGCCCAACTCGCCGCGATCGGCTGGCAACGCCGGCAAGCCGTCGTCGACGGTCGCACCTTCTTCAACTATTACCGGCTCACCGCCGACAACCGGATCCTCTGGGGCACCAGCGAAGCCCGGTATTACTCCGGCAATCGCGTCGACGAATCTTGCGACCACTCCGAAACCCACTACGCCGCGCTGCGCGCCAGCTTCACTCGGCATTTCCCCCAACTGGCCGGCTTGCAATGGCCCTACGCCTGGGGTGGTCCGATCGCCTCGACGACCCGGCTCACCCCATTCTTTGGGTCACTGGCTGGTGGCCGCATTCACTATGGCTTGGGCTATACCGGTCTCGGCATCGCCAACTCCCATCTCGCCGGCAAGATTCTCGCCCATCAAACCCTCGGCATCCCCAGTCCCCTCCTCGACCTCGCACTAGTCCGCCACCAACCGCTCCTCTACCCACCCGAACCAATCCGCACGTGGGCCGTGAACATCATCACCCGTTCCCTGCGCCGCGTGGATGCCGGCGCGAAGCCCAACGCCTTGTTGCGAGCCCTCGATCTGCTCGGAATCGGCTTCTCGAGCTAGGATGAAACTGCGCAGCCCGGCTAAGAACCCATCCCAAAACGTCCCGATCCATTTTCCGGGAGGGCGAGGCTCCCGCCGAGCCGTGGGGTGACGTGGCTCGGCGGGAGCCTCGCCCTCCCCCGGTTTTGGGATCGGCTCTAAGCCGTCGCCACGATGCGTTCCATCGCAGCTTCTTGCTGCTCGATGGATTCAACAAGCCGAAACTGGGTCCGCGCCCGGTCGAGGTTGTGCCCGTCCCGATGCGTCTTGAAATACGTGTCACCGTTCAAGAAATCCGCCAGAAGCGAATCCCGATTTCAAAAGTGATCAGTTTACCGGAAAAGACCAGCTGCCGGCGTTCAGCCGGCGTGAGAAACTCACCGGCCGTGCTGAGATAGCCCCGCACGAGTGCCTCGAACAACGGAAATTGCATTTTGACCTTTGTCAGATCACGTTCGTCTTCCTTGCTCGGGCTGGTGGTGGTGCGAACCATGTCGCCGAAATCATAGAGCACCAACCCCGGCATCACCGTGTCGAGATCAATGACGCAGATCCCCTTGCCCGTCGCATCGTCGAGCATGACGTTGTTGAATTTCGTGTCGTTGTGCGTGATGCGTTCCGGCAACCCGGCTTCAATCAAGACCGGCGTGATCGCCTTCCGCCGAAGGGCAAATTCGATTTCGGGTTTCGCCAGCGCGGCGCGATTGGCCACGTCCGCCGCGATGGCCGTCTCCAACGCCGCGAACCGTTTCGGCGTGTGGTGGAAATCGGGAATGGTGTCGTGCAACCGCGGCGCCGGTAAGTCCGCGAGCTGCTGTTGAAACTGGCCAAAAGCGCGCGCGGCTTGGTACGCTTGCTGGGGTTGCTCAACCGCATCGTAGGTGTGAGCGCGGTCGATGAATTGGTACGCGCGCCAGTGGTTGCCGGCTTCGTCGCAATAAAAGATCTGCCCGGCGCGTGCCGGCACGAGGGTGAGCGCCCGGTCGCTGCCGTTGGTGAGTTTAGTGCGCAGATGATCGGTGACGCGCTGGATGTTTTCCATCACGGCCACCGGGTTCTTAAAGACGGCGTGATTGATGCGCTGGAGAATGTACTGCCCACCGGCACAGGTCACGCGGTAGGTGTCGTTGATGTGGCCGCTGCCGTACGGTTCGGATGTGACCATCGCACCGGCAAACTGAAATTGCCGGCTGATGGCGTGAACATCGTGGGGTGGATTCTTGTGCATGGCCTCGACCGGGGCGCAGTGTGGCCGGCGCCGGCAACTCTGTCAAGTCGGCGACGTATTCCGCCCCACGTTGACTTGCCGGCGGCTGAAGTTTATAACCGCTCGCATGGAACAGCTTTGGGCACCGTGGCGGATTCGGTACATTCTCGGGGAACGGGAGACCGGTTGTTTTTTCTGTAAAAGTTCGCAATCCGCTGCGGACGCCAAGAATCTGGTCCTCATCCGCGCGAAGACCAGCTTCGTGATGCTCAACGCTTATCCGTACAACGCCGGCCACTTGCTGGTTGCGCCCTATAAGCATACCGGCGAGTTGAGCGAGTTGGCGGAGTCGGAGTTGAACGAGATGACCGGGCTGATTGTGCGGTGCAAGGAATTGCTGACGCGCGCGATGAAACCGCAAGGCTTCAACATCGGCCTCAATCTCGGCAAGACCGCCGGCGCGGGCGTGCTCGACCATGTCCATTGGCACATTGTCCCGCGGTGGGACGGCGACGTGAATTTCATGCCGGTCACGGCGGACACGCGCGTGGTGCCGCAGGCGCTCGACGAATTGTACACCGCGTTGATGAAACACGTCTGAGCCGTTGCGCACTTTGGCCGCGCGGTTTATAGTGCCCCCCAATGAACCTCCCAGATCAAGTGGCCGTGTTTCCGTTGCCGAATACAATTCTGTTTCCCCGCGTGATGTTGCCGCTCTACATCTTTGAGCCCCGCTACCGGCAACTCTTAGCAGACGCCCTTGCCGGCGAACGTTTGGTGACAGTCGCCCTTCGGCAACCCACGGGACAACCGGCGCAACTGGCCGGCGTCGGCCTGATTCGGACCAGCCTCCTGCGGCCGGACGGCACATCGACATTAGTTCTCGAGGGCGTCGCGCGGGTGCGAATCACCGAGTACGTTCAGATGAAGCCCTACCGGATCGCGCGGGTGACGCCGTGCGAAAGTTTCTCGCCAGCCCCACCGGCGCGGGAGGAATTGCAGGACATCGTCCGCCGGCTCGCCAAGGTGCGGGCAAAATTTGGGGCGCGGCTCCCGAAGTCGATGCTCGCCACCTTGCTTGCCGAAGAAGATGCGGATTACCTGACCGATCTGGTGAGCAACACGCTCATCGACGATTGCCAGGTGAAACAGCGCCTCCTCGAAACGCTGAATGTCAACGAGCGCGTCGACCGGCTGGTCGCGGAGTTACAACGCCAACTCCACCAGTTCGAGCTCTGGCGCAAACTGCAAGGCGACCTCCCCAACGATCATGTCGGCAGAAATTGAACCGACTGCGACAGCGCCAACGCTGAACAATCTGAGCGCTGCGGCACTCGCCCAGTTGGTCTTGGGTTTGTATTTTCTATTTAGCGGCCTGCTGATGCTGGTCGCGGCGCTGACGGAATCATTCGTGGCCACGGCGCTGCGCCCGCTCTCAGTCATCCTCATTGGGGCTGGCGGTTTGGGGATGGCGACCGGCGCCTGGCGGTTACACCGCGTGACCGGCTTGGGCGAGGCGTGGCGGAAACGGACCCGGGACTTATTAATCGCAACCGTGTTAGCGGCCTACCTGAGCTTGTTCTTTATTCTGTGGCGGCAACTGCCGACGAACGGCTACCTGCTGGCGCATGCGCTGGCTTTTTTTGCGCTCGTGCTGGTCACGGTGTGCCTCCTCTGTCTGCCGGTCCGAGTGCTCGCGCACGCGGCGGACCGACCGGGCTTGGCAGTGCAAGCCGGGGCGTTTGGGACCGTGGCGCTGGTGTTACTGGTGCCGCCGTTTGGATTGATCGCGCAGCGGATGATCGAGGCGTTGCGGGAAGGAGTCGATCCGTTTGCGCTCCTTCAATTTTGGGTCGCGCACACCGCGGTTTGGATCACAATGGTTATGCTGGTGCCGTTTTCATTAACGCTCTCCTTGCTCTGGTCGACAAAAGATTTAGTGCTCGACCACCTCAACGCGCGCGCCGATTGACCGTCACGCCTCCGGGAAGCTGACGATCACGCGGCCTTTTTTCCGGACGAGAAGCCGGTCGAAGACCAGCATCCGCAGACTTTTCGCCACAGTGACCGGCGGACTGACCGGCTCGACGCGGCCCTGCCGGATCGATGCAAAGATTGCCGGCACCGTCGGCGCGGCATCCACCCGCGTAAAATGCTGGCCAAACATCCACAACGCGTGCGCGTCCGAATTAGCAATCAGCGGTTTGCCGTGTTGCGCGGCGAACCGGCGGGCGCGGTTGTTGAACGCGTCAAACCAAGTGAAATGCATCCCGGCAATCTCGATGGCGTCGAAGAGATCCAGGTTGCGCTCCAGTTCCCGCCCGAGACAACAGCCCTTCGGATAAAACGGATGCGGTGCGATCACGAGCAATTCCGCCCCCCGTTCGCGCCGGTAGGCCCGCAAATCGGCATACGTCTTCAGCCGGTCAACATCCCGCGGCGGAATATTGAAGAGCAGCACATCGCGCCCGGCGAAACTCCACTCAACCGCCTGGATCAGCAATAAACCTTTGGCGCGCGCGTAATCGAAAACGCGTTCGTCATCGAACACTTTTCGGTGCAGCGTGATTGCGATCGCAGCAAACTCCAACGCCACGGCCTTGTCGATTAACTGCGTCGCCGTGTACGGCAAGCCGTCGAACGGGTCGTCGCCCGTGTGCATATGGAGATCGATCTTAATCATGTCACGTTCACCACGTCGCCGGTGCGGAGGAAGAAGACGAGCAGTTCTTCGACCGCGATGCCGGCGGTTTTGTTCAGCGCCTCACGGTAGGCGCGCAGTTGAGCCTGATATTGCAACGCCTCTTGCGTCACATCGGTTTTGTAATCCACGAGCACCCACCGGCTCTGCTCGCGAAACAGTAAATCAATTCGGCCTTCCAACGTTCCATCGGCAAACGGCAACTCCCGGTAAACCTCATCCGCCTGACCAGCGCGGGTGAGCAACGGCGAACGGAGCGCGCGTTCGACCCACGTCTTGGCGTCATCAGTCAAACCGGTTGCGTCCAATCGTTCCAACGCCGCGTGAACGAGCGTTCCGATTTCCATCGCCCGTTCGCGCGCAACCCCGGTCGGCTCGTCTTCCGCCTCAAGCTTCGACGGACTCACGCGCAACGCCGACTTCCCAGCTCGCTCCAACAACGCCGTGCGCTCCGCCTGCCAGGCCGCGCGGTTGAACGTTCGGACATCCGCCGCCGCCGGTTCGCCCACAACCACCGCCGGCAAGTCGCCGATAATTTCCACCACGGCACTCTCGCCCAGCTCGAAGCCGCGCTTCAAGAGGTCAAGCCGCTCACCTTTTTCGGCAAACCACGGGATGATCAGTTGCCGGCGCGCGCGGGTGGCCGCCACGTAGAGCAACCGGATTTCCTCGGCTTCATCGCGCAAGTCTTGCTCGCCAACTGCCGGTTCAAAACCGGTGGTCTTGCAGCCGGCAAAGCGCAACTGGAAATTCTGCGCTGCCCGATCCGGCACAAGTCGCGCGCCGCTGTCGCTGGATTTACCGGCCAGATCGGCGAGAATCACGACTGGAAATTCGAGACCCTTCGATTTGTGCATCGAGAGCAATTGCACGGCCGGCGCTTGATCTTCGTGGGCCGGTGCGGGTTCTTCGTCCATCCCGGCCATGACGGTCTGGCGGAGTTGCCGGACGAAGCCGCGCAAGGAACGGATGCCGGCAGCTTCGACTTGCCGGGCCAGTTCGAGTGCTTTGAGCAGATTCGCGACGCTGGCTTGACCGTCGGCGCTGACGGAGAAACAGGCCTGACAGAGATGCGTCCGCGCGAAGACTTGTTCGACGAAACCGGCCACGGAGAATTGATGCCGGGCATCGTGGAGTTCGCGCAGGAGGCGGAAGGTCGGGTTGTCGGCGCGCAAGTAACTCAGGCCACCGGCTTCGTTGGCGAGAAGGATTTGCTCGTCGCTCCAACCAAACAACGGCGACCGGAGAACGGCAATGAGATTGAGTTTGTCGTTCGGATTGTCGAGGCAACACAAGAGCGCGATCAAGGTCTGAATCTCTTGCCGTTGATAGTAACCACGACCGCCGATGATGCGAAACGGAACGCTGGTTTCGAGGAAGACTTCGGCAAACACTTCCACGCCGGTAAAACTTCGGAAGAGCAATGCGACATCGTTCCAGGGGATCTGCTGGCGGTGGAGATACCGAGCGATGGCGGTGGCTTCGGCACGACGGGCGGCGTCGATGGATTGTTTTTCGGGGATTGATGCCGGCCGCAAGAGCGTGATCTTGCCGGCGGCCGGGTGCGAGGCTTCGAGTTCGATGTAGTGCGGTTGATAGCTGGTCGGCTGAAACATCTTGGCGAAGACTGAATTTACCCAGTCGATGATGTTGGCCTGGCTGCGGAAGTTGCGCTGGAACTGGACGACTTGGCCGGTCGCCCCCAACTGCTGCCGCGTGCCGGCGTACATCTCGATGTCGGCCCGCCGAAAACCGTAGATGCTTTGTTTGGGATCGCCAACGATGAAGAGTTTTCCCGGTGTGTCGCCGCCGAGAGCGAGGACGATTTCGTTTTGGACCGGGTCGGTATCCTGAAATTCATCAACAAGAAGGAACTTGTACCGGTCTTGGAACTCCTGGCGGATGGCTGGCCCGCGCAGGAGGTCGCGCGTTTGTTCCAAGAGATCATCGAAGTCGAGCACGGCTTGGGAGTTTTTATATTGCTGAAAATGACCGACAAAGCCGGTCAGCCAGCCGGCCAGTTCCACCAGAAAGTTGTGTTCAGTGGCCGCGGTGTAATCGGCGATGACGGCTTTGAGTTCTTTGATAGTCGCTTTGGTTTCGATGAATACCGCGGGCGAATCGAAATCGGCTTTGCGTTTTGGCTCGGAAAGTTCGACCGCGGAGAGCAACGCCGCCGCGCGCTCGGCCGAGGCAGTCGCCAGTTGCGGCAGGACATCGAGAAAGGATTTCACTCGTTGATAGAAGGTCTCGGCCGGCGCGACGTTGTGTTTGAGGCACCGCTCCAAGACTGGTGCTGCCGCTTCGAGTTCCCGGCGGATCGATTGCGGGTCGGCCGGGCACAGCGCCGGCCACGGTTGGTCGGTGAGCCGTGACCGCTGCTCTATCAACAGCGTCGCGAGCTCTTTGAGTTGGGGGATTCCGATCTCGCGCATCAAGGCCTGACGCAACGCAGCGGGATTTTTCGTCAGTTCGGATTCCAGCCAATTCGCCCACGCTTCATCGAGGAGCAATTGCTGCTGCAAATTATCGGCGACCGCAAACTGCGGATCGAGGCGCGCTTCGACGGGCCGCTCGCGCAAAAGCGACGCGCAGAACGAATGAATCGTCGTAATGGGGGCGCGTTCCAAATCGCTGAGAGCTTGCCGGAGTGCGGCGCCGGTCACTTTCTTTTCCAGTTCTTCGCGCAGCCGCAACTTCAACTCCCCCGCCGCTTTCTCGGTAAATGTGATCGCGACATTCTCGTAAAGCCGCGCCCGGCCACTGGTCACCGCCGTCAGGATGCGCGCGACCAATGCCGTGGTCTTGCCGGTGCCGGCGGCAGCTTCGACGAAGAATGTCGTGTCGAGTTGCGTCGCGGTGGCGCGGCGCGCTTCTTGATCGATGGGAGGGCGAAGCTCCGGCTGAGCCGCCGGGGGCATGGCTCGCCGGGAGGCTCGCCCTCCCAACGACTCGCGTTCAGGACTCATGCCACGGTCTCCTTGATGTGCTGGAACGCACCGAGACGTTCGTCGCCGGTCTTCCGCTCGGTCAGTTTCAGGACGCCGTTGCCACAGATGGGACGGAAATCACAATTCCGGCAATTCTCCACCGTAGCGTGTTGCGCGAAGACGCCGTCCCGAATCATGTCGGACGCCGTCTGCAAGAGCCCGGTCAACTCCGCGCGCCGGTCGTCGAGCGCGGCGTGCGAGAATTTCACCGCGCGGTAACCACCGCGCATCGTGAAGTAGAGGTAACTCGCGTCGTCAACCGTCACGCCCGGCAGGAGTTGTTCGGCGGCCAGCAGATAGAGCGGCAACTGCAACGTCTCGCCGGCGGCCAGCGAATTATTCTTTAAACCGCGCGGCAGCTTGCCGGCTTTGTAGTCGAGAACGCGCGCGTGGTGGCCGGTGGTCGAGAAATCAATCCGGTCGATCTTGCCGCGGAGTCGGACCGGCGGCGCGACGACCAGATCTTTGAATTCCTTCTCGAATTCGCGGGGCTGCCACTCGTCACTTAGCCGGCGCTGTTCGCGGGCCACAAACGCGGTGACTTCGTGCCGGATGATCTCCTTTTTGATTTCCCAAACCGTCGGATAGCCGGTGACTCCGGTGCGGGCGAACTCTTGGAATTGTTCATCAATCACCGCCAACGTTCCCCGCCGGTAATAGTCCTCCAAAATTGCGTGGTACAGCGACCCGAGATCGAGCGCGTCGATGACGATCGTGGCCTCTGGTTCTTCCCACTTCTCGACGCCGAGCACGTGCTGCTGGAAATAGGCGAACGGACATTGGAAGAACTTTTCCAGCGAGGTCGCACTGATGACGAGTTTCTCCAGACCGAACCGGTCGCGGAGGAGTTTGAGCGCGGCGGGGTCGGCAATGACGCCATCATACCGGGTCAGGCGCGACTCACGCCACCGGGTTTTCTCCGCCGCAACACCTCCGGCTACCACGGGCAATGTTTGCGCGAGATATTGGTCGCGGTCGGCGGCGTGGTGTAAGGCGACGAGGTCGAACTCGCGTTCGTCCACAGCTTCGACATCGTCCCGGAACGCAGCGAGCGGCACGACTTGACACGGCATCGATTTGAAATCCGTGGCGCCGGTCGCTTCGAGCAGTAACGACGACGGGACGCGGGGTCGAGCCGTACCGGCATCGAGGCGCGGGAAACTCAGGATGAGTTGGTCGCGCGCGACGCGACAGGTCAGATCGAACAGTAAGCGCTCTTCGTCGTGGCCGTGGCGTTTTAAAGGGAGCGCGGCGCTGAGTTGTTGGCGCTCGTCGTCGAGCAAGAGTGGGTCTTCGCGGATGACGCGAGGGAAACTCTTTTCGACAAGTCCGAGCAACACGACAAAATCAAAGCTCAAGCCGCGCGCGCCCATGACATCGCTGACAAAGACGTTACCGGCTTGGAATCGTTCGGTTTGGTCGGTCGCGGCTTCGAGCGCTTTTTGACTGAACTCGGTGAACAACGGTAAGTCCACCGGTAGTTCCAGCGCGTCGAGTTCCGTGAGAGCTTCGATGGCGCCGATGACTTTGGCGTGGGTGCCGCCGAGTTGGCGGAAAGCGTTGAGCGTGGTTGTAACCAACTCGCGCCAGGTGTTGTGCCGGGGTAACGCTTCGGTGGCGGCAAAGAGGTCGTCGATAAACCGGCGGAGTGATTCGTCGCCTTGGAGCCGGTCGTGCCATTGGGATTTTCCGCTGACGATCCCGAGGCGGACGGTCTGGGCGTCCCAGTGGGAATTCGGGCCGATGTGGCAGGCGAGTTCCATAACGGCGGCACGACTGAAGTCAGACCGGATGGCGGCGAGGAGGAGCAACAGCAATTTGGCGTCGTGCTGTTCGGTGAGCGGCCGGCCACCACGGAAGAAGGCGCGGATGCCGAGTTGCGGAAGTGTGTCGCGGAGGATGGCGTCGTATTGGTCGCGCGACCGGCAGAGGATGGCGCAATCGTTGAAGGTCTTGCCGGGATTGGCGCGGAGGTAGGCGAAGATGGCGCGGACGGCTTCGCGGACTTCGGCGGTTTCGCCGGGGCAGGAGACGACTTGAGGGGGCGAAACGGTGAATGGGGGAGCGGGCGAAACGACTTGATAGCCGAGCGATTTGAACCACGCGAGGAGCGGTTGGGAGTAGTCGTCGTGTTCGGTGGCGGGGAAGAAAATGGCGGACGGAGCGAGCGCGGCGATGAATTGCTTCTGCGTCGCATTGAGGTCGTAGAAGCCGTAGAGGAAAAGTTCGCAGTTCTGGGTTCGCGGTTCGGGGTTGAGGAAGTTGTGCTCGGCGAGCCAGGCCCGGTAAGTCGTGTAGGCGGCGGCGAGCTCACGAAGCTTGGGGGTTGTGCCGGCGAGTTTGGTCAGGCCGGCTTCTTGGAGATCGGTGAAGGTGTTGCGCAACGCGGTGGCGAAGCCGGTCGTATGGCTGACCGGCGCAAAGTACCCATCCGCCGGTAAGGCGTGGGCGAGTTGCCGGCAGAGGAGTTCGAGGGCCAATGGCGGTGGGACTGTCGCCGGGCGCATCAGGTCATTGAGGGTTTGGAAGTCGACGTTGACGTGGGGGGCGAGTTTGCGGCGGAGGGCGAGACCGAGTAAATGCGTCGGGACGATGACGGTGACTGGCGCGAGTGGGCGCCGGGCTTGCAGGCGCGCCGCGAGCGCGGCTTCGAGCGTGGGCTGAAATGCGCCGAGATGGATTTGGCGTGGCGTCGGCGCGGAAAAGTTGTTAGTCCTAGACACGTTGATGAAAATTTTGCCGAAGTATATCACACGGCAGTTGGCGACCACGCTGTTTTTCACGCTCGGCGTGTTCACGTTTGTGTTGTTGCTGGGGCGCGTGCTGAAGCAGCTCAGCGATCTGCTCGTGAACCGGCAAGTCGGGCTGGATGTCGTGGCGTGGTTTCTGGCGTTGTTGATGCCCAGCGTGATGAGCTTTTCGTTGCCGATGGCAATGCTGGCGTCAGTTTTGTTGGTGTTCGGGCGGATGAGCGCGGATAGCGAGTTGACCGCGATGCGGGCCAGCGGGATAGGCCTCGGGCGGGTGGCGGCACCGGTGATTATTCTTTCGCTGTTGATGGGGGCGTTTTGTTTTTACGTGAATACGGAACTGGCGCCGCTGTGCCGGTTTAAGTTTCGGACGTTGTTTCTGCAATTGAGCACGGAGAATCCGATGGCGTTGTTGGAGGAAGGGGCATACATCAAAGACTTCCCGGGGTATGTCATCTACGTCGGCCGAAAACACGCCGACCATGTCGAGGATGTGTTGCTCTACACGCTCGACGATAAAGGCAACGTTGTCTCCAGCCTCCGCGCCCAACGCGGCACAGTGACCGGCAAAGCGGCCGAACGTAAGTTACTGCTCGACCTTTACGATGTGCGCGGCGATCTACACGACCAGAGCGATCCGACCAACGTGCACAAGATCAGCCCCGGGACGACGGCGAACCACTACCCAATCGAATTAGATGTGTCGCAAGCGATCCGGCTGGCGCGGTCGGCGCGGACGTTGACGGATTTATTATTCAGCGAATTGCGCGACGAGATTGCCCGGTTGCGTAGTATCGGCATTTATCCGGCCGCGGCGCTGATGGAAGCACACCAGCGCGTCGCGTCGGCGGTCGCGTGCGTGGCGTTCACGTTGATCGGGATTCCGCTCGGCATCAAGGCGAGCCGGCGCGAAACGTCCATCGGGATCGCGTTGAGTCTCGGGCTGGCGTCGATTTATTATTTGATGCTGGTTCTGGCGAGCACGCTGCGCAGCAAGCCGTACTTGTTTCCAGAGGCGATTCTCTGGACACCGAATCTCATCTTTGAAGTGCTCGGCGTGTGGTTGCTCTGGCGTGTTAGTCGCGTGTAGTGCTCCCCGCTTGATGCCGCTTACCGGCTGTGGCACAATCCGAACGGGTCAAGCGTGGAGAACTAGCGACTGAGTTCACCTAAAGCATATCTTGTAAAGATTGAGCCGGAAGGTTTCGAGAGTGATCGGTGGGCGATCACCGACAAACCGCTCATGATCGGCCGCAGTAAAGACGCCGGGGTACCGCTGCTGAGTCGGAAAGTCTCCCGCGTCCAATGCCTGATCGCCCTCCAACGCGATGGCTCGTACATTCTGGTGGATCTTCATTCAACCAACGGCACGCGCGTGAATGACCGGTTGCTTCTGGGAAAAGAGGCCGTGCTCCAAGTGTACGACCGGATCGCCATCGGCGACGCGCAGTTTATCTTCAAAATGCTCTAAACCAATGCCGGTATCGGAAACCGGCTTACGCCTTAAAGATTGCGGCGGTGAATCCGAGAATCACGCCCGCGACGTTGTGACTGTTTAATTTGGCGAAATTGATCCGCAGCGTTTCATCGGCCAGATACTCCGTGTGTTCCGTGACGACGCGCACGGTGCGGCCATCTTTTGAAACCAAGAAGGCCAGCTTTGGCGCCAGCAGTCCGGCAACGCTCGTCGCGCCTGCTTTTGGCAGCACCGTCAGTTCGAGGCTGGCGCAGTACTCGGTGGGATTCTCGTCGGCGGCCTGGTCTTCAACGATCTGGACGCGACAGCGATCGGCTAAGACCGCTTTCACTTCCTCACACGCTGGGCGGACGATTTCCCGCAGCAGTTCCCGGTGTTTGTTCCGCTGCTGTTGGGCCTGATCCGTATGGCGATCCGCTTCAGCCCGACCTTTGGCCCGCGCCTGGTCATACGATGCCAATTGGGCGTGAAGTTGCGTGACAATATTGGTCCTCATGGCACTTACCTACAAACTAGCTGCCACCATGCCAACTAGCCGGCCAGCGTTCGCCCCATGACTTCGACCAACGGCCGAATCGCAGCCATTAATTGCGCGAATTGCTCGGGCTTGAGTTGCTGGCCGCCGTCACTCAGCGCGGTGGCCGGATCGGGATGAACTTCAACCAACAAACCGTCAGCACCAACCGCCACCGCCGCCCGCGCCAACGGGATGATCATGTCGGCGCGACCGGCCGCATGACTCGGATCGACGAAGACCGGCAAGTGCGTCTCCTTCTTCGCCACGGCGACCGCCGACAAGTCGAGCGTGTTCCGGCACGCAGTCTCGAACGTGCGGATGCCGCGTTCACAGAGAATGACCTGATTGTTGCCATGCACGCAGATGTACTCGGCGGCCAACAGCCATTCGTCCACCAGACCGGAAACACCCCGCTTCAACAGAATCGGCTTACCGGCGGCGGCGGCGGCGGCGAGGAGGGGAATATTTTGGGCGTTGCGCGCGCCAATCTGGAGCACGTCGGCATAGCTCGCCACCAATTCGACATCTAGCGGACTCATCACTTCGGTCACGATGGGCAAGCCGGTCACAGCTCGCGCTTCTTTCAACATCTCCAGCGCCGGTTGGCCGAGTCCCTGGAAGTCATACGGTGAGGTGCGCGGCTTGAATGCGCCACCGCGGAAGAGCGTCGCGCCGGAGGCCTTGACGGTTTTGGCGGTCGCGATGGTTTGGTCCGCTGTTTCGACGGAACACGGGCCGGCCACAACGTGAAATGCTTTGCCACCGAGTTTGAGTCCCGCCACATCAATAACCGTGTCGTGGGCCTGGTATTGCCGGCTGACGAGCTTGTATTTCTTTTGCACCCGCGTGACGGATTCGACTTGCGGGTAAACGATGAGCGATTCGAGGGTGTGATGGTTGCGTTCGTCGCCGACGCAGGCGACGATGGTGCGTTCGACGCCGCGAATCAGTCTCGGCTCGTACTCGAATTTCTTAACGGCATCACAGACTTGCTGGATTTCGGTTTCGTTGCTGCCAATTTTGAGGACGATAATCACACAGAGGATGTAGCAACCGGTCGGAGGAAAGTCAAACTAGCCGGCGGCGACCGCGCCGAAATAGCCGTCCCAGGCGATGTCGACGATTTCTTTGCTCAGGCGAAGTTTCTCGCGGTTATAGCGGCAGACTTCCATGGCGCGGTCGATGAGGTCGCGGGGTTCGCAGGCTTTTGGCTCGCGGTTTTCTTTGCCGTACCGGATTTCGAGGTGCGCCAGGATTGTCGGGTCAACAGTTAGCCCATGCCGGCGCGCGTACCGGATGAAGATATCGGCGTACGTCTGCGGACTCGGCGCCATGACGTGGATCCGGTAGCCCATGCGCCGCAGGAACGCTTCGTCGGCAAGATCGGAGACCGTCAGATTGGTGGCGAACACGATGACTTGCTCGAAGGGCACTTGGAATTTTTTGCCGTTGTTAAGCGTCAGATAGTCGATCCGACTTTCGAGCGGAATGATCCACCGATTGAGCAACGCTTCCGGCGAGCAGCGTTGCCGGCCGAGATCGTCCACGACCAAGACGCCGCCGTTGGATTTCAACTGGAACGGCGCTTCGTAGTACCGGTGCGCGGGTGAGTTCGCGAGATCCATGCTCTCGATGGTGAGTTCGCCACCGACGACGACGAGGGGCGGCTTGATCTTGACCCACCGGCGGTCGTAATCGGTTTCCTCTATCTTGCAGGCTTCGTGGGTGTGCGGGTCGAACAACCGAATGACTTGACCGTCGACTTCGATGGCGTAGGGAATCCAAATGTTGCCGTCGATCGCATCGACGAGAGCGCGGGCGATGGCGGTCTTGCCGTTACCGGATGGACCGCTCAGAAACAGACTGCGACCGGAGCTGGCGACCAAGCCCAGCACTTGTTTGACGCCATCGTTGAGAACGAGTTCGCCCATCGCGTTGTCGAGATCGCTGCGCGCGGAAGGCGGGCGGGCTTGCACTTGCTTGGAGAGCCGGTCGGAGTACGCATCCAGCGAGACCGGCGCGGGGCCGACGTAGCTATTCGAAGCGGAGACGCGCGCGTATTCAGTCCACCCGCGTTCGAGCATCGCGTACCGGTGATTGTGGGAACCGACCACGCCTTTAATCTCGACGAATTTGTCGCGCGTGAGTTTTTGCAACACCGCGTCGGTAATCATCAAGCCGAGATGCAAACGCGTGGCCACATCGGAAGCCGTTGAATTCGGGTCAACCGCCATCGCCTTCAACACTAGTTCGCCCAGAAACCCGGACGAAATGCCAAGCTCCTCGATCGTCATCGGCATCGGCGGCTTGAACGAGTGTCCGTCGTCCACCAGCAACGACGTCGTCGCCGCCGATTTAAGATGCGGCGTGAAGCTGACGACCTTTTTGGTGTTATCGGTATTGGCTAGGGCGATCATTGTTTAATAATCCGATTCAAAAATAGCGGCTTCCATGCCAGTCGGCTAATCCTTGCAACGCTGCCGGCTTTTTCCTAAAGTGCCCGGCATGACAACGCGCTTATTGACAAGGGTTTTGGTGATTTCCACCCTGCTCGCCTGCCTCCCGGCGGCGCCGGCAGCCGATCAAACCATCAATCAAAACTTGGGAGTCATGGACGAGAAAGTCAATCGACTCAACGCCCAGATGGAAGACTTGCTGGTCCGCTACCAGGCAATGCAAAAGGACATGGACTTGATTCGTGGCGAACTCCAAGAATTTCGCCGCGCCGGCGGTGGCGTCTCGCAAGCCGACCTGAAAGCACTTGACGACCGCATCCAAGCCGTCGACACCGCCCGGAAAAATGACCGGCAAGCCATCATCGATCAACTCGCCAAAGAACTCGCCGGCGCCGGTAAGCCCGCCGGCAAGACACCGCCAGCGGCTGACGGGAAAGAGCATGTCGTACTAAAAGGCGAATACCTCGCCACGATTGCGCGCAAGTATGGCGTGTCAGTCGCCGACTTGAAGAAGGCGAATAATCTGACCGGCGACGACATCAAGGTCGGGCAGAAGTTGACGATCCCGAAGTAATCGCAACAGGATCGCCATTGTAGCCGCGAGCCTGCTCGCGGCCCCACGGAATGCGCCAGTCCACAGTGAACCGCGAGCAGGCTCGCGGCTACAAAACCGAATTTCAAAACGCGCTCTCAGGCTTTTTCGGGCCGGTTGCTGTCCCAGACGATCGCCTTCTGCGGGGCGCTCTTCCGTTGCGAATCACCGCCCCCGCCCCACTGTCGCTGCCCAGCCGGCTTGGCGGTCATCTTCTCGGTATCCACCTTCAACCACACCGTTTCCTCGCCCGCCAACGTTTCGAGCGCGTCCACCAGTTCGGCCGACGGCGTCACCGCGAATTGATCGTGCGGTTCGAGAAACAAGAGTTGGCCATCCGGGTACATGAAGCAAAACATCACCGGCACGCCGCCGGTATGGGCGTTCAACAGATCCCGAATCTGCAGCAACGTAGCCTCGTTGGCCGCCGTGGTTGAAAGCCGGATGTGCATGGCCTTGGTGAACCGCTTGGGGACGTCGGTCAATGGGATAACTTGATCCGCAAATATTTTCGGTTTGTCCTCGCGCAGATTCACCACGCCGGTAACAAAGACGGGCGCGTCCGCTTTCAAATGGATCGCACACTTCGCATACGCCTCCGGGAAGACGAGCACCTCCACCGCGCCATCGAGATCTTCGAGCGTCAGGATCGCCATCGGCTTGCCTTGCTTGGTCAACCGCGGCTGGAGTTTACTCACAAGACCGCCGATGCGCGTGGCTTGGCCGTCCTGCAATTGAAGCAACTGCGTCGTCGACGCGAGTTCGTACCGGCGCAGAATCTCCGCGTACTGACTCAACGGATGGCCGGTCACGTAGAACCCGAGCAATTCTTTTTCGAAGCCCAACATCTCACTCTGCGTCCACTCCACCGCTGGCGGCTGACCGGCGGTTTGCTTGCGGGCATTGACCGGCGCGACGTCAAAGAGCGCGGCCTGCCCGCGATCCTTGTCGCGCTGGACAGTGGCGGCGCGATTGATTTGGTAATCGATCTCGGCGAACACCTGGGCGCGCGCCGGGTTGATGGCGTCGAATGCGCCGCATTTGATGAGACACTCGATGACCTTGCGATTGACGACATGCATGTCGATCCGGTCACAGTAATTGGCAAGCGAGGTGAACGGCCCGCCCTTCCCGCGCACATCGATGATGTTCTGCACGGCGATCTCGCCCACGTTTTTAATCGCGGCCATGCCGAAACGGATTGCCTTAGTAGCGCGGGCGTCCCGCCCGTCTCCCCCAGCCGACGACACGGGCGGGACGCCCGCGCTACTGGTTACGGTGAACCGCACGCCGCTCTCATTCACATCCGGCGGCAAGACTTCGATCTTCATGTGCCGGCATTCGTTGATGAAGAGCTGAATCTTCTCCGTGTTCGCCAGTTCGTTCGATAACGACGCCGCCATGAACTCGACCGGGTAGTTCGCCTTCAAGTACGCCGTCTGATACGCGACCACGGCGTAGGCGGCACTATGCGATTTGTTAAATCCGTAACCGGCAAACTTCGCCAGCGTATCGAAAATTCCTTCGGCTTTGGCTTTCGGGATTTTATGCGTGTCCGCGCAGCCTTTGATGAACGTGGCGCGCTGCTTCTCCATCTCCTCCAGCTTTTTCTTCCCCATCGCGCGCCGCAAAATATCCGCGCCCCCGAGCGTGTACCCGGCCAGCGCGTTCGCCGCCTGCATGACCTGCTCCTGGTACACAAAAATGCCATACGTCTCTTTGAGAATCGTCTCCAGCGCCGGGTGGTCGTAGACAACTTTCACCTTGCCATGTTTGCGAGCAATGTAGTCGTCGATGAACTGCATCGGCCCCGGCCGGTAGAGCGCGATGAGCGCGTTGATGACCTCAATCGAATCAATCCCAATGCGCCGGCACAAGTCGCGCATCCCGCCGGATTCCAATTGAAACACGCCGATGGTGTTCGCCTTCATCAGCAGGTCGAACGTCTTTTGATCGTTGAGCGGAATCTTCTCCATGTCAACGCGCGTCCCGGTGGTCTGCTCAATCAGATCGAGGCAATCCTTGATCACCGTCAACGTCTTCAACCCGAGGAAATCCATCTTCAACACGCCGAGATCGCCGAGCGGATTCATCGAGTACTGCGTGACGATGTCAGTCTCATTCGTGCCGGTCGTCAGCGGCACGATATTCGTCAACGGCTCCGCGCCGATGACCACGCCGGCCGCGTGCGTGGATGCGTTGCGCGCGATGCCTTCGAGCGCCTTGCCGTTGTCGATGATGCGCCGGACGATGTCCTCCGTATTGTAGGCCGTCTTGAGCTCGGGGTTCATCTCCAACGCCTTCTCCAGCGTCATACCGAGATCCGGCGGAATCATCTTTGCGATCCGGTCACACTCGGTATAACCCAGCCCCAGCACACGCCCCACATCCCGCACCACCATCTTCGCGCCGAGCGTACCGAACGTGATGATCTGCGCGACGTGATCCGACCCGTACTTCTGCCGGACATACTCAATGACTTCCGGTCGGCGGTTGTAACAAAAGTCCATGTCGATATCCGGCGGCGACACGCGTTCGGGATTGAGAAACCGCTCAAAGAACAACCCATACCGGAGCGGGTCGATATCCGTGATCTTCAACGCATACGCCACCAGACTACCGGCCGCACTGCCGCGCCCCGGCCCCACCGGGATGCCATGCGTCCGCGCGAAATTCACAAAATCCCAGACGATCAAGAAATAGCTCGTGAACCCCTGCTTCGCGATGACATCCAGCTCGCGTTCGACCCGCGCGTGGATTTCGTTCGACGGCGAGCTGCCATACCGCTCGCGCACCCCGGCTTCGGTGAGTTGCCGGAGATACTGGTTCCGCTCGACACCAACCGGCGGGTGATAGACCGGAAAACGCAGCTTGCCGAACTCGAATTTGAAACTGCATTTCTCCGCGACTTCGAGCGTGTTCGTGACCGCCTCCGGCACCTCGGCGAACAGCGTGTGCATTTCCTCCGGCGACCGCAGGAAAAACTGCTCCGGCGCATACCGCATCCGCTTCTCGTCGCTGACCAACGCCTGCGTCTGCAAACAGATCAAACAATCGTGCGCTTCCCAATCACCGCGTTTGACATAATGCACGTCGTTCGTGGCGACGGTCGCCAACTTGAATTCCTTCGCCCACTTGAGCAACTGCCGGTTGGCGACTTGCTGTTCCGGTATGCCGTGGTTTTGCAGTTCGATGTAAAAATCCCCCGGCGCAAAAATCTGCCGGTAATCATCCAGCGCCGCTTTCGCCTGTTCAACCTGCTCGTTGATGATCTTGTTCGGCACCTCGCCCTTGAGACACGAAGTGAAGCCGATCAACCCTTTCGAGTGTTGCGCGAGAATTTCCTTATCGATGCGCGGCTTGTAGTAGAAGCCTTCGAGATGCGCCATCGTGACCAGCTTGATGAGATTCTTGTACCCGGTCTCATCCTTCGCCAGCAGCACCAAATGATACGCCGCATCTCGAGCACTCCCGGCCTTCTTCTCCAACCGCGACCCCGGCGCGATATACGTCTCGCACCCGATGATTGGTTTCAGTCCCTTCGCTGATGCGGCCTGATAGAACTCGACCGCCCCGAACATCCCGCCATGATCCGTCATCGCAATTGCCGGCATCCCGTACTCGTGGGCTTTGGCGATCACATCGTCCACACGGCACGCCCCGTCGAGCATGCTGTACTCGGTGTGCAAATGCAGATGGACAAAGTCGGAGTGTTTCATGAACTCGTGCCGGTGACTCTACCGCAAGATGAGAAAGATGAACAACCCCAACATCGCCGCCGCCACCACCCAAATCCAAACTTGCCGGCTCGATGGCTTGCCGACACCTTCCCGGCGTTTCCAGTCTTCGTAATCAAAATCGGCCGGATCTTCCTCGTGAATGGTATCGTCCGCCCACCCGGTCTTCTCGTCTGCACCGCAAGCCGGGCAGGCTTTAGCCCCCGCCGGCACGTCTTCTCCACAGTTCGGGCAACTGAACTCCTCGTCAGGCATGGCCGAACAACTCATCCACGCGTTTCTTCACCGCGCCATCCATCTTAATGATCGGCGGCCAGGGGCGTGTCTCCGCCTCGCCCGGCCACTTGTGCGTCGCATCAAAACCCAGCTTACTCCCCAGCCCCATTGTCGGCGTCGAGTGATCAAGCACATCGGCGGGGCCTTTGGTGAAAATGATGTCGCGCTGTGGGTCGACGTTCGCGGTCAGCCGGAACATCACCTCACTCAGGTTGTGGACATTCACATCTTCGTCCACGACCACGATCATCTTCGTGAACATCATCTGCCCCATGCCCCACAACCCGTGCATCACCTTCATCGCATGATACGGAAACTGTTTCTTGATCGAGACCACCACCAGATTGTGGAACGCCCCCTCCGCCGGCAACGCGAGGTCCACGATCTCGTTGAACGTCATCTTAAACACCGGCAGAAAGATCCGGACGCTCGCCGTCCCCATGTAGAAATCTTCCATCGGCGGAATGCCGACGATGGTGCTCGGATAAATCGCATCCTTCTTCGCCGTGATGCGTTCGATATGAAACTTCGGATAAGGCTCCGGCAACGTGTAATACCCGGTGTGATCACCGAACGGCCCTTCGAGATCGAGTTTCTCCTCGGGATCGACGTAGCCTTCCAACACAAAATCGCAATCCGCCGGCACTTCGAGATCGTTCGTCTGACACTTCACCATCGCGACTGATTTCTTCCGGAGAAAACCGGCCAGCATCATCTCATCAATCCCATCCGGCATCGGGGCTGTCGCCGCAAACGTGTAAACCGGGTCGCCCCCCAGCGCGACAGTGACCGGCATCCGTTTCTTCAACTCCACATACCGGCGCCAATGCCGCGCCCCGGTCTTGTGCAGTTGCCAATGCATGAACGTGGTCCGCTCATCGATGACTTGCATCCGGTACGTCCCGACGTTGCGCGCCCCGGTATCCGGATCCCGCGTGATGACCAACGGCAGCGTGATGAACCGCCCCGCATCCTGCGGCCAACATTTCTGAATCGGTATTTCGCTGAGACCGCGTAACTCCGTGGTCGGAGCGGCGTCCCCGCCGCGACCGGGTTTGGCATGCCGAAGTTTCAAGGCCGTCCCCAACAACGCCACCGTCTCCTTGAACGAGGTCGGCGGCTTGGCCTTCAAGAGCGATTCGAGTTCGCCGGCAATCTCCTCGACCGAGTCCACCCCAAGCGCCATCGCCATCCGCTTTGTCGACCCGTAGCCATTGATCAACAGCGGAAACTTCGCGCCCTTGCACTTCTCAAACAACAACGCCTTCCCGCCGCCCGGTAACTTCATTTCCCGGTCCGCAATCTCCGTGATTTCAAAGACGGGATCGACTTCGATGGTGATCCGCTTCAACTCACCGGTGGCGTCGAGCTTTGAGACAAAATCGCGCAAGGAATCGTAGGCCATGCGTCGACTGATACCAAAAAGCCGGCGTAGGAGCGACATTCTTGTCGCGATCGTCCTGGTCGCGGCAGGAATGCCGCTCCTACAAATTAGGCGCAGGTCTCGAACGCCCGCGCTCGTTCGGCGCACTTGTTACAGCGACCACACGCCCGACCGCCGCGTGGCGCGACACAGGAGAAAGTCAGGTGCAACGGCAAACCACGACCGCGGCGGATCACCTGCGCCTTCGCGAGCGACCGGAAGGGAGCGATGACTTTCAACTGGCAGTTCAGCGCGTTACCGGCGAGGCGGGCGAAGTCGCGGAAGAATTTCGGGGTCGCATCCGGGAAGGGATTGTGGCCGAGCGAGCCGATGGCGATGACCGGGATCTTATTCAGCGCGCAGAAGACCGCGGCTTTCGAGAGCAACATGAGGTTGCGGCCCGGGAGATACATCTTTTCGTCGGCGGTTTTCGCGCCGGGGACGTTTTTGCCAGTGAGGCTCCAGTGGTTGCCATAATCGACCGGCGAGTTGAGGACGGTGAGCGGACCGGCGTGAATGGCGCGGAGATACCGGCGGAGATGGCGGAGTTCCGCGGTTTCCCATATCAAGCCATGCCGGATGAAGACTGGATAAACGCGCCGGTGGCGGTGCGCCAACTCGGCCAACATCACGCAGCTATCGAGGCCACCGCTGACGAGGGCGCAGACGGTACTTTTCATTTCATTCGCGACCGGTCGCGATTACAAATCGCTCCTACATGGACTGCCGGATCGTCTCTTTCTCAGCTTCGAGTTTGTCGCGGAGGCGGGCGACGCCGACGCGGAGATTCTCGGCTAACTTCTGCGCGTCTTCCGCTTTGCCGGCAGTGCGGGCGGTGGCGATCTTCGGGGTGAGGTCGAGTTCGACCTCGGCGATTTTGGCTTTGTAGATGCGCTCCAGTTCCGCGAGCTTTTCTTTTTGCGCGGCGGTGAGTTTCGCGGCGGATTTTCCGCCGGTGCGTTCGAGGGCGAGCTCCCAAGAGGATTTAAGGGCCATCAGATTTTCACTTTCACGTCGTTGCCTTCGATGACGACATCGAACCGGTCCACTTTCGCCGTCGGGATGACGGGCGATTGGCCGGTGGTGCAGTCGAATCGCCAGCCGTGCCACGGGCAGGTGACGACGCAGCCGTCGAGCATGCCTTCGCTCAGCGGACCGCCGCGATGCGGGCAGACGTTGTCGATGGCGTGCAGCTTCCCGTCGATGTTGAAGAGCGCAAGTTCGCGCTCGCCGGCGACGACGGTTTTGCCTTCACCGGGCTTGAGGTCGGAGGTCTCGGCTACTTTGATAAGGTCACTCATGGTATTGTTTGTGGCATGGATTCGGAACGGTTTCAAGACGCGATTACCCGCATCGACGCCGCCAACGCCGGTGACCCGCAGGGCGGCGCGTTGCCCTACTCGCAACACGTCTCGGCGTGGGTCGTGAAACTCGCGCCCGCCGCCAGCGAACCGCTCCGGCTCGCCGCGCGGGCCCAGCACATTTGCCGGTGGTTGAGTCCACGTGATTCATATCCACCCGGTCGGATCGGGTACTTGAAATGGCGCGAGGATTTGAAACAGTTTCACGCCAGGAAAGCCGGGGAGATTCTCCGGGAAGTCGGTTACGACCCGAATACGATTGACCGCGTCCAACATCTGATTTGCAAACGCAATTTCCCACGCGACGAGGAGGGCCGGGTGTTGGAGGACGCGTTGTGTCTGACGTTTTTGGAGATACAGTTCGCTGAGACTACAGCCAAGACCGGGAATGACAAGATGGTCGAAATCCTCCGCAAAACTTGGCGCAAGATGACGCCAGCGGCGCAGGCGTTGGCCGGGACGTTGCCGCTGACCGATGCCCAGCGCGCCCTGCTCGAACAAGCGCTCACGCCGCAAGCTCCGTAATTTACTGGGCGGGCCGTTCAGTCTTGTCTGGTCGTGGTGATAAACTTTCTTACCGGTGCGAATTTTCGGTAACCAATCTTCAACTTGGCGGATTTGTCAAAGGTAACCGATGCTTTTGTTCATCAGTCGGTTAGCGCACAGTGAGCAGCGGTTGTCGATTGACAAGACGGGGGTGGCGCAGCATCTTGGCTTGTCGAGTGCTATTGATGAGTATGAGAAATACCAAAACCACGTAGGAGAATAAGATCATGAACATCATCAAGCTGATTCAGAAGCGCTTCCTCGGGAAAAGTGTGTCGACCCGGCGCGGGCAGTCGATGGTGGAGTTCGCGATAGTGGCCCCGCTGTTCTTCTTGATGGTCTTTGGAATCATCGATATTGGGCGGGTCATTTTCTCCCAAATCACCCTGCAAAATGCGATGCGCCAAGCCGGCCGATTCGCGGTCACCGGCAACCGCCTCACCGACCCGGTCACACTGCAGCCGATGTCGCGCGTGAATTCCATTATCGAAACCGCCAAGAAAGCAGCCGTCGGACTTGACGTCACGAATATTCAGATCAGCAGCGCCGCCGGCGGCAACTCCGGGGCGGCTCGGGCGGGCGGCCCGCGCGATGTGGTGACGATCTCCATGACCTCCAATTTGAAGTTGATCACTCCGATGATTGGGCGGTTTTTTGGTGCGAGTGGCATTTATACGTTTACGGTGAAAACCACCTTCTTGAACGAACCCTTTGCATCAACCCAAACGTCGTAGTAATTTTCACTAATGCCGACCCTGCAACATATCCGCCAGCGATTGACCCGGTTTCTCCGACACGGCGAGTCCGGGCAAGCGTTTATTGAGTTAGCCTTCGTCGTCATGATGCTGGCGGTCTTGCTGTTTGGACTCATCGACTTTGGCCGCTTTCTTTACGAACGCCAGATCGTGGTGAACCTGTCTCGCGAAGGCGCGAACCTCGTTTTGCGGAACACCGCGGTGACCAATGCCGCCACCGCGGTCATGAACTCAGCCAGTCCCTTGAAGATGGCCACGCAGGGCCGGTTGATCATGAGCACAGTCACGAATAGCAACGGGGTTCGGCGCGTCACCAGTCAGTATGCGACCGGCGGATTGGCCAGTGGCTCGGCCAGCAAACTCGGGGTTCTCAACGCTGTCGCCACCATGCCGGCAACAACCACGGTTATTCCGGCCGCTGGCAAAGTGTTATACGTCACGGAAGTCTATTACAAATTCACGCCCATCACGCCGGTCGGGAAACTGCTCCAACTAGCCGCCCCATCCAATCTCTATGACGTGGCGTATTTCTAATTCCTGGAGACAACCAATGAAACTCACCCGCCCCCGCCCCGCTCGCAGCTCACGCCAGGACGGCCAATCGATGGTGATGTTCGTGTTTTTTCTAGTGGTCTTGATCTTGTTCACGGGCCTCGGCATCGACCTCGGGTTCGCCTACATCACCAAAGCCAATCTCTCAAAAGCCGTTGACGCCGCTTGTTTGGAAGGGATGCTCAACGCCAATCAAGGCACTGTCACCGCGACGGCGATTGCCCAAAGCGTCTTCGCCGCCAATTACGGCCGCCCCGGCCGCGATACCGGGACCGTGACGCCGAACATCGTCATGAGTTTCAGCCCGCTCGGCCACCGGCTCGTCACCGTCGATGCGACGGCCCAGATCAACACCTTTTTCATCCGCATCTTACCGACCTGGAAACGCCTCAGCGTCAAAGCCAACGCCCAAGCCCAGCAACGCCGGCTCATCATGTCACTGGTGCTGGATCGTTCGGGGTCGATGATTAATGACCGTGGTGCTAATGTTCTCCCGCAGGCAGTCACCAATTTCGTCGGCTATTTCGATGATGCAAACGATTACGTCTCCATGAACAGTTTCTCGACGTGGGGACGAACGGATGTGACGATCCGTCAGAACTTCAAATCCTCCATCACCGCGACTGCTAACGTTTGGATGGCGAACTTGAATGCAAACTTTAGTGGCAATACCTGCTCCGAGCAAGGGTTCACAAATGGACTGGCCCAAAACCAAAGCATCGTTGTCGCTCCCGGTGACGATGTCATCAAAGCGATTATCTTCTTCACCGATGGTTTGGCAAACGGGTTTAAGTACACGCTCAATTGTGGACCGAGAAACATTTCCAATTCGAATGGTGGGAGACCAACGATCACTGACCCACTCACCGGAGCAGTGAATAGTAACGGCTGCACCGTTCCTTCCACAATCCCGTCGATCGACCCGTCGTACACCGGGAAGGCAAACATCAACACCGTGAGTTGCGGCGATATGCATGATGAAGCCGAAGCTCGCGCTGTGGCACTTGCCAGACAGGCGCGGGCACTTGGAAACATCGTTTATTGCGTTGGTCTGGGGAATGGTTTTTCGGAATGCTCACGGCCGGCCCTCAATCCCGACTTTCTTAAGGACATGGCCAATACCACTGACAGTCCGCACTACGACCCAACTCAGCCCGTCGGCCTCTCCCTCGTCGCCGACGACCCCAGCGACGTCCAACCCCTCTTCGACCAGATTCGCGCCGACATTCTGTTGCGCCTCACGCAATAACAGTCATCCTCGCCGTTGATGGGAGGGCGAGCCTCCCGGCGAGCCGCGGCTCGACTGGAACCTCGCCCTCCCGAGTTCCTCTCACTGGACCGCATTGCCGGTTTTACTAATCGCGCGAATCGCGGTAGTCTCGCCGCCGTGAAAGTCAGCACCAAACTCAGTACCGCTTTTTGCTTGGCGGCGGTCTTTCTCCTCGTCGTGGAAATCGCCGCAGTCATCGTTGTCGACCGGCTGAACTCGATTCTGGCCGCCACTAATCACGCCAATCTCCAAGCCGGCCAAGTCGCCGAAGCCCTCCAAGCCTACCGGCTCGCGCCGCAACGCCGCGCGGATCTTGGGGCGCGCCTCGATGATTTGGAACGGCTGGCCCGCACCCCGGCCGAGAACGACCTGATCACCAAGGCCCGGCAAGGGTTGACCACCGGCCAGCCCATGGTCGCCCTCGAAGAACTCGGCACACTGTATCGGCAAGCCATCTTCAAGAATTCCACCCGCCTCCAAACCATCCATCACTGGACGACGATCGGCCTGATTGTAATCATGCTCGACAGCGTTCTCTTGTTCGTCGGCCTGACGTGGCTCGTGCGCCGGTGGCTGCTCCGGCCTTTGGGTTTCATGAATCACGGCGTGGCCGCGCTGGCCGCCGTCGATTTAGCGCGCCAAGTCTCGCCCATCGGCGACGAAGAATTCATCACCATTATCAACAACATCAACAAACTTGCCGGCGAACTCACCGCCCTGCGCGAAGCCGGCGAACGCACCCAGCACCTCGCCAACATGGGCGAAGCTTGCTCGCACGTCACCCATAACGTCCGCAGCCTCCTCGGCTCGATCCGCTCCCTCGCCCAATACGAAAGCAACGCCTCCGACGTTGACCCCGATTCCCGCGTCGGCTTCAACTACATCATCGCCCTCGTCAACAAACTCGACCAATGGGTGCGCGCCCTTCATTCCACCGTCTCCCCGCTGAACCCCGCCGTCGCGCCTCATCGAATCGAGCCGATCGTTCACGACGCCATCGCGCTCCTCGAACCACAAGTCACCGAGAAAAACCTCCGCGTTGATTACCGGACCGACGACGCCCTGCCGCGGGCGGTCATTGACCGGGGTTTGTTCGAACAAGCGTTCCTCGCCGTCCTTAGCAACGCCATCCAAGCCTCGCCGGCGGACGGCCAGATCGATGTCCTCCTGAAAAACGGTTCGCCCGACCGCGTCACCCTCCTCATCGAAGACCGCGGCCCCGGCATGTCCGACGATGTCCGGCAACGCGTGTTCGACCCGTACTTCACCACCAAACCCGAAAGCGCCGGCCTCGGTCTGACCATTGCCCGGGCGATCATGAAACGTCATGGGGGCGAAATTGAAATCGACAGCGTCGCTAATCAAGGCACGCGCGTGCGGTTGCACTTTCCGGCCGCGAAGCAAACTTCGGTGTAGGGCGGGCACGCCTGTCGTTTAGGCTGCCCGCCGTAGATTGACGGCAACGGCGCGCACCCCAAACGACGGGGATGCGCACCCTACAACACAGCCGCTTTCCAGATCGGCACCTTCAACTTCAGCTCGTCGATGAGAAACTGCGCCGCCGCAAACGCCTCCGCCCGGTGACTCGCCTCGACGCGCACCAACAACGACGCCTCTCCCACCTTCACCACACCCAGCCGGTGCACCACGCGCACTCGCTTGACCGGCCACCGCTGCTTCGTCTCGTCAATGAGTTTGCGAAATTGATGTTCCGCCATCGCCCGGTACGCCGTGTAATCCAGCGCGCCGATCAACTTCCCATCTTCCCGGTCGCGCACCACACCCCAGAACACCACGATGCCGCCGATGTCCCCGGCCACCGCGCCCAATTTGTCATCGGCAATCGGTTGATCGGTGATGAGCAGTTCATCGTCCGCACCGCCTTGCAACGGCGGCAGCAAGGAAACGACGTCACCGTCCTTGAGCGAGTCTTCCCGGCGGGCGAATTCCACGCCGATGGCGATCAACGTCGTTTGGTCTGCCTCACGCAACCGGGGAAATTGCCGGTAAAGCTCCGTCAGTAAATCGGCCACCGTTGCCGGCGCCGGCAAGGTGATGTGGAGTTCGGTCTGGCCGGTGAGTTGCCGGAGGAAACTGAAGAGTTGAACGGTGATGTTCACTTCGCCGCAATCACGGACGGCTTGAGCGTGCCGACGTACGGGAGATTCCGGTAACGTTCGAGATAGTCGAGGCCGTAGCCGACGACGAACTTGTTCGGGATCCGAAAGGCCACGTAATCGGCTTGGAAAGCCTCCCGGTGCAGAATTTCTTTTTCGAGAAAAACCCCAAACTTCAACGACCGCGGCTGAAGTTTGCTGAGCATCTCGCGAATCTTCACCAGCGTCAGCCCGGTATCGAGAATGTCGTCCACCACGAGCACATCGCGACCGCGAACATCGAGTTGGAGCGCTTTGGTAATCGTGACTTCGCCCGCCGACT